>NZ_JBQENY010000002.1:0-488836 GCF_052044915.1 Sphingopyxis sp. 22461
GTAAGCGATGTTTTCAGGCCACGGCGGTCCAGGGCATGAGGTTGCGGACGGCATTGGCGGGATGCCCGTTGGCGAGCTTGGTCAGTATTTCGGTCAGCCAAGTGTGGGGGTTGAGACCGGAGAGCTTGCAGTTTTCGATGAGCGTGGCGATGACGGCCCAGTTGTCTCCGCCTTCATCAGAGCCTGCGAAGAGGGCATTTTTGCGGTTCAAAGCGAGGGGGCGGATCGACCGCTCGACGGCATTGCTATCGAGGTCGACCCGGCCATCGTCGAGGAAGCGGGAGAGCCCGTCCCAGCGAGTGAGCGCGTAGCGGATTGCTTCACCGATCTTCGCTTTGGCGCTGACCTGACGGCTGCGGGCTTCAAGAAACCGACGCAGATCGTCGATGATGGCGCGGCTGCGCTCGCCCCGGGCTTGTTGGCGCTGTTCGGGCGGCGCACCTCGCACCTCGTCTTCGATGGCATAGAGCAAGGCGATGCGGCGCAGCACCTCGGTGGCGACCGGCGATGTGTCGGCGAGCTCGTAGAACTTGCGGCGCACATGGGCCCAGCAGAAGGCGAGCCGAATCTGCTGACGCCGCTTCGCCAGCGCGGCATAGCCGCCATAGCCGTCGACCTGCAGGATGCCCGCGAAATCGCCGAGATGGGCTTCTGCCCGCTCAGCCTTGCGGTCGGCGGCATAGACATAGGCGACCATCGGCGGATCGTTGCCGCCCCAGGGGCGATCATCGCGTGCATAGGCCCATAGCTGCCCGGTCTTGGTCCGCCCGCGTCCGGGATCGAGCACCGGCGCCGTCGTCTCGTCGGCGAACAAGCGTTCCGATCTTCGCAATCGCTCGAGGATGTGATCGCGCAAGGGGCGCAAATACCATGCCGCCCGGCCAACCCAGTCGGCCAGCGTCGAGCGATCGAGCTGGATACCTTGCCGGGCATAGATCTGTGTCTGCCGGTATAGCGGAAGATGGTCGGCATACTTGGAGACCAGCACCTGCGCGATCAGCGCTTCGGTCGGGATACCGCCCTCGACGATCCGCGGCGGTGCCGGGGCCTGCACGACCGCACCCTCGCATGAACGGCAACCGTAGCGCGGGCGGCGGGTGACGAGGACACGGAAGGTGGTCGGCACGACATCGAGGCGCTCGGCGACGTCCTCGCCGATCTGATGAAGCGCGCCGCCACAACAGACACAGGTCTTCGTCTCGACATCGACGATCTGTTCGACCCGCTCCAGATGCGTCGGCAGCGAACCCCGGTTGGTCTTCCGCGGCCGCTGTGCCGGAGCCCCGCTTGCCTTGTCGCGAGCGTGTTCGGCCGCGGCCAAGGCCGTCTCGACTTCCTCGAGGGCAAGCTGGAACTGATCGGGATCGAGCTGTTCGGACCGGCGGCCAAAACGGTGACGCTGCAGGGCGTCGATGATCGCTTGTAGACGCTCGACCTCGGCTTTGAAAATCTTGAGCGCATCGAGCTCGCGAGCCTGTTCGAGGACGAGCGCGCGAAGCGCTTCAACGTCATCGGGAAGGTCGGCTTCCATGAGCATGGAAGCAGTGAATCAGCATGGGAAGGCCGCGTCAACCGGCAATCTGCGGAGCGATCGGGCGGCGTCCGCCATGCACTCGGCGCCAGTCCAGACCTTCCAGCAGAGCGCCAAGTTGTGCCGCCGTCACACGCATCACGCCGTCCTGAATCCCCGGCCACTTGAAGCTCCCTGACTCCAGCTTCTTAGCCATCAGGCACAGGCCGGTTCCATCCCACCAGACCAGCTTGATCCGGTCGGTCCGCTTCGCCCGAAAGACGTAAATCACCCCGGAAAAGGGATCGCCGCCATACTCGGCACCGACCAACGCCGCCAACGCGTCCGGCCCTTTGCGGAAATCTACGGGCCGCGTTGCGATCATGACGCGGGCGCCAGCGCCAGGCCCGATCATCGAGCCGACCGAAGGGCTTGCACCACGGCAGCAGCCAGATCGGCCTTGGCCGTTCGCCCAATCCGGATCACGGCACCATCGATCTCCACTTCTATCGCGACATCGCTGCGTCGGGCGTTGTCGGCGACCACCGGCACGAACATCGGCTCCGCATCCATCGAGCCACGCTGGGCTTCCAGCGCGTAACGAAGCTCGCGGCGCCAGGTGTAGAGCTGGGAGGTCCGGATATCGTGCCGCTGAGCAAGCGCCGTCAGATTATCGCAATGCTGCGCTTCTGCGACGATCGCCAACTTCTGCTCCACGGTCCACGATCGGCGTCGACCGACCGTCCCACTGAACACCTCGAGGCGCCGGGCCGGCTCCGGACTAACTCCAGTGCGCGTGTCCAGTCCGGTCGTTAGCGTCGCGTCGTCCATATCCCCTCTGGTCTGCCTCAATCACGAAACCAAACAAGGTGGGGCCCGAACATCGCTTACGTTGAAACAGGACCATCGAACCCGTTCCGGATATAAGACCGTTCAGGTGAGGCAGCGTCAGGACCTTGGCTGTAAACATCAATGGCCGACCATCGCGGCTGACTAGCGTGTCGGTCGCGAGAAAAATGCCTTCATCGGTGATTGCAAAATTAAGAGCTGTAATTGGACCTCCATTACAGCCCGCGTTTTGAATGTCGGAGGTAAATTTTCGATTTCACAGCTGTGGATTAGAAGGTGCCGCGCCAGACCGCGCGAGGCAATCCACGCGTCATCCGATGGCCAATGTGATGTCAGCTGCACCCAAATTGCGCGCCACGCCTTGAACGCGGCCTCGTCTGCCGGCGGATGCCCGTGCCCAGGAGCGCGACGACGCTGCGGGTATGGACGCGGTCTTGTACAACGTTCTGAAATTGCTGATTGGGCCATCCGATCCGAGGTCTCAGTTGCGATGTTCGCCGGATCGCCGGTAATAGATGGCATCAGTTGCCCGTGCGCCCAGGCAAGGTCGCGAACTCGTCCAGCAGAGCTTTGTCCGCGGGATCATCGCTGGTGATGGGGAATCCGTCGAACCCATCATCCGCTAGACATAACCCGGGCGCGGTTCCAGCGCGAGCGCAGATGCAACCAAAACACGATCAATTTCACCGGCGCCCTATAGATTTTATTAATAGATTTCATATCACTACAGAGAGCATGTGGAATATTCTCCTGATGCCAGACTGGTCGGTTTCTGACGTCGTCATTGACGAAAACGAGGCCTATCAGATCACTGCCACCTATGAGCTCGCACCCAAAGCGTGCAAGCGATGCGGAATCCCCGGCAGCCTGAGCAAACGCGGAGGACGAACGAAGAAGTTCGTCGACGCGCCAGTTCACGGCCGGACTACGTTCATCCACGTCCACCTGACCAAATATACTTGTCGCGAGTGCGGCGCCTCATTCATGCAGCCATTGCGGGGAATGCATCACTCGTACCGAATGACCAAGCGCTTGGTCAATTACATCGAAAAACAATCTCTATTGAAACCAATCGCTCATGTTACCGAAGACACTGGTGTGCCTGAGAAAACCGTCGGAGTTATCAGCAAGGCATATCACACGCAGTTGTCTAAAAAGCACGCGCGCGATTTACGAGCGCCCCGCCACATCGGCCTTGATGAACTGAAGCTCCGCGATGTGTTTCGGGCCATCTTCATCAACCTTGACGACAGCTGGCCGTTCGAGATGCTCCCCAACCGAACCATGGCGTCTATCCGGAACTTCCTCATGCGACTACCGAACCGGGGGGACGTTGAGGCCGTCACTATGGACATGAGGTGGCAGTATAGGGCGGCGGTGAAGAGAACAATTCCGCAGGCCGCCGTTATCGTCGACCGGTGGCACATGGTTGATAAAGTGAACGATGCAATGGATGAGGCGCGTCGTCGTTATCAAAGAACCATTCACCTCGAGACAACGACTGAGTTAAAAAGCGTGAACGGGATATTTCTCAAACGACGGTCAGAGTTAAGCCCTAGCGAGGCACTCGACCTTGGAGGTTGGCTGGCCAATTCATCCAAGCTCTATGCGGCGTACGAGTCCAAAGAAGCCTTGTTGAGTATCTGGGAATTGCACGACCGCGCGACGGCAGAGGCGGCGATCGACGAATGGCGCGCATCCATACCGAACGATCCCCTGCACGTTTTCGCAGCGGTCGCGTCGGCCATCGACAACTGGCACGACGAGATCTTGAATTTTTTCGACCACGGGCGGCTAACAAATGGCAAAACCGAAGCCAGGAACGGCGCGATAAAGAGGGTATATAATTACGGCGCTGGATATGATTTTGAATCCATCAGAGCCCGCGCTCTTTTCGGAAAACGACCAGGTAGGTTGAAAGACGAAGCGGAAGCTAAGGACGAAGCTTGGCGGGCAACGAAGCCTGTCTGCTGCTCATGTGGCAATCCTCTAGACGAGGCCGCGCAGATGACAGGCTGGAAAGCGTTTTCTGGGCCACTCATGATGCCGCCGCCTCGGTTTCACCAAGACTTCGTTTGTCACGAATGCCTGAATGACGAAATCTACGACTTCCCGAGCCTCACCAGCCCCACCAGTCCACCGATAGTGTAATTGCGACATCGCCATGCGACCATAACATTTGATAGCAGACGCGATGTCAGGTTTTGACGAACCCAGCTTCCATGACTGCCTAGCAATGGGAGTATGCAGTGCACCGGCGAACATTCGATCTGGGCGGCAGATCGGTGCCCTCTTTTAGAGTGTGAGAAAATGCGCGGTTCTCGGGCATAGGCCGCTGTATCCACTCTGTGAGTAAAAAAAACGCCGAAATCCGCCATAGTGAGATCATGGGACGGCGACGGCAGGCCCTTGCACCGACCTTTCCCGATTTGGACGTGCCCACCTGCGCGGACCATCTTTACTGCTGGTTCCGTTCGATCCAGACGCCAATTCCACCAACCCCAAATCGGCATCCTTTCAACCAGCAATTTACCGAACTTCATTTGACTTTCCCGCGCCGTAAATGCGATGAATGGGCGACACGGTCGATCTGGGTCAAACGGCCGGCACGGAGACAGTAATGGCAGATGAGGACGTCGCCCCGGAACAGGGCGAGCTTGCGATCACGCGCACCGGCGATCGGCTCCGGCTGGCGCGGGAGGCTGCAGGGCTGTCGCTTGCCGATGTCGCGACCCGCACGCGCATCACCCAGCGCCATCTCGCCGCGATAGAAAAGTCCGATTATTCGGAACTTCCGGGCCGGACCTATGTCACCGGCTTCGCGCGCGCCTATGCCCGCGCCGTCGATCTTCCCGAGGCCGAGATCGGCTCCGCAATTCGCCACGAGCTCGAAGAAGACGCCTATGGCTCGCGTCCGCTGTACGAAGCCTATGAGCCGACCGATCCGGCACGCCTGCCCACCGCGCGGCTGACCTGGACCCTCGTCATCGTCACGCTGCTGCTCGCATCGGCGTATGGCGTATGGCGTTTCCTGTCGGTCGAACCCGACGAAGCCCTGATCGCGGCGCAGAATCGCGCCGCCGACGCGTCGGAAGCACCGCAGAGCGATGCTGGGGCCACCCCGGCGACCAAGGCCGCAACCGGGCAGTCCGCCGTCGCCGCGAACGCACCGGTCGTGCTGACGGGCGTTTCGGAAGTCTGGATCGGTTTCGACGACGCAAAGGGCAAGACCGAGAATTGGCGCACGCTCGACGCGGGCGAAACCTATCAGGTCCCGCCCGAATATATCGAACAGTTCACGCTGCGCACGAGCATCCCGCAGGCGCTCAAGGTCACCGTCGGCGGCCGCGACATCGGCCCGATCGGCCCCGCCGACACGCTGGTCAAGAATGTCTCGCTGAAGCCCGCGGATCTGGTGGCGCGCGCCGAAGGCAATGGCGCACCGGCACCGGCGGCGGGACCGCGCCCCAAGGGCTGAACCGCCGATCAATCGGGCCGGCTCGAGCGGCAGTGCACCGAAATGGGTTTGCGCTGCCGTGCTTTGCCGCGTTATGAGCAACGAAATGGTTAATTAGTGGGGACCTAACGGCAGATGATGATGCGTCAGATCACTTTCCTTGGAGCGGCAACGGTCGCGCTCGTGGCGGCGATGCCCGCGGCGGCGCAGGATACTGCGGTCGTCAAGCGGGTCGAACGGCTTGAAAAGGAAATGCGCGCGGTCCAACGGTCGGTCTTCCCGGGCGGCAGCCCGACCTTCTTCGAGGGCGAGATCGCGCCCGACAACACGCCCGGCGAACGCGCGCGCACCAATGCTCCGGTGATCGACCTGACCGCGCGCGTCGACGCGCTCGAATCGCAGTTGCAGGCACTCACTGGCCAGACCGAACAAAATGCCTTCCAGCTCCGTGAACTCGAAAAGCAGTTCACCGCCTACAAGGCCGAAATGGACAAGCGCTTCGCCGATCCCGCAGTCGAAGCCGCCCCCACCGCGACGCCCGCCAGCCTCGCCCCGGCGGTGAAGCCGCCGGCAGCGGCGACCACGGTCGCGGCCACCCCGGTGAAGAAGCCCGCCGACAAGCCGGCGGCAAAGCCCGCGACCACCGACGCCGCGCGGCTCGCGCTCGTCCAGAAGGTTGAGGTCCCGGCCAGCGGCAACGAAACCAAGGACGCATACGACTATGGCTATCGCCTGTGGGAAGCGAAGCTCTATCCCGAAGCGCAGGCGCAGCTGAAGACCGTCGTTACCAAATGGCCGAAGAGCAGCCAGGCGAGCTTTGCGCAGAATTTGCTCGGCCGCTCCTATCTCGACGAAGGCAAGCCGAGCCTTGCCGCGGTCGCCTTTTACAATAATTACAAGGATCGCCCGAGCGGCGCACGCGCGCCGCACAGCCTGATGTACATGGGCGTCGCGCTCGACAAGCTCGGCCGCAAGGCCGACGCGTGCAAGGCGTTCCGCGAACTCGACGAAGTCTATGGCGACAAGGCGCCGCAGGATGTCCGGACCGATGCTGCCGCCGCAAAAACAAAAGCAGGTTGCTGACCGCGACGCCGCGGACCGGCTCGCCGGCGATCTCGCCGCGCTCGTCGGGTCCGACTGGCACCGCCTCCACTATGGCGTCGCCGTTTCGGGCGGGCCCGACAGCATGGCGCTGCTCTGGCTGATGGCGTCGCTGCTGCCCGGACAGGTCTGGGCAGCGACGGTCGACCATGGCCTGCGCAAGGGCTCGGACGATGAGGCGCGCATGGTCGCGAGCTTTTGCGAACGCGAGCATATTCCGCATTCGACGCTGCGGCCACCCGCTCCGATCAAAGGCTCGTTGCAGGCCGCGGCGCGCACCGAACGCTACCGCCTGCTCGAACAATGGCGCGAGGCCAAGGCACTCAACCAGATCGTCACGGCGCACCATGCCGACGATCAGTTGGAGACGATCGTCATGCGGCTCAACCGCAGCAGCGGCGTCGGCGGGCTTGCCGCGATCCGCGCGCGCAATGGGGCAATCCTGCGCCCGCTCCTGCACTGGCGGCGCAGCGAGCTTGTCCATCTGGCGCTCGAAAACGACCTGCCCTTCGTCGACGATCCGTCGAACAGCGACAATCGCTTCGATCGGGCGAGGCTGCGTCACGCGCTTCAGTCGCAGACCGCGCTCGACCCTGCTGCCGCGGCCAAATCGGCGGCGTGGCTCGCCGAAGCCGACGAGGCGCTCGACTGGGCGGTCGAACGGCTGATTGCTTCCTGGCCCGATGCGTCGGACGTCGCGGTGATCCGCAACGACGGCTATCCGCCCGAGATGTTTCGCCGCATCGTCGCGCAGCGGTTGCGCGCCAACGCGCCGCAGCTCGTGCTGCGCGGTGCCTCGCTCGACGGCGTGATCGCCGCGATGCACGAAGGGCGGCGAGCGATGGTCGGCGCGCTCTTGATCGATGCGGTGCGCGGCCTCGAAGGGACGATCTGGCGCATTTCCGCGGCGCCGCGCAGGAAAGCAGCGAAAAAGGGCTGATTGCCTCATTGTCATTTAACCCGATTATCCTATCTTGTGCGGATAGGAGCGCAGTACCGCGCCGTTGAGGAACGAATCCGAATGCAGGACGACAAGGAACCGCAGGGCAATCCCTGGATGAAGAGCGTGATGATCTGGAGCGGCATTCTGCTTGCGATGCTCCTCGTCGCCTCGATGTTCGGCGGCGCTTCGCAGCCTGTCGGCAATCCGCTTGCCTATTCCGAGTTCCGGCAAAAGGTCGAGGAAGGCGCCGTCAAGGACGTCGTGCTGTCCGAAGACAAGGTGACGGGCACGCTGTCGAACGGCGACCGTTTCAGCGCCAACGTCGTGCGCGATCCCGAACTGCTCAAGATGCTCAACGACAATGGCGTCAAATATGACGGCAAGGCGACCGAAGCGCCGAATTTCTGGATGTATATGCTCGTCCAGTCGCTGCCCTTCCTGCTGATCCTCGGCATCGCCTTTTTCGTCTTCCGCCAGGTCCAGAAGAACAACGGCTCGGGCGCGATGGGCTTCGGCAAATCGCGCGCCAAGATGCTGACCGAAAAGCAGGGCAAGGTGACCTTCGACGACGTCGCGGGCATCGATGAAGCACGCGAAGAGCTCGAAGAAATCGTCGAGTTCCTGCGCGATCCGACCAAATTTTCGAAACTCGGCGGTCAGATTCCGAAGGGCGCGTTGCTCGTCGGCTCGCCCGGCACCGGCAAGACTTTGCTCGCCCGCGCAATCGCGGGTGAAGCAGGCGTTCCCTTCTTCACCATTTCGGGTTCGGACTTCGTCGAAATGTTCGTCGGTGTCGGCGCATCGCGCGTCCGCGACATGTTCGAACAGGCCAAGCGCAACGCGCCGTGCATCGTCTTCATCGACGAAATCGACGCGGTCGGCCGCCATCGCGGCGCCGGCCTCGGCAACGGTAACGACGAGCGCGAACAGACGTTGAACCAGCTTCTCGTCGAAATGGACGGCTTCGAAGCCAATGAAGGCATCATTATCGTCGCGGCAACGAACCGCCCCGACGTGCTCGATCCCGCGCTGCTGCGTCCGGGCCGCTTCGACCGCCAGGTCGTCGTGCCGCGCCCCGACATCGAGGGCCGCCAGAAGATCCTTGAAGTCCACACGCGCAAGAAGCCGCTCGCACCCGACGTCGACCTCCGCCGCGTCGCGCGCGGAACCCCGGGCTTCTCGGGCGCCGATCTGGCCAATCTTTGCAACGAAGCTGCGCTGCTTGCCGCGCGCAAGGGCAAGCGCCTGATCGCCAACGACGAGTTCGAAGAGGCGAAGGACAAGGTCATGATGGGCGCCGAACGCCGCTCGATGGTCATGACCGAGGACGAAAAGAAGTCGACCGCCTATCACGAGGCCGGCCACGCGCTCGTCTCGCTGCACGTCGACGGCTGCGATCCGCTGCACAAGGTCACGATCATCCCGCGCGGCCGCGCGCTGGGCGTGACGTGGAACCTGCCTGAACGCGATCGTTATTCGACCAATATGAAGCAGATGAAGGCGCGCCTTGCGCTCTGCTTCGGCGGCCGCATCGCCGAACAGCTGATCTACGGCAAGGACGAGCTCAACACCGGCGCGTCGAACGACATCCAGCAGGCGACCGACATGGCGCGTTCGATGGTCATGGAATATGGCATGTCCGAAAAGCTCGGCTGGCTGCGCTATCGCGACAATCAGGACGAGGTATTCCTCGGCCATAGCGTGTCGCGCGCGCAGAATATGTCGGAAGAGACCGCCAAGCTGATCGACGCCGAAGTCCGCCGCCTCGTCGAGGAAGGCGAAAAGGTCGCGCGCAAGGTGCTGACCGACAATATCGACGAGCTTCATCTGCTCGCCGGTGCGCTACTCGAATATGAGACGCTGTCGGGCGAGGAATCGAAGCGCGCGATCAAGGGCGAAGACATCGGCCGCGAAGACGAAGCCGGCAAGCGCGGCACCCCGGTGTCGGGCCATGCCGGCGGCATCCCGCAGATCAAGCGCAAGCCGCGCCCGTTCGGTGACGCCAACCCGCAGGGCGCCTAGGCTTTCCGCCTAGCTCCTTCGATTCAGGGACTATTCATTGGGTGGGGGCAAGTTGCGGCATATGACCAAAGGGACATATGCACGCATCTTGCCTGCCCTGCTCGCCGCCCCCTTCCTCTGTGCGATGGCGCCAGGCGACATGAGCGTCGCGGCATTCCTCGCGCGCGCAGCCTCGCTCGAACGGCTCGGCCCGCTGGCGCTCGCGACCCCGCAGGGAAACCAGCTCAAGGGCGAAGTGGTCGCCGCGGGCAAACGCTATAAGGCGCGGATCGATGCCGAACGCCGCGCCGGTCGCAAGACGACAAGTTGCCCCCCGGAATCGGGGAGCCTGACCCCCGATCAATGGCTGTCCCACCTGCGCAGTTATCCCGTCTCGGCACGCAAGTCGGTCAGCGTCTATTCGGCGTTCGATGCGCTGATGAAGAAACGCTATCCCTGCCCCGTTTGATGCGTCAAAGGTGCGGCCAGGACCAAAGGAGACGGCGATGATCGGCAAAGCGTGGAATGCCCTGGCCTTGGCGGCCGTTTTTGCGGCGGGCATTCAGCCGGCGGCGGCGCAGGGTACCGGCTCGTTGACAAGCAAGATCGAACTCGAAAAATCGACCGCGTCGTCGGACGGCCAACCGCCGAAAAAGACCTATGTTGCACCCGATGTGGTCGTCCCGGGCGACCGCGTCCGCGTAGCGCTCACCTTCACCAACAACGGCGCAGCCCCCGCGGCAGGGCTCAATTTGGTCAATCCGATCCCCGAGGGCCTTATGTTCGACGACACCGCCGATACGGCGGGTTTCGGCGTTTCGACCGACGGCGGCAAGACGTTCGGCGCGCTCGCGGCGCTGACGGTGCCCGTCGGCGGCGCGGCGCCCCGTCCCGCGACGGCCGCCGATGTGACGCATGTCCGCTGGCTGTGGCCCGATGCGATCGCCCCGGGGCAAAGCCGCTCGGTCGCTTTTTTCGGCCGGGTTCGGTGAACCGCTAGATGACCATTTATTGCGATGAATCGGGTGGTCTCAACGCCGGCGCGATGACCTTTTCGGCGGTGATGCTGACCCCCAAGGCCGCGGCGGACATCCACGCGCGCTTTCGTGGCGTGACCGGACTGCGCGGCGAACTCAAGGGCAGCCGCATCAGCGTTGTCGAACGCGCCTATCTGCTCGAACTCTTCGACCGCGCCGGCGGCCGCGCCTGGGTGGCCGTCGCCGAACGCGACAAGCTCGCGCAAAACCCGGGCGGCACGCTGCCCAGCGACCTCGCGCTCTATGGCGCGTTGCTCAACAGTGCGGTTGGCCACTGGCTGCCCGAAACCGGCGGGGTCTGTACCGACGTCGTGATCGACGACGGACGCTATGATCCGAAGATCCTTTCGCATGTACGCGAAGAGATACAGGCGGGGCTCGGCCAATGGGGCCGTGCGTCGCTGGCCGACAGCAAACGCAGCGACGGGGTCCAGATCGCCGACGTGATCGCGAACAGCCTGTTCAATATCACGGTCGGTTCGCCGCGCGCGCATCGCATCCAGCGGATCATCGAACCCATGCTGGCGTCAAAGGCCATCCGCATTGCCGAGTTGACCGAGGTCGACTGACACAAAAAGGGCCGCAGTTTCCTGCGGCCCCCTTGGTGATCGGATTATACAGCGCTTATTCGAAGTCGCTGCCACCACCCGCGGGGCTGCGCGGCGGCGCAGCGGCGGTCAGGCGAAGCGCTTCGGCCGAGCGGCTGATCGAGCTGATTTCATCGGGCGTATCGTCATCGTCGACGACGACCTTCTGCATCGAACCGACGAGCGTTTCCTTCAGATCCTTCGGACGCACGGTCTGTTCGGCGATCTCGCGCAGCGCGACGACCGGGTTCTTGTCGCGGTCGCGATCGACGGTCAGCTCCGAACCGCCCGAAATCTCGCGCGCGCGATGCGCGGAGAGCAGGACCAGGTCGAAACGGTTGGGAACTTTGTCGACGCAATCCTCGACGGTAACGCGGGCCATATTGTTTCCTTAGGTATAGGAGAGGCCAGCCCTTTGGAGGGGCATGGCGGCAAGCGCTGCGCGCTAGCAGCACCGGCGGGCGATGTCAATCAAAGCGCTGCCCTTGCGGGCTTTGCAGACACCGGCCTATGAGCGGTTGATGACCGAAGCCTGCGCACCCGTCGACTTGTCCGAACGACTGACGGCGGACGTGGCTGGTCACCGGCTCGAGCTGATCTTCGACGGCGGCGAGCGGCTGACCCGGCTGCTCGACCTGATCAACGGCGCGGCGCACAGCATCGACATCATCATGTATATTTTCGAGGGCGACGCCGCGGGCGTGCGCATCGTCGACGCCTTGCTGGTCGCCGCCAGACGCGGCGTGCGCGTGCGCGCGGTTATCGACAGCTTCGGGTCGGGCGACACGCCCGACGGCCTGTTCGCGCCGCTTCGCGAAGCCGGCGGCAGCGTTACCTTTTTCTCGCGCCGCTGGCGCTCGACCTATTTGATCCGCAACCACCAGAAACTGGTCCTGATCGACGATCATGTGGCGGTAACCGGCGGCTTCAACATCGCCGACGATTATCTGAGCCCCCCGCGCAGCGATTGCTGGTTCGACATCGGGATGATCGTCAAGGGACCGAGTATCGCACGCGCGGCGCTATGGTTCGACGAAATCCATGATTACACCGTCAACAACGACGGCAAACTGCTGATGTTGCGGCGACTGATCCGCGAATGGCCGATCGACAATGGCGCGATATCCTGGCTGGTCGGCGGCCCCACCCAGCGGCTGTCGCCCTGGGCCCGCGCGGTGCGCGCTGACCTCGAAAACGCGCGCCAACTCGACATGGCGATGGCCTATTTTTCCCCGGGCCAGGGCATGCTCCGCCGCCTCGGACGCGTCGCGCAGCGTGGGCGGGCGCGCTTCGTGATGGCAGGCAAATCGGACAATGCAGCAACGATCGGCGCATCGCGCCTGCTCTACGGCTATTTGCTGCGCAAATCCGCCGATGTGTGTGAATATCAGCCGTGCAAACTGCACATGAAGCTGATCATCATCGATGATGTCGTCTATATCGGCTCGGCCAATTTCGACGTGCGCAGCCTGTTCGTGAATGTCGAGGTGATGGTGCGGATCGCCGACGCGGGCTTTGCCCGACAGATGCGCGGTTTCGTCGCGGAAATGCGGTCCGATTGCGAAGTCATCACACCGAATTCGCACAAGGCGCGCGCCGGTTGGCTGACGCGCATCCGCTGGACGCTCGCCTGGTTCGTGGTCGGCATCGTCGATTATACGGTGTCGCGAAAATTGAACTTCGGGCTCGGCGATCCCGACCCGGAAGTTTAGTCCTTCCAGCCCCAGAACAGGAAGCAGGGCGGGACATTGACCCATTCGAACGCATTGTCGATGCGATTGAAGTGGACGGCCAGGAAATCGCGCGCGCGAGCGCGGAACTGATAGACAAGGAACGCGCCGCCGGGGCGAAGCACGCGGTACGTCGCGGCGGCAATCGCCGGGCCGACGCCGGCGGGAAGCGTCGAAAAAGGCAAGCCCGAAAGGACATAGTCGGCGTGCTCGAAACCATGCGCGCGTACGATCTCTTCGACATCAGAGGCCGAGCCGTGGACCGCGATGAAGCGGCTGTCGCGGATGTCCTTACGCAGATAGTCGATGAAATCCTCGTTGGTGTCGATCGCGATCAGCGTCGCATCGCCGGCCATATGTTCGAGTATGGGGCGGCAAAATGTGCCGACGCCCGGGCCATATTCGACGAAGAGCTTCGTGTTCTTCCAGTCGACGGGCTTCAGCATGTGGCGGATCAGCGTCGGCGACGACGGCACGATCGATCCCACCATGACCGGATGCTTGATGAAGCCGCGGACGAACATGCCCCACGGTCCGAAAAAGCGTTTTACGCCTTCGCGAACCCGGCGGGTCAGCGGGGCTTTTGTTTCTTGGGCCTGCGCCCGCGGATTGGTCATGTTGGCTTTCGCGTTGTTGCGGTTACCAAAGGCGTGGCAAAATCGGCGCGTTGGCGCAAGGAAAGAGTCTGTCTTGACTCTAGACAGCGGGGCGCCCGCGTGTAGGGAGAAGCGGCGTTACCGACCAAAGCCAAGGAGGGGGCGAACATGGCGACGACATCGCATTCCATCCCCTCCGACCGTATGGCGGTGCTCTTCGCGGTGATGCTGGTCGCCGCCGCGGGCAACACCGCGATGCAATCGATCCTGCCCGCAATTGGCGCCAAATTGCGCATCCCCGACGTCTGGGTCAGCCTGGCGTTCAGCTGGTCGGCGCTGCTCTGGGTGCTCACCGCGCCGCATTGGGCGCGCCAGTCGGACAAGCGCGGCCGCAAGGCATTGATGGCGCTCGGCGTTATCGGCTTCCTGTCGTCGATGGCCTTGTGCGGGCTGACCCTCTGGGCCGGGCTTCAGGGCTATCTCGCTGCAGGGGTCACCTTCATCGTCTTTGCGGTGTTTCGCAGCCTCTACGGCGGCTTCGGCTCGGCCTCGCCCCCCGCGGTACAGGCTTATGTCGCAGCGCGCACCGACCCCGCGCAGCGGACGCAGGCGCTTTCGCTCGTTTCCTCGTCCTTCGGGCTCGGCACCGTCATCGGCCCCGCGATCGCTCCCTTCTTCATCCTGCCGATCGTCGGCCTCGCCGGGCCCTTGCTCGTCTTTGCGCTGATCGGCCTCGGCGTGCTCGTCATGCTGCGCTGGCGCCTGCCCGACGACATGCCCCGCTATGCCGCGCGCGGCGCGATCGTTTCCTATCCCACCACGGGTGGCTCACCGCAGACCGCCGCCGAAGAAGCCGAGGACCAGATCATCGATCAGGCCGTCGATACCCCTCCCCTTCGCTGGACCGATACGCGCGTGCGGCCGTGGTTGCTCGCCGGCTTGTTCGGCGGGCAGGCGCAAGCGATGGTGCTCGGCGTGATCGGCTTCCTGATCCTCGACCGCCTGCACCTCCGCCTGCGTCCCGACGAGGGCGCCGCGATGACGGGGATCGTATTGATGGCGGGCGCCTTCGCAACGCTGCTGTCGCAATGGGGATTGATCCCGCTGCTCAAGATGTCGCCGCGTACCGCGGTGCTTTGCGGCGCCAGTCTCGGCGGGCTCGGGACGGTGATGACCGGCCTGTCTTATGACTTCCACGGCATCATCATCGGCTTCGCCCTCGCCTCGCTCGGCTTCGGGCTGTTCCGTCCCGGTTTCACCGCGGGCGCGTCGCTATCGGTGCCGCGCCGCGATCAGGGCAGCGTCGCGGGGATGACCGCATCGATCAACGGGTCGGCCTATATCGTATCGCCCGCGGTCGGGGTGCTGCTCTATAATTGGCATCCGATGGCCGCTTACGGCCTGATGGCGGGCTTTTGCGGCTGGCTGGTCCTGTGGGGCTGGTCGGCGCTGAAACCGAACCAGCCCAAGGAACAACAGCTTTAGTCGGCCGTATCGTCGTGCTTGCGCTCGCGCACGGGCTTGAGCATGCCGGGCGCGAAGAAGCCGATCGGATCGACGCTCATCGCGGCCTGCTTGATCTCGCCCTGGATCTTTTCATAATCCTTTTCCATCGCCTCGGTCACCGAGGCGCGGGTGTCCTTCAGCGCCGCTTCGAAATCTTCCATCGTCACCGTGTCGCTGTCGAGCGACCGCTTGAGCGCGGCAAGCCCCGCGCGGCGCGTCAGATCTTCAAGGTCGGCACCAGTGAAGCGGTCCGACTTTTCGGCGAGCACCGCGAGGTCGACATCCTTCGCCAGCGGCATCTTGCCGGTCTGGATTTCGAGGATGCGGCGGCGCCCTTCCTTGTCGGGCACCGCGACGTAAATCAGTTCATCGAGCCGGCCCGGACGAAGCAACGCCGGGTCGATCAGATTCGGACGGTTGGTGGCGCCGATGACGACCACCGACTGCATCTCCTCGATCCCGTCCATCTCGGCGAGGATCGTGTTGACGACGCGTTCGGTCACCTGTGGTTCGCCCGACGCGCCGCTGCCGCGTGCTGGCACCAGACTGTCGAGTTCGTCGATGAAGATAATCGTCGGCGCAACCGCGCGTGCGCGGGCGAACAGACGCGCGATCTGCTGCTCGCTCTCGCCATACCATTTCGAAAGTAAATCCGACGATTTGATCGAGATGAAGTTCGCATCGGATTCGCGTGCCGCCGCCTTCGCCAACAGGGTCTTGCCGGTTCCGGGGGGCCCATAAAGCAGGAAGCCCTTCGCCGGACGAATGCCGAGCCGACGAAAGGCCGCAGGGTTCTTCAGCGGCAGTTCGATCCCCTCGATCAGCTTGTCGCGCGCGGCGTCGAGCCCGCCGATGTCGCTCCACCGCGTCTTCGGCGCCTGCACCATCACTTCGCGCATCGCCGACGGCTGGACGCGTTTCAGCGCGTTGTTGAAGTCCTCACGCGTGACGCGCAATTCCGCGAGCACCTCGGGGGGGATCGTGCCTTCCTCAAGGTTGAGCTTGGGCATGATCCGCCGCACCGCCTCGATCGCGGCTTCGCGCGTCAGCGCCGCCATGTCGGCGCCGACGAAGCCGAAGGTCGTGCGCGCAAGTTCGGCAAGGTCGACATTCTCGGCGAGCGGCATGCCGCGCGTATGGATGCCTAGGATCTCGCGCCGGCCGCTTTCGTCGGGAACGCCGATCACGATTTCGCGGTCGAAACGGCCCGGACGCCGCAGCGCCTCGTCGATCGCGTCGGGGCGATTGGTCGCCGCGATGACGACAAGGTTCGTTCGCGGCTCCAGCCCGTCCATCAACGTCAGCAATTGCGCGACGAGGCGCTTCTCGGCTTCGCCCTGCACCTGCCCGCGTTTCGGCGCGATCGAATCGATCTCGTCGATGAACAGGATCGACGGTGCAGCCTTCGCGGCCGCCTCGAACACGTCGCGCAGCCGCTTTTCGGACTCGCCATAGGCGCTGCCCATGATCTCGGGCCCGTTGATCAGGAAAAATTGCGCGTCGCTTTCATTGGCGACCGCGCGCGCCAGCCGCGTCTTGCCTGTTCCCGGCGGCCCATGCAGCAACACGCCGCGCGGCGGATCGACGCCGAGGCGCTGGAACAGTTCGGGATAGCGCAGCGGCAGTTCGACCATTTCGCGAAGCTGGTCGATCGTATCGCCAAGCCCGCCGAGATCGTCGTAAGTGACGTCGGTGCGGCGCGCGTCGTGCGGCTCCTGATATTCGGGAAGCAGTTCGATTTCGGTATTCTCGTCAATGAAGACGATTCCCTTGGGGGTCGCCGATACGACGAGCAGGCGTACTTCGGCGAGCGCATAGGCGGGCGCGTTGAGCATCTGGCGAAGCTGCGGCGGCATGTCGCCCGACTCCAGCCGCTGCTGCCCTGCGGTCGCAACCGTATCGCCTGCGACCACCGGCCGGCCGAAGAAGCTGCGCTTCAAGGCATTGGCCGAGCCCTGCAGGCGAAGATTCTCCTGCGCCGGAGCGAATATGACGCGCGTCGCGGGGCGCGGTTCCACGCGGCTCAGCACAACCATATCGCCCGCGCCCGCGCCCGCATTGGCGCGCAGCAGGCCGTCGAGCCGGATGACTTCCAGCCCTTCATCCTCGGCATAGGGAAGCACGACGCGCGAGGCTGTCTCGCGTTTGCCGCTGATCTGGACGATATCGCCTTCGGTGACGCCAAGTTCGGCCATCGCGGAGCGCGGAATACGGGCGATTCCTCCCCCGCTTTCTTCGGCGCGTGCATTCGCCACCTGCAGTTTGACCTGTTTTTCTTTTACCGCTGCGTCGGCCAAGGCGTGTCTCCCGCAAAATAGTCAGAATGCCGAAGATAGGATGGTCGTTCCCGATTTGCGACCCCCGGCACCACAGCCATTTATGACGCACTGCACAAAATTCTGGCATGTCCGGCAAGGTCATGTCATCATCGGCACCCGATATGCCACGCCTTCCCCCCATCAGCAGCATGGAGGCCTTTCTCGAGGTCGCCCGCCACGGCACGGTCAAGGCGGCCGCAATCGAACTCGGCCTGTCGATGCCCGCTTTGTCGCGCCGCATCCAGACGCTAGAGCACACCGTCGGCCGCCCGCTGTTCAACCGCCACCACCACGGGCTCAGCCTGACCGAAGCGGGCCGGGCGCTGCACGAACAATTGTCGCCGATTCTCGACGAATTGCGTAACGTGATCGAACAGGTCGGCAGCCCCGACGCCTCGCTGCGCCTGCACCTCAACGTCCTGCCGCTTTTCGCGCAGCAGCGCCTGTTCCCCCGGCTTCCCGAGCTTCGGCGCCAGCACCCCGAACTGCATATCGACATCGACACCATGTCGCATGCCGAAGCCCGGCTGGGCGACGGCATCGACGCCGCGATCGCGCTCGCACGCTCGATCGACCCCGTGCTCTATGCCGCGCGGCTCGACCAGGACAAGGTGTTCCCGATTGCCTCGCGGACATTGACCGACGGCGATCGCGCGATCGCCGTGCCCGAACAGATGCAACGGATGACCGTCCTGCTCCATCGCGAGATGCCGGAGACCTTCGCCGAGTGGAAAAAGGCGATCGGCATGCCCTATCTGGAGCCGGCAGGGATCGATTATTTCGATTCGGGACCGCTGATGCTCGAAGCTGCGGCGCAGGGGATCGGCGTCGCCTTCATGCATGGCCATCATTTCGACGATGCGCACGACCCGCGCCTCGTCCGCCTGTTCGATTTCGACGTCGATAGCCCGTACAGCTATTGGTTCGTGTGCCGCCCCCGCGCGCTGCGCCAGCCGGCGGTCAAGCTGTTCCACGACTGGTTGCTCGCCGCGAAGATATAGCATCATGAATACGATGCGGACAGGCACGACGGACCCGTCGACGACGGGAATTGCACTCGCCACATAAGTGCGCGACAAGGCTGCGACCCTCTAAGCTTCATCAAGCTCGGGAAGGCTGCAAAATGGATCTGGTGAATTTCGCACGTCGTTCGCGGTTCATCCGTTCGGTCTTTTCGCTCCCGTTATATGGGCGGAACAGGTGGATGGGATATCGGCAGGCGCCCGCCAGAGCCGTTCTCGATCGCGTCGAGGGTCTCGTCGCATCGGATGTCCGGCTGAGAGTCGAAGAGTTTGACGGCGAATTCATACTGGGGCCGCGCTCGCATATCCTTCGGCGTCTTCTTTCCCAGGGCTTTTACGAACCCCAATTGGTGCAGCTTTTCCTGTCCCATCTGACGCCCGATCGTGATGTTGTCGATGTTGGCGCGAACGTCGGCTTTTTTTCGGTTCTGGCGGCGAAGCGGCTGACGACGGGGCGCGTCCTCGCCGCAGAGCCCACAACGGCCGCATTTTCGCGCCTCTCGCAAAATGTCACGATCAACGATGTCGAGACGAAGGTCATATTGTACAACGGCCTGGTGTCGAACGAGGCGAGTTTGGCGACGCTGGACATCGTTCCGGGCCGCGAAGAATATTCGTCCATGGGAGGAATCGTGCACCCGTCGGTAGTTGGCCAGGCCGTGCAGACCGAAACGGTTCAGGCCAGGCCCCTCGACAGCCTCGTCGCCGAGAATGGGCTGCGGCCTGCCGTCATAAAGGTGGACGTCGAAGGCGCGGAAGGCATGGTCTTCGAGGGCGCGCAACAGACTTTGCGCGATTATCGGCCTGTGGTCCTTTCCGAATTCAGCCGCCCGTTGCTCGCAAGGAACGGATCGTCACCCGAAGCGATTATCGCGCTCTTCGATCGCTGCGGCTACGATGTCCACAATCCCTTCGATCGATCCGCGAGCGCCGGCGCGATCGATTTCGACGAGATCATCGCAATTCCCCGTCCGGCCTGAAAACCCTGACCTGATCGGCTAGCACGCCTGCTCTGCGGGCTCGGGACGTCCGATTCCGGAACGCGCGACAGGATTATCCGGTCTTCGCCGATTGCGGATATTCAGCATGGTTTGCGCGGTAAAACTGCGACGACCTTGCGCGTCGTTTTCAACGCGCCGGCTGCTGTGCGAACTTCCGAGCTCTTCAGGAAAATGGTGCTGCTGGACAGGATTGAACTGTCGACCTCGTCATTACCAATGACGCGCTCTACCACTGAGCTACAGCAGCAACCGGGATGCCGGCAAACGGATGTTCGCTGGGCAGGCGCGGCCTATGACGGGGCGCCTTGCGCCTGTCAAGGTGCGAGGCTTGACGATATGGCGATTTCGCGGGCATGGCTCATGGCGTGAGCAAGACGCCCTCCCCCTCCGATATCGAACGCGAACGCCGCCTCGCCGAGGCGCTGCGCGCCAATCTGCGCAAGCGCAAGGCGCAGGCGCGCGATAGCAAGGCCGAAACACCGCCTAAAGACTGACGGTCACCGTCACGTCGTCGCCCTCGGCGATCCCCTCGGCCTTTCGCACCATCGCCTTGACCGGCAGCAACCAGCCGCCACTTTCCTTGTGCGGAAAGACCGACGTCTTCCAACGCGTGCCGCCGATATTCGCCTCGACACGCGCAGATCCGAATCCCTTTCGCCCGTCGAGCCACTGCCCGGTCATCGCCGCCATGCGAATCCCATCGGCCGCCTCACCGGCGATCGTGACGAAGAACCACGCGGCGGGCGCAGTCGCCGATTGCCAGCGCCACAGCGGCGTCGTGACGGTAAACTCCTCCAAGGAATTACTTCGCGGCGACCGGGCGTACCGGCACCGGGATATTGCAAATATCGGCACCGCCCGCGGGCGTGATGAAGAAGGGATCGCGCCGGTTTGCGCGCGCATCGACATATCGGCCGAAGCTGTCGCTTTCGGTCGACAGATATTCGAATTTCGGCTGCTCGGCCGCCGGCAATTCGCTCGCGATGCGGATCGACGCGATGGGTGTGCGTTCGGCGTCGGTCTTGTAGAAACCAAGCGCCTCCGTCCCGCGTGGCAGGCTCGAAAGATGCTCGATCCCGCTGATGACGCGGCCGACAACGGCGATGTTGCGATCGAGATGGCGTGGGGCGTGTCCGATCACGGCATAGAGTTCGGCGCCGCTGCCGGTATCAGGTGACATATTTCGTCCGACGCCGACCGTCGCGTAACAGTGGAGCGGCCACCTCCTGTCGGGGACTCCGCGATCGTCGAGACCGATCGGCCAGCCCGATTCGAACGCCACCGTCGGGGCATAAGCATCGGCGTCCGGGTCGAAACCATCTCCGAATATGGCGGTGGCCTCTTTCATCCTCGCCGCCCGTCGTGCCGCTTCATCCTTTGACATGACTATGACCGTTTTTCCCTCCACGGTGGTTTCGGCGCTCGCCGGGTCGGCGACGACATAGTCAACCTCGGGAACCATCGCCAAACCCGCCGGCAACGCCTTCTTCTCGGTCGCATCGCCCCATTGCGCGACATAATTGTCCTGCACGCGGTTGACGCTCGTTCCGTCCCACCAGTGCGCGGCGGCGAGCTTGCGGATATTGCCGATCCATCCCTGACTGAACGGCGCTGGCATCAGCTGGATGACAACGCGGCGCGGCTTGCCCTTCGCATCGGGCGCGAGGTCCATCACCAGCAGGTCCGACGGTGCAATGGCGACCCAGGCGCTCGCCGGCGCCGCAGCGGCAATCTCTCCCGGCGAGGGGATTGGTGCGGGCTCCGCGCCATATGCGGGAAGGATGAGCGACGCGGCAGCAACGGCCGACAGGAGCAGATGTTTCATAGCCGATGTCTGCCATGCCCAATCGGCTTGCGAAAGCCCCGCCAAGCGATTAGGGCGCCCGTTCCAGAGCATGCGGAGCGGTGGCCGAGTGGTCGAAGGCGCTCGCCTGGAAAGTGAGTATACGTCAAAAGCGTATCGAGGGTTCGAATCCCTCCCGCTCCGCCACCCGAACAATATTCCGGTCAAATCGGCACGATCCTCGGTGAGCCTCCGCTTTTCGCGTGGTCAACAGGGCCAAGCAGCCGTTGATCCATTTGTGGTCGAAAATGTCAAAATCCGGGCACGATATGTTAGCTTGGATGCTCGAAACACGATCCCCCTAGCGGTTTCGAACGCCACGCCGTAAAGGCGCGGCCATGCGGATCGCGATCATCGACACCAGCACGACGCGCGCGGCGATCATCTCCGATGGTTTGCGCGAGGCGGGGCTCGACGATCTGGTGCTGATCGATCCGGCGGGCGCGCTGGTCGCGCAAATCGAAGCGGCGAAGCCCGAAGTCATATTGGTCAATCTGGAAAATCCCAGCCGCGACCTGCTCGAGGATTTCTTTGCCATGTCGCGCGCGCTCGCCCGGCCGATCGCGATGTTTGTCGACCAGAGCGATACCGAGGCGACCGGCGCCGCGATCGACGCGGGGGTGTCGGCCTATGTCGTCGACGGCCTGTCGAAGCAGCGGATCAAACCCGTCATCGACCTTGCGGTGCGCCGTTTTCAAGCCTTTTCGCGGCTCCAGCGCGAGCTCGACGAAGCCAAAAATGCCCTGGCCGAACGCACGGTGATTGATCGCGCCAAGGCCATCCTGATGAAACGCCGCACCATCGACGAGCCCGCCGCCTACGCGCTGCTGCGCGGCCAGGCGATGCGCACCAACCGCCGGATCGCCGAGATCGCCGAGGCGATTGTCACGAGCGACGCGCTCCTGGGAGAGATGGAATGAGCGCCGAAACATTCCGCATCGGATTCCTGCCGCTGGTCGACGCCGCGCTGCCCATCCTCGCCCACGAGCTGGGTTTCGCAGCACGCGAGGGCGTGACCATCGAACTGGTCCGCGACATGACATGGGCGACGGTGCGCGACCGGCTGCTCTATGGCCACACCGACGCGGCGCACATGATCGCGCCGCTCGCGATCGCGACCGCGCTCGGCCGCGACCGGCCGGCGGTGCCGATGGCGGTGCCCTTCGTGCTCGGTCTCAACGGCAATGCCGTGACCTTTTCGACCCGGCTCGCGAAAGATGTCGGGCTCGGCGATACACTCGGCGACCCCGCGGCGATCGGCGTAGTGCTCGAACGCGTCGCCGCCGCGCGGAAGGTGGCGGGCAAACCGCTACGCTTTGGCGTGGTGCACCGCTACTCCAGCCATAATTACATGCTGCGCTACTGGCTCGCCGGGGTGGGCATCCGCCCCGACGCCGACGTTGAGATCGTCGTGACCAGCCCGCCCTTCGCCGCCGATGCACTCGCCGCGGGCGAGGTCGACGGCATATGCGTCGGCGAGCCGTGGAACTCGATCGCGGTCGAGCGCGGCGTCGGACATATCGCGCTCGCCACCGCGCAAATCTGGCGCCGCGGCGTCGAAAAGGTCCTCGCGATGCGCGAAGCCGTCATCGACGAGCGGCGCGATGCCGTCGAGGCGCTGCTGCGCGCGCTCCACGCCGCCGCCGCCCATTTCGTAGCACCCGGCACCGCCGAAGAAAGCGCCGACATATTGGCGCGGGCCGAATATCTGGGCGCCTCGCGCGATGCGGTGCTGCGCGCGATCACCGACCGCATCCGCCTCGTCCCCGGCGGCGAACCGATCCACTATCCCGACTTCATGTTCCAGTATCGCGAAGCCGCGAATTTCCCGTGGCGCAGCCAGGCCGCATGGCTTTATTCGCAGATGCTTCGGTGGGACCGGGCCGACTATTCGGCCGCCGATGCCGCGACAGCCGCCGCGGTGTTCCGCCCGGACGTTTATCGCGCCGCACTGGCGGGGTCGGGCGCGCCTCTTCCCGGCGCCAGTTCGAAGCTCGAAGGCGGGATCGGCGAGCCCCTTGGCGCCGGGTCGACACAGGGCCGCCTTGTGCTCGGCAGCGACCGCTTTTTCGACGGGCGCGCCTTCGATCCCGACGATATTCAAGGCTACCTATCTGATTTTAGCTAGGTTTATTCCTGCATTCGAATTTATGCTGCACCTGCGAAATAACAAGTTGCGTGCCATCTGCGAATCAGGCAGTTTAAACGCACTCGGCGACGCTGCCGGGGCAGGATAAAGCGGCTACGGCTCCAACGACGGGGCCGGTCCGCGCGGCAGGCAGGGAGCCTTTTCCCTGCACTCCAACAGGCAATGAAGCCGTCAGGATGCGCCCGCGTGGCCGCCGTCCTGGCGGCTTTTTTATTGCCCGTCGCACAAGGGGACGGACGATGACGGACATGATGAACGGCGCCAGCGCCGGAGCAAAATCGAACTTCTGGGCCAGCGGCCACTGGCCGACACTGGTCGCGGCCTTTCTCTATTTCGACCTCGCCTTCATGGTGTGGGTCATCCTCGGGCCGCTCGCCCCCGCGATTTCTGAAGACCTCGGGCTCACCCCGGCGCAAAAGGGGCTGATGGTTGCGGTGCCGACACTGGCGGGCGCGTTGCTCCGCGTCGTCAACGGCCTGCTCGTCGACCGCATCGGGCCGAAGCGGTCGGGCGCGATCAGCCAGATCATCGTCATCGCCGGGCTGTTTTCCGCGTGGGCGATGGGGGTTTCTAGTTTTGCCGGCACGCTCGCGCTGGGCATCATCCTCGGCTTCGCGGGCGCGAGTTTCGCCATCGCATTGCCCCTCGCCAGCCGCTGGTATCCGCCCGAGCATCAGGGCAAAGCGATGGGCCTCGCCGGCATGGGCAATTCGGGCGTTGTGCTTGCCGCGCTTTTCGCACCCGGGCTCGCCAAGCTGTTCGGCTGGAACGCCGTGCTCGGACTTGCGTGCATCCCGCTGACGATTGTCTTCTTCGTCTATCTCGCGATGGCGAAGGACGCGCCGAACGCGCCAGCACCGAAGAAGCTGGCTCATTATTTCGAACCGCTCAAGACCGCCGACGCCTGGTGGCTAATGGCCTTTTACGCGGTGACCTTTGGCGGCTTCGTCGGGCTCGCGGCGTCGCTGCCGATCTATTTCACCGACCAGTTCCACCTGACCCCGGTGATGGCGGGTTATTGCACCGCGGGCTGCGTCTTCGCCGGATCGCTCGTGCGTCCGATGGGCGGCGCGCTCGCCGACCGGATCGGCGGAGTGAAAGCGCTGATGATGGTCTTCGTCGTCGCGGCGCTGGCGATTGCCGGGGTGCCGCAGGCCGACACGCTGCCAGCCGCGCTCGGCCTGTTCGTGATCGCGATGCTCGCGCTCGGCACCGGGAATGGCTCGGTCTTCCAGCTCGTGCCGCAGCGCTTTTCGGCCGAAATCGGCGTAATGACCGGGCTTGTCGGCATGGCGGGCGGGGTCGGCGGTTTCTACCTCGCCTCCTCGCTCGGCTTCGCCAAGCAATGGGCGGGCACCTTCGCCCCGGGTTTCTATATCTTCGCCGGCCTTGCGGTGGTCGCGCTGGTCGCGCTGCTCTTCGTCAAGGGCCAGTGGCGCCGGACGTGGGGCGCGGCCGAAGGCGTGCGGATCTGATCGATGACGCGCACCCTCATCTTCCTGGCCACACTCGCGCCCGCCGGGGTCGCGCAGGCACAGGATATCGTCCTGAAGCCGATGGGCGAAGCGCGCCTGCGCTATGAGCAGGTCGATCAGGACGGCCTGCCCGCCGACGCCGAAGCCCTGACGCTCCGCGTCCGCGCCGGGGTCGAGGCCAAGGCCGGCAGCTGGTCGACGCTGGTCGAGGGGCAAGGCAACCTCGCGATCGTCGACGACTATTTCGACGGTCTCCACGGCGCCGCGACGCGCCCGCTGATCGCCGATCCCGACAATATAGCCCTCACCCGCGCGCAAATCCGCTATGCGTCGCCCGTCTTCGCGCTCACCGCGGGGCGCCAGCGGCTCGGCTTCGACGACGAGCGTTTCGTCGGCAGCGTCGGCTTTCGCCAGAACGGCCAGAGCTTCGACGCGGTGCGGGCCGAGATCACGCCGCTAAAGGGCGTGAAGGCCGACCTCGCCTATGCGTGGAGCGTGCGGACGATCTGGGGCATCGACGGCACCGGGCCGCGGCAACAGGCTGTGTCGGGCGACAATGTCTTCGGCAACCTCAGCACCCAGACCCCGATCGGCAAACTCTCGACCTTTGTCTATCTCGTCGACCAGGACGAGGCGGCGATGCAGGGCTTCCGCCTGTCGAGCCAGAGCTATGGCGTCCGGCTCGACGGAACGCAGGCGCTCGGCAAGGCTAAGATCGCTTACCAGCTGAGCTATGCGCGCCAGTCGGACTGGCATCGCAATCCCAACAATTACGGCGCCGACTATTATCTCGCCGACATGGCGGTCGATTTCGGAGGCCCCCGGGTCGGCGTCGGGTACGAGATACTCGGCGCCGACGACGGAACCGCGCTCACCAGTTTCCAGACACCGCTCGCGACGGGTTTCAAGTTCCAGGGCTGGGCCGACAAGTTCCTGACCACCCCGCCCGACGGCGTCCGCGACCTGTACGCAAGCACAGGATGGAGCTGGAAGGCGGTCGGTCCGCTCAAGGCCGTCACGCTGCAAGCCGCGTACCACGACTATCGAAGCGACCGCGCGAGCCGCTCCTATGGCGACGAGATCAATCTGCTCGCGAGCGCGAAGCTCGGCAAGGTCACCGCCGCGGCGCGCTACGCGCATTACGACGCCAACACTTTCGCCACCGATACCGACAAATTCTGGCTGCAACTGGACTGGACGATTTAATGGAACACCGCCCCATCAAGACCGACGCCGACACGCGCGACCATCTGGTCGTCATCGGCAACGGCATGGCCGGATGCCGCGCGGTCGAGGAATTGCTCGCGCGCGATCCGGCGCGCTACCGCGTGACGATCTTCGGCGCCGAGCCGCGGGTCAACTACAATCGCATCATGCTGTCCCCCGTGCTCGCGGGCGAGAAGAGCTTCGACGACATCGTCATCAACGACGCCGAATGGTATGCGGCGAAAGGCATTGCGCTGGTCGCAGGCGACCCGGTCGCGCAGATCGACCGCGCCGCGAAGACGGTAACGACGCGCGGCGGCTCGACCGAAAGCTATGACCGGCTGCTGATCGCGACCGGCTCCGATCCCTTCATCATCCCGGTGCCGGGTAAGGACCTGCCCGGGGTGATCGCGTTTCGCGACATGGACGATGTCGACACAATGCTCGCGGCCGCGGATGCGGGCGGCGATGCGGTCGTCATCGGCGGCGGGCTGCTCGGGCTCGAAGCCGCGCACGGGCTTTCGCTCCGCGGGATGAAGGTCACCGTCATTCACCTGATGCCGACCTTGATGGAACGCCAGCTCGACGAGGCGGCTGGCTGGCTGCTCAAGCAGGCATTGGAAGGCCGCGGCCAGACGATCCTGACCGGCGCCGACACCGCCGAGATCGTCGGCGACGGCAAGGTCGAGGGGGTGAAACTCAAGGACGGAACGCTGATCCCCGCCAGCCTCGTCGTGATGGCAGTCGGCATCCGTCCCTCGGTCGCGCTTGCCCGCGACGCCGGACTCGCGGTCGGGCGCGGCATCCAGGTCGACGACCATATGGTCACCAGCGACCCCGCGGTGCTCGCGGTGGGCGAATGCGTCGAGCATGACGGGCAGGTCTACGGCCTCGTCGCGCCGCTGTGGGACATGTGCCGCAGCCTCGCCGACGGACTCGTCGAGCAGCCGACGGGCTATCGCGGCTCGGTCACCTCGACCAAGCTCAAGGTGTCGGGAATCGACGTCTTTTCGGCGGGCGATTTTTCGGGCGGCGACGGGTGCGAGGACATCGTGCTGCGCGACGCGAGCCGCGGCGTCTACAAGCGCGTTATCGTCAGGGACGACCGGATCGTCGGCGCGGTGCTCTATGGCGATACCGCCGACGGCAGCTGGTATTTCGACCTGCTCAAGAAGCAGGAGGATGTCTCCGAGCTTCGCGACCTGCTGATCTTCGGCCAGTCCTTCGCCTCAGGAGGGGGCGCGGCGGACCCTAAGGCGGCCGTTGCAGCGCTCTCGGATGATGCCGAGATCTGCGGCTGCAACGGCGTCACCAAGGGCCAGGTCGTGTCGTGCATCGCCAAGGGGGCGCACAGCCTCGACGCGGTGCGCGGCACCTGCAAGGCGTCGGCGAGCTGCGGCAGCTGCACCGGCCTGGTCGAGAATCTCCTCGCGCTGACGCTCGGCGACGATGTCCAGGCGGGGCCCAAGACGATGTGTAAATGCACGAGCTTCGGCCATGACGACGTCCGGCGTGAGATCGTCGCGCAGGCCATGCGCTCGATCCCCGAAGTGATGCAGAAGCTGCACTGGACGACCCCCGACGGCTGTTCGTCGTGCCGCCCGGCGCTCAACTATTATCTGCTCTGTGCGCTTCCCGGCGACTATGTCGACGACCAGCAGAGCCGCTTCGTCAACGAGCGGATGCACGCCAACATCCAGAAGGACGGCACCTATTCGGTCGTGCCGCGCATGTGGGGCGGGCTCACCAACCCGACCGAGTTGCGCGCGATCGCCGATGTCGTCGAGAAGTTCAATGCGCCGATGGTCAAGGTCACCGGCGGCCAGCGGCTCGACATCTTCGGAATCAAGAAGGAGGATCTGCCCGCGGTCTGGGCCGACCTCAATGCCGCCGGCATGGTCTCGGGCCACGCTTACGGCAAGTCGCTCCGCACGGTGAAGACGTGCGTCGGGTCCGAATGGTGCCGCTTCGGCACGCAGGATTCGACCGGCCTCGGCGTCAAGATCGAGCGGATGAGCTGGGGCAGCTGGATGCCGCACAAGTTCAAGATCGCGGTGTCGGGCTGCCCGCGCAATTGCGCCGAGGCGACGATCAAGGATTTCGGCATCGTCTGCGTCGACAGCGGTTACGAGCTGCACGTCGGCGGCAACGGCGGCATCCATGTCCGTGCCACCGACCTGCTTTGCAAGGTCGCGACCGAGCAGGAGGCGATGGATTATTGCGCCGCCTTCATCCAGCTCTACCGCGAGGAGGCGCGCTACCTCGAACGTACCGCGCCGTGGATCGAACGCGTCGGGGTCGATTATGTGAAGGCGCGGATCGCCGACGACCCCGCGGGCCGCGAGGCACTGCGCGCGCGCTTCCTTTATGCCCAGAGCTTTTCGCAGGACGACCCGTGGGCACAGCGCGCCGAGGGTGCCGAACGCGAACATCATGCGCCGATGGCGCGCTTCACCCCGCAGGAGGAACTCGCATGACGACCGCAGAATGGCTCGACATCGGCTGGGTCGACCAGATCCCCGTGCGCGGCAGCCGCACTGTGCAGGTCGAAGGCGGCGATGATATCGCCGTCTTCCGCACCGCCGAAGGCAAGGTCTTCGCGCTGCGCGACCGCTGCCCGCACAAGCATGGGCGGCTGAGCCAGGGCATCGTCCACGGGGGCGCGGTCGCCTGCCCCTTGCACAATTGGCGGATCAGCCTGTCGACCGGCGAGGCGCTCGGCGATGACAAGGGCTGCACGCCGACGGTGCCGGTCAAGATCGACGCCGGCCGGGTACTCATCTGCCGCGCGAGCACATTGAAGGCCGCGGCCTGATGAGCGAAGCGGTCCGCACCACCTGCGCCTATTGCGGCGTCGGCTGCGGCATCCGCGCGACGGTGACGGGCGAGCGGACGGTAACGATCGAAGGCGATCCCGACCACCCCGCCAACCGTGGGCGCCTTTGCTCGAAGGGCACGCATCTTGGCGAAACCGTCGGGCTCGAAGGTCGTCTGCTCACGCCCATGATCGGCAAGAAGCGCGCGAGCTGGGACAAGGCGCTCGACCTCGTCGCGAAGCGTTTCAAGGAAACGATCGCGCGTCACGGCCCGAACAGCGTCGCCTTCTACGTCTCGGGGCAATTGCTCACCGAGGATTATTATGTCGCGAACAAGCTGATGAAGGGCTTCATCGGCACCGCGAATATCGACACCAATTCGCGGCTCTGCATGTCGAGCGCGGTCGCGGGCCATACGCGCGCCTTTGGCGAGGATATCGTCCCCGCGACCTACGACGATCTCGACGCTGCCGACCTGATCGTCCTCGTCGGCAGCAACACCGCCTGGTGCCACCCGATCGTCTATCAGCGCATCCGCGCGCGTTGCGAAGCGGGCGCAAAGCTCGTCGTGATC
The DNA here is from genome assembly GCF_052044915.1 of Sphingopyxis sp. 22461. Taxonomy (NCBI): domain Bacteria; kingdom Pseudomonadati; phylum Pseudomonadota; class Alphaproteobacteria; order Sphingomonadales; family Sphingopyxidaceae; genus Sphingopyxis; species Sphingopyxis sp. 22461. The sequence goes on from NZ_JBQENY010000002.1 coordinate 29,722, forward strand.
GACCCGCGCCGCACCGAAACCGCCGAGGAGGCCGACCTCCATGTCGCGATCCGCCCCGGCAGCGACGTCGCGCTGATGAACGGCCTCCTGCAATATTGCCGCGAGGCGGGCGTGGTCGACGACGATTATCTCGCCGCACATGTCGCGGTGCCTGACAATTTCTGGGACCAGCTTGGAGAGGGGAATGACCTGTGGTCGGTGGCGCGCGCGTGCGACGTGCCCGTCGCCGACCTCAGGCGTTTCTATGAGCTGTTCGCCGCAACGCCGCGCACGGTGACGATGTTCAGCCAGGGGATCAACCAGTCGACGTCAGGCACCGACCAAGTGAATGCGATAACCAACCTCCATCTCGCCACCGGACGCATCGGCAAACCCGGCGCCGCGCCCTTTTCGATCACCGGCCAGCCGAATGCGATGGGCGGGCGCGAGGTCGGCGGGCTCGCCTCGACGCTTGCCGCGCACATGGATTTCGCGCCCGAAAACCGCGACCGCGTCCAGCGCTTCTGGGCCGCGCCGGCGATGGCGGAGAAGCCCGGACTGAAGGCCGTCGACCTGTTCCGCGCGGTCGGCGAGGGCCGCATCAAGGCGTTGTGGGTGATGGCGACCAACCCCGCCGTGTCGATGCCCGACGCGAACCGCGTGCGCGAAGCCCTCGCCGCCTGTCCCTTCGTCGTCGTCAGCGACGTGATCGAACAGACCGACACCGGCGCCTTTGCGCATGTCCGCCTTCCCGCCGCCGCGTGGGGCGAGAAAGATGGCACCGTCACCAACAGCGACCGCACGATCAGCCGCCAGCGCGCACTGTTTCCGCTGCCTGGCGAAGCGATGCCCGATTGGTGGATCATCAAGGAAGTCGCGCGGCGCATGGGCTGGAAGACTGCCTTCAGCTATGACCGTCCGGCCGACATCTGGCGCGAGCATTGCCGCCTGTCGACCTATGACAATGACGGCGCGCGCCTCTTCGCGCTCCCCGGCGCCGCGCAGGGCGGCAATGCCGCCTATGACGACATGATGCCCTTTCGCTGGGGCGGCGATCAGACCTTTGCCGACGGCCGCTTTTCGACCGCAGACGGACGCGCGCGGCTTGTGCCGGTGGCGCAAAAGCCCCTGCCCGAACCGCTTGCGAAATGGCCGTTGACGCTCAACACCGGCCGCTATCGCGATCAGTGGCATACGATGACACGCACCGGCCTCGCGCCAAAGCTTGCGCGTCATCGCGAGGAGCCGCTGGTCGAGGTCCATCCCGATGACGCCGCGCGGCTCGGGCTTGCCGACGGCGGGCTCGCGCGCGTCGAAACCCCGCAGGGCGAGAGCGTGTATCGCATCGTCGTTTCGGATGGCCAGCGGCGCGGCGAGCTGTTCGTCCCGATCCACTGGACCGACCGCACCTCGAGCGGCGGTCGCACCGGGCTCCTCCCGCGCCCGCTCGTCGACCCCGTGTCGGGGCAGCCGGGCTTCAAACGCACCCCCGCCGCGATCGCGCCGGTCGCGACGAAATGGCGCGGTTTCCTGTTGCTCGCGAACGAACTCGACGAACGGCCCGCCTGCCTGTGGGCGACCCGCGTTGCGGTGCCCGCGGGGGTGCTCTGGGAACTCGCCGGCAACGGCGACCTCAAGCGCATCGAAGCGCTGCTCCCGCGCGGCGAACGGATCGAAGCGCAGGACAGCGCGCGCGGAACACGCCGCGTCGCGGTCGTCACTGGGGGGCGTCTCGCCGGCGCGCTGTTCGTGACCGAAAGCGGCGAGCTTCCCCCGCGCGACTGGCTGATCGCGCAGCTTTCGGCCCCTGACGTCGCGCCGACGCTGCTCGCCGGTCGGGCGCCGGGCGTCCAGGCCGACCGCGGTCCAATCATCTGCGTCTGCTTCGATATCGGATTGAAGACGATCGCCTCGGTCATCCGCAACCAGCAGCTTGCCGACGTCGCCGCCATCGGCGGCGCGATCGGCGCGGGAACCAACTGCGGATCGTGCCGCCCGGCGCTCGCCCGCATATTGGCAGAGGAGACGAGCGATGCAGCCTGACGATTTTCCGCCCGGCACGGTCTGGCTCGTGGGTGCCGGCCCCGGCGACCCCGACCTTTTGACGCGCAAGGCGATCCACCTCATCGAACGCGCCGACATCATATTCCACGACGCGCTTGTCGGCCCCGCCGTTCTCGACCTCATCCCGCCGGGCGCCGAACGCATGAGCGTCGGCAAGCGTTCGGGTCGCCATTCGAAGGATCAGCAGGAGATCGACGCTCTGCTGGTGGCCGCCGCCGCGGCGGACAAGCGCGTCGTGCGCCTGAAGGGCGGCGATCCTTCACTATTCGGCCGTTCGACCGAAGAAATCGCCGCCTTGCACATGGCGGGCTATCCCGTTTTCGTCTGCCCCGGCATTACCGCGGCGAGCGCCGTCGCAGCGTCGGCGAAAATATCGCTCTCGCTCCGCGGCGTCGCGCGCGATGTCCGTTTTGTCACCGCACACAGCCGCCGCGGCGCGGCGCTCGACATCGACTGGAACTCGCTCGCCCGCTGCGGATCGACCCTTGCCTTCTACATGGGGCGCGACGCGGCGCCCGAGATCGCCCGCGGCCTCATCGGCGCGGGCATGCCGGGCGATATGCCCGTGATGATCGCTTGCAACGTCAGCCGCGCCGACGAGCAGCGGCTCACGACGCGCCTCGACCTGCTCGGCCTTGCAACGCGCGCGCTGGCGAACGACGCCCCGACGCTCATCCTGGTCGGGGCCGCGGTTGCGCTTGCCATGCCGGCAAAAGCTCGTGCGACGGCTGCCGACAGCGCGCTTTAGCATCGATTGAGCGGCTTCGCGCTCGCAACCAGGGGCGTTCGATCGTCCCGTCCGATACCGCGCGACTACCAGAATCGCTTGGTATCGACGAAATCCTCATGCGCATCGGCGGCCGTTTCGATGAGCCGTCCCTTCTTGCCATGTGCCATCAATTCGGCCGCGCCGGGGCTTTCCGCGATGCCAAGCCTTGTCAGCAGCTCGGGGGCGGCCGCAAGATCGTTGAGCGCGCCGAGCTGGTCCTGCAGCGCTTCGAGTGCCTTGACGAAGCGTTTGTGCCGGCGTTTCTCGCTCTTGCGCTCGAACAGGCCGGCAAAGAATTCCGCTGCGTAACGTAGCTTCTTCGCGCTCTTGCGCACCTCGTGCCGCGCATCGTCATCGAGACTGGCCAGATTACGCCCCTTGCGCTTCACCTTTCGCCGATAGCGGTCGAGCGCCCGGGCGGCGAAGTCCCGCGCCGGTCGATTGCCTTCGCGTTCACCGTCCGCCGTCCCCGACCAATCCGACGCCGCAATCCACGCCGTCACCTCGAGCATGAGCCGGCGCGCCCGCGCGGACGAGAGAATTTCGCACACATTATCATAAGCGGCCTCGCGCATCGTCGCGATCCGGTCGTGCAGCGGTCCGCCCTCGGCACGCTTCAGGAGCACGTCGAGATCGCGCACCTTGCCCAGTTCCGACGCCAGCCAGCGCAATTCCGTGCGCAAATCGATGCCCGCGTCCCCGATCATCGGCTTGAAGATCGCGAAGGCCGATCGAAGGCGGCGTAGCGCGACGCGCGCCTGATGCAAGGCTTCGGTGTTCCGGTTCGCGAGCAAAAGCGCCTCGTTGAGCCGGAACTGCCGGATGCATGATTGCATGATCTGCCCAAGCGCCTGTGCCGCGGTCGTGTCGCCGGCGAGTATCACCGTTTCGGCCGTAACCCGCGCCGGGGCCGCTCCGGTGAGCCGATAGCCGCGCTCCGACTTGCTGAGGACGCCAAGGCGTATCGGCACGACCGCGTCGATCCGGCGCGCGAAAGCAAACAGCGCGGCAGGATCGCCGGACTTCAGCTCAAGCTCGATCTCACACACCGGCGACCGGCGCTCGCCGACCACGACGTCGCCGCGGTCGAGCACCAGTTCGATCGTTGCGCCGCTCTCGTCGATGGTCCAGCTCTGGCGGTCGATCTCCACCTCGAAAGCTGGCGCGATGGCATCGATCTTGTCGCCGAGCAGCGAGGGAAGCGGCGTGGCAAAATCGAGGACCGGTGTGTCATTTTCCGCCGCGCGCTCCCATTCGGATCGGATGAAGAGACCGGCAGCACTGCCGCCGTCCGCCTTGATCGTCTGGACACGCTTCTTGCCCGAACGGCGGATACGAAGCGAAAAGCCCGCGTTGGCGACGTCATGATCGGGCGTGTCGAAATAGGTCGATATCTGCCGCATCTTTTTGGGGGCGCCCGCCAACAAACCCGACACCTCGAATTTTCCGGCGTCTTCGCTCGCAATTTCGAGTTTCAGCTCGACCTCGTCCGCCATCTGCATATTCTCCGGAAAGATCGGTTCGATCGTCACCTTCGCGTGCGCAACGGACGCCGCATATCGGACCTATCCTGAAAATTTGACGATCCGGCGATAAGCAGCCTGTTTATCGCAATATGCGGCCAGCTGAAAGATCGGGCACGGCCGCTCGTCCGAAGCCCGTTTCGTCGTGCAAGGATATGGAAAACCCGCTCATCCGACAGCATCGGACCATGGCAGGAAGGAAATGGCGCACCCGGAACGATTCGAACGTCCGACCCTCAGATTCGTAGTCTGATGCTCTATCCAGCTGAGCTACGGGTGCGTGGAGAGGCGCCTTTAAGACCCGTCGCGCGGGGGCGCAACCCCCTATTTCAGCTTTGTGACCGTTCCGCACGACGATTGGCGGCGGATCGCGTCGAGCCCGCCGATTTCCGCGGGCTCTTTCAGCAAAAGACGGATCAGCGCGATGCCATGATCATGGTCCGTGCGGACGATTTCGGCGCCTTTGGGCACGGCCTGTCCCGCGCGCGCGACGATGATTCGAAACGGCTTGCCGCCCGCCTCGACATCGTTGCGCACGAAAATGACGTCGGTCGCGGCGTCAAAGATGCTGAGCGATGTATAGCGGCCCGGAACCGGCGTGACGTCGATCGCGATCGGGCCGCCCGAAAGGTCATAGGGACAGCTCGAATAAGCGAGGTCGGGGCTGGGCCGCACGACCGGCTGGCGCTCGGGCGTCGCGAGGTTGCCATAGGACATGGTGTTGACGCCGCCCTGCCCCAGCCGATCGATCGCGACATTCATCAGGCCATAGGGAATCGCCCAGATCGCCGCATAGGCGGTGGCCACCGCGACGATCAGGCCTAGGGCGAGCGGGCCGAGCCAGCTGCGCATCTCAGCAGCCCTCCTTCACGATTTGCGGGAGCACGGCTTTGGCGGGGTCGGCGCGGAACGCCTTGCCGGGGTTGTACATGCGCAGGGTCAGGTGAAAGGGCTGGCCCTTGGTTCCGGGCAACCAAGCCCCTTCCGCGGGCTTTGTCGGGGCGATTGTGACGCGCCATTCGCCCTTGGCATCGAGCGCGACATTGGCGCCGTTCACCGACCAGATGTTTGCCGGGTTCGCAACGAGATAGCCCGCCTCGTCATAGATGGTGACGCTCCACCAGCGCGCGTCGAGCGGCGTGCCCGACAGGCTGTAACGGCAATTGCCGTCGAGTGGCGCGCCTGCGGCGTCGGTCTTCGCCGACCAATAGACGGTTTCCTTTGCGGGGAGCGCAAGCAGACCCGCGCGCGCCACCGCCGCGCGCGTGATCGGGTCCGTTGCCTTGGTGCCAAAGCCGAGCGAGGTCGTCCACGGGCCATTGACGATCGCGCCGCCACTGAGGCCGCCGCCGGTTATGGCCCAGGCCGCGCCGAGCCCCACCGCCAATCCGCCCACCAAGGTGATCGTATAGCGGTGCCAGCCCTTCATGCGCGTTCCCCCTTCGTCGTCACCCCGGCGAAGGCCGGGGTATCGCCGTTGCATGATGACGCGAGGGTGAGATCCCGGCCTTCGCCGGGATGACGAAGTCAGGAATTACCCCCGCTTCAGCGCAGCCTGAGCAGCCGCGAGCCGGGCGATGGGGACACGGTAAGGCGAGGCGCTGACATAGTCGAGGCCCGTCTTTTCGCAGAAATGGATGCTCGGCGCGTCGCCGCCATGCTCGCCGCAGATGCCGAGCTTGACGTCGGGGCGCGTCTTGCGGCCGCGATCGGCGGCGATCTCGATCAGCTGCCCGACGCCCTCGACATCGAGGCTGACGAACGGGTCGGTCAGGAAAATGCCCTTGTCGACATATTGCGTCAGGAAGCGGCCCGCGTCGTCGCGGCTGATGCCGATCGTCGTCTGCGTGAGGTCGTTGGTGCCGAACGAGAAGAATTCGGCACTCTCGGCGATTTCTCCGGCCATCAGCGCGGCGCGCGGCAGCTCGATCATCGTGCCGACGAGATAGGCGATCTCGCGGCCCTTTTCGGCGAACACAGCCTTCGCCTGCGCATCGACCACCGCCTTCATCAGGTCGAATTCGCGGCGCGTTGCGACGAGCGGGATCATCACCTCGGGGATCGGCGCAGCGCCGGTTTCGGCGGCGACGTCGCACGCCGCCTCGAAGATCGCGCGCGCCTGCATCTCGTAGATTTCGGGGTAGGTGACGCCGAGACGGCATCCGCGATGACCGAGCATCGGGTTGAATTCGTGCAGCTCGTTCGCACGCGCCTTCAATGCCTCGATCCCCACCCCCGCAGCCTCGGCGACATCGGCGAAATCCTCTTCGCGCGTCGGCAGGAATTCATGGAGCGGCGGATCGAGCAGGCGGATCGTGACGGGAAGCCCCGCCATCACCCCAAAGATCGCGGCAAAGTCGCCGCGCTGTTCAGGCAGCAGCTTGGCGAGCGCGGCGCGGCGGCCGGCTTCGCTATCGGCGAGGATCATCTCGCGCACCGCGGTGATGCGCGCGGCGTCGAAGAACATATGCTCGGTGCGGCAGAGGCCAATGCCCTCGGCGCCAAAATCGCGCGCGACCTGCGCATCCTGCGGGGTTTCGGCATTGGCGCGCACCTTCATGCGGCGGACCTTGTCGGCCCATACCATCAGCGTGCCGAAGTCGCCGACCAGTTCGGGAAGCAAGGTCGGGACTTCGCCCGCCATCACTTCGCCGGTCGACCCGTCGAGCGTCAGGATGTCGCCCTCGCGCAGCTCACGCCCGCCGACGCGCAGGATGCGCGCCGCGCCGTCGATCGACAGCCCGCCGGCGCCCGAGACGCAGGGACGGCCCATGCCGCGCGCGACCACCGCCGCGTGTGACGTCATGCCGCCGCGCGCGGTCAGGATGCCCTTTGCGGCGTGCATGCCGTGAATATCTTCGGGCGAAGTTTCGACGCGGACGAGAATCACGGCTTCGCCCATTTCGGCTGCCTTTTCAGCGCCATCGGCGGTGAACATGATCTTGCCCGACGCCGCGCCGGGGCTTGCGGGAAGCCCCTTGGTGAGCACGTCGCGCGGCGCCTTCGGGTCGAGCGTCGGGTGGAGAAGCTGGTCGAGCGCGCCCGGATCGACGCGGCCGACGGCTTCTTCTTCGGTGATCAGCCCTTCGGCGGCCATATCGACCGCGATCTTGAGCGCCGCCTTCGCGGTGCGCTTGCCCGAACGCGTCTGCAGCATCCACAGCGTCCCGCGTTCGACGGTGAACTCGATGTCCTGCATGTCGCGATAATGGGTTTCGAGCGTGTCGAAGACGCGGCCGAGCTCGGTGAAGGTCTCGGGCATCGCCTCTTCCATCGACGCCGGTTTGGCGCCCGCCTTTTCGCGCGCGACCTTCGTCAGATATTGCGGCGTGCGGATGCCCGCGACGACATCCTCACCCTGCGCGTTGATCAGCCATTCGCCGTACCAGGCGCGCTCGCCGGTCGCGGGGTCGCGCGTGAACGCGACGCCCGTCGCCGAGGTATCGCCCATATTGCCGAACACCATCGCCTGGATATTGACCGCGGTGCCCCATTCGGCGGGGATCGAGTTCAGGCGGCGATAGACTTTCGCGCGGTCGCTTTCCCAGCTCGCAAACACCGCACCGACCGCGCCCCACAGCTGGTCGTTCGGTTCCTGCGGGAAGGGCGCGCCGGTCTCGCGCTCGACGATCGCCTGATATTCCTTGACCAGCGCCTGCCAGTCTTCAGCCGACATCTCCGTATCGAGGTAGAAGCCCTTGTCCTCCTTCGCGATTTCCAGTGCTTCCTCGAACTCGGCATGGTCGAGGCCCATGACGACGTCGGCGTACATCTGGACGAAACGGCGATAGCTGTCCCACGCGAAACGCGGGTCGCCCGACGCGTCGGACAGGCCGACGACGGTCTTGTCGTTGAGCCCGAGGTTGAGCACGGTGTCCATCATCCCCGGCATCGACACGCGCGCGCCCGAACGGACCGAGACGAGCAGCGGATCGGCGGGGTCGCCGAATTTCTTGCCGGTGATACCTTCGATATGCGCGATGCCCGCGGCAACCTCTTCGATCAGGCCCGCGGGGAATTTTTCGCCATTCGCATAATAAGCGGTGCAGACGTCGGTGGTGATCGTAAAGCCCGGGGGCACCGGCAGGCCGATCGAGGCCATTTCGGCAAGGTTCGACCCTTTGCCGCCCAGCAATTCCTTCGAGCGTTCGGCCGTCGTGGCCGCGCCGCCGAACAAATGCACCATATTCGTCATCATATGCTCCTGCTGCCCCGGGGAGGAGGTGGGCGGGGGAATAGGGTCGAACCGCAACCGGGTCGACTCAGTTTTGCTTTAGCGGTGTCAGGCTGGCCTGCCTCCATGACGGGCCTGCCAATGATCGAAAATTGCCTGCCCAGCGCCGCCGCCGAAGGTTAAAATCGGCACGTCGCGACGAAAGGCGAGCGACCAGGCTTTGATCCACAGCGTCTTGCGCGGCTCGATCGCCGCGATCTGGTCCCAGCCAATGTGCAGCGGCGGGTGAAACATCCGAAAGAAGAGCGGCGGGCGAAGATAGATGCCGCGCTGGTCGAGCCAGACGTTCATCGCATTCTTGTAGCTGACGCCCCCCGGAAAGCGGCCGATGACCATCGTCGCCCACGAAAAGCGCCGCGCATCGGCGGGGATCGGGCGATCCCACGCGAAGGCAGGCAGATATTTCGACCACCCCACGAACGACAGGACGCGCGTAACGAGCAGCCACATCGCGACAAAGAACAGCGGAAAACCGACCGCAAAAATCCAGACGAGATGCGTTTCGTTCATGGCACCCCTTCCCGCGCGCAGCCGCGCCTATCCCTCGATCTTCGAGAAATCGGCGACGCCGTGCACCGCGCCGGTGAAGCGCGACAGCAGACCGAGGCGATAGGTGCGGACCGCTTCGTCGGGGTCGTTGACCATTACGCCGTCGAAGAAAGCGTCGATCGGGGCGCGGAGGCTGGCGAGCGCGGCCATCGCGTCGGTGAAGCGTTCGTCGGCGACCGCGGCGGAGGCTGCGGGCTCGGCGGTGTCGAGTGCGGTAAGCAGCGCCCGATCCACATCCGTCGCCCCCGCGAAGGCGGGGGCCGTTGCCGTGGGCGCACTACCTCCAGCGGGCCCCGCCTTCGCGGGGGCGACGGAAATATCCGCCTGCTTCAGAATATTCGCCGCGCGCTTGTAACCCGCGAGCAGGTTGGTGCCGTCGTCGGTCGCCATGAACGCCTGCAGCGTCTTCACGCGTGCGAGCAGGCGGACGAGATCATCCTCACCCCCGAGCGCAAACACCGCGTCGATCAGGTCGTGACGGACGCCGGCTTCGCGTTGCTGGACCTTGAGCCGGTCAACAAAGAATTGAAGTACAACCTCGTCAAAATCCTCAGGGAAGGAAGCAAATATTTCCAGCTTCGCCCGAGTTTCCGGCCTCACCCGAGGAACCATTAGATTGTATTTCTTTGAGCGCTCGACAAGTTCCCGGGCTGCTTCCCTTACGAACCCGTCGGCATCGTCTGATTCCTGCGCCTTCCCAATTACGGCGAGCACTTTTTTCGCTCCCTTATCGTCGCGGGCCACCTGTTCGAGGTTCTGAGTGACAATCAAAGTGCTTGCCTGAACGGAAAGGTCATCAAGAGAGACACGAATATCGTTCGACAGCAGCAAGGCGAGGATGCCGAGCGACGCGCGGCGCAAAGCGAAGGGATCTTTTGATCCCGTTGGCTTCTCTCCAATGGCGAAGAAGGCAACAAGTGTATCCAGTTTATCCGCCAGCGCCACAGCCACCGTCACCGGCGCGGTCGGCACGTCATCGCCCTGCCCGACTGGCTTGTAGTGGTCGCGGATCGCGTCGGCGACCGCATCGGGCAGACCTTCGGCGCGGGCGTAGTAGCCGCCCATCAGACCCTGCAGTTCGGGGAACTCGCCGACCATTTCGGTGACGAGGTCGGCTTTCGCCAATTCCGCGGCCTGCCGCGCGAGCGCGGGGTCGCAGTTCGGGACGATGCCTTCGCTTGCGAGCCATTCGGCGAGCTTCGCGACGCGCTCGACCTTGTCGGCAACGGTGCCAAGCTTTTCGTGGAAGGTGATGTTTGCCAGCTTCTCCGCGTGCTGAGCGAGCGTCTTCTTCTGGTCCTGTTCCCAGAAGAAGCGCGCGTCGGACAGGCGCGCGGCGAGGACCTTGCGGTTGCCGGCGACGATCTCGGCGCCGCCATCGACCGCGTCGATATTCGCGGTGCAGACGAAGCCGTTGGCGAGCTTGCCGCCCGCGCCGTTCACGACGAAATATTTCTGGTTCACGCGCGCCGTCAGCTGGATGACCTCGGGCGGCACTTCGAGGAAGGCTTCGTCGAAGCGGCCCAGCAGCGGCACCGGCCATTCGGTGAGGCCGGCGTTCTCGATCACCAGCCCCTCATCCTCGACGAGCGTCAGCCCGGCGTCGGCCGCGGCCTTGGCGGCGCCGTCGCGGATGATCGACTGGCGTTCTTCATGGTCGACGATGACGTGGCAGGCGCGGAGCTTTTCGGCATAGTCGGAAGCCGAGCCGATCGTGATCTCGCCCGGGCAGTGGAAGCGGTGGCCGCGCGTCGCGAAACCCGCCGAAATCCCACTAACTTCACACGCAACAAGGTCTTCGCCGAAAATCGCGACGATGCCCGACAGCGGGCGCACCCAGCGCAGGCTTTCGCTGCTCGCGCTTTCCTTGCCCCAGCGCATCGACTTGGGCCAGGCGAAGGCGCGGACGATCGCGGGGATCGCCTCGGCGAGCACTTCGGCGGTCGCGCGGCCGGGCTTGTCGATGACGGCGAAATAGACGCCGTCGCGGTCTTCGAGCTGATCCTGCGTCAGGCCGGTCTTGCGAAGGAAACCCTCGAGCGCCTGCGGCGGCGCGCTGCTGCGCGGGCCTTTGAGTTCCTCGCTGACCGCGGCGGTCGCTTCGGGGAGGTGTCGCGCGATCAGCGCGAGGCGGCGCGGGGTCGACCAGATGGTGAGGCCGCCCGTTTCGAGGCCCGCGGCGCTCAATTGCGCACGGAACAGCTTTTCGAGTTCGGCGCGCGCGCCGGCCTGCATCCGCGCCGGGATTTCCTCGCTGCGCAGTTCGAGAAGAAAGTCGGTCACAGCGTCCACCCCGGATATTTTTGGGTCCAGCGTTCGGACTGGCTGTCGATCCACGCCTTGCAGCTGCCCTTTGCGAGGTCGCGGACGCGCGCCATGTAATTGGCGCGCTCCTGCACGCTGATCACGCCGCGTGCCTGGAGCAGGTTGAACAAATGGCTCGCCTCGATCGCCTGGTCATAGGCCGCGAGCGGCACGTTCGCTTCGATTGCACGCTGGCATTCGGCCTCTGCTGCCTTGAAGCCCGCGAACAGGGTGTCGGTGTCGGCGACCTCGAAATTCCATTTCGAGAACTGCTTTTCATTCTCGAGGAAGACGTCGCCATAGCTGACCGCCGCCACATCGCCGACGGCGTCGGAAAAGCGCAGGTCGTACACATTGTCGACATTCTGGATATACATGGCGAGGCGTTCGAGCCCGTAGGTCAGCTCGCCCGCGACGGGCTTGCAGTCGAAGCCGCCCATTTGCTGGAAATAAGTGAACTGGGTGACTTCCATCCCGTCGCACCAGACTTCCCAGCCCAAGCCCCACGCGCCGAGCGTCGGGCTTTCCCAATCGTCCTCGACGAAACGGATGTCGTGGAGCAGCGGATCGATGCCAATCGCTGCGAGGCTGCCCAGATATTGTTCCTGCAGGTCGGCGGGCGACGGCTTCAGGATCACCTGATACTGGTAATAATGCTGGAGCCGGTTCGGGTTCTCGCCATATCGGCCGTCCGTGGGCCGGCGGCTCGGCTGGACATAGGCGACATTCCACGGCTCGGGACCGAGGCTGCGCAGCGTCGTCGACGGGTGAAACGTCCCCGCCCCGACGCGCATGTCATAAGGCTGCAAAATCGCGCAACCGCGCGCCGCCCAATAGGCGTGCAGCGTCAGGATCATGTCCTGAAAACTGAGTGGTGTCTTGTCCGCCCCGTCGGCCACGGCCGCAATTCCTTCGCAGGTGCAAAAATCGCCGCCGCATTGGCCTAGCGGCGGCGCATGGTCAAGGCTCCCCGCCGCGCGCTCGTCGACGAAAAGGCGCGTCTTAGTCAGGTCTCCAAAACTTTTTGTAAGGTGTTATTGACACAGTCAGCGAATCGCGACATATAGTCATGCATACCTGACATGAAGACAGGTTGAGCTGACCAAAACCAGTCGATCCAAGGAGAATAGACATAATGACCCGCACGCTGATCCTCGCGCTCTCGCTCACCGCCGCTGCTGCGCCCGTCATGGCCGCCGAGACCGGAAACCCCGCCGTCGAAGTCCGCATCGACGATCTGAACCTGACCCACACGGCGGATCGCGAGCGCCTCGACACCCGATTGAAGAGCGCCGCGCGCAGCCTCTGCTACACCGGCCTTCGCGGCGCTGCGGAAAATGCGCGCCAGTCGGCATGCCTTTCGAACGTCCTTGCCCACGTTGAGCCCCAGACCAAGCAGGCGATCGCCCGCGCACAGAAGGGCACCCAGCTCGCGCTGCTGATGATCAGCGCCGCGCGATAAGCGACGGAAATGATGGCTTCGCTCGCGCCGTGCCTCCCCGGTGACGGCTGGCGACCTGGGCTGGAGCGCCCTCCATGTGACGGCGCTCCAGTCTCTTGTCCCCGCGAATGTCGACCGACCCTGTCGCCCCCAATCCCGGCCATCCCGAAGGACCGGACAAAATTTCCCTTCCCCGACATTTTGATGCGCTATGGGAAGGCCATGATCCTTCGGATGGAAATGCTGGCGAGGCGCCGATGAACAATAAATTGAAAGTGCTGCGCGCGATGCGGAACTGGAGCCAGGCGGAACTCGCCGACCGGCTCGATGTCTCGCGGCAGGCGGTGAATGCGATCGAAACGGGGAAATATGACCCGTCGCTGCCGCTCGCCTTCAAGCTTGCGCGGCTGTTCGACATGCCGATCGAGGAGATTTTTGATGATGGTTTCGAAGGAGGCGACGATGAGTGATGCAAGCAAGCCTGCCAAGCGTCCGATGTCGCCGCGGCGTAAACGTTACTGGACCGCACTCGGCTTGGCCGGCGCGTTCGGCGGCGTCCTGGGCGCCTGGATGCAGATGACCCAGACCGACGGCGCGACGATCGGACTGGCGCTGCTGAGCAATTCGGCGCTGCCGGCCAATTTCGCGATCGGTTCGTCGATCGTTTGGGTCGTCGGCATGGCGATCTCGCTGATCCTCTATCATCGCTCGGTCGACGATCACGAGGAGCGGGCGTATCTGTGGGCCGGCACCGCGGCGTGGTATACGCTGACGCTCGCGGCACCGACGTGGTGGGTGCTCCACCGTGCCAGCCTTGCCCCCGCGCCCGATGTCATGCTGCTGTTCCTTGGCGCACTCGCGGTCAACGCGATCGTCTGGCTGTGGCTTAAATACCGTTGAGTATTTTTCACTCCCCTTCCCTGTTCGATCCGGCCATAAGCGCCCGTAACGAAAGTGATTTCCCGATGAAAACCTGGTTGAAGAAGCTTGCCACCACGTGCGCGATCGCCGCCTTCTCGGCGTCCGCGATGCTCCCGGCCGCCCATGCCGCCCAGCCGGCCGCGGCGGCGGCACCCGCAACGTCCCCCACGACGACCGACGCCGATCCGGCGCTATGGGTCGTCAAGGACAAGGACACGACGATCTATCTCTTCGGCACGGTCCATGTGCTGAAGCCCGGCCTCGGCTGGTTCGACGAGGCGGTGAAGACGGCGTTCGACAAATCGGACGAGCTGATGCTCGAAATCGTCATGCCCGACGACCAGGCGGCGATGGCGAAGGAAATGATGCCGCTGGCGATCGACCAGAGCGGCAAGACGCTTTCGTCGCGCCTCGATCCCGAACAGCTCAAGGCGTATCAAGCCGCGCTGGCAGGCCTTGGCATCGCGCCGGCGCAGTTCGACATGTTCGAACCCTGGTTTCCCGCGATCACCCTGTCGGTCCTGCCGCTCACCAAGCTCGGCTATGATCCCGAACAGGGCGTCGAAAAGCTGTTAACGGCCTCGGCCAAAAAATCCGGCAAGCCGGTGGCGGGCCTTGAAACGCTGAGCCAGCAGCTGGGCTTTTTCGATGCGCTGCCCGAAACGCAGCAGATCGCCTTCCTGAATTCGGTGGTGAAGGATCTCGACAAGCTGGGGCCGCAACTCGACAAGATGGTCGCGCAGTGGGCGAAGGGCGATCCCGACGCGCTGGCCGTGACGATGAACGAAAGCCTGGCCGAAACGCCCGAACTCGCCGCGACGCTGCTGTGGGATCGCAACGCCCGCTGGGCCGATCAGCTGAAAGCACGGATGGATCAGCCGGGCACCGTGTTCGTCGCGGTCGGCGCGGGCCATCTCGCGGGCGATAAGAGCGTCCAGGATTATCTGAAGGCACGCGGCCTCGTCGCCAAACGGGTCAAATATTGAGCGGAACAGTCCGCCCTTCGCACCATTGGGGTCGCCGCCTTGCGGCGGCCCTTTTGCCGTGCCTGCTCGCCGCTTGCGGCACCGCAGAGCCGGCACGGCAGGCGCGGCCCGCGATGTGGCTGGTCGCCGACGATGATACAAAAATCTATATGCTGGGCGCGATGCACGCCCTGCCGCGCGGCACCGACTGGAAAGGCGGCAAGGTCGCCGAGGCGGTCGGGACGGCTGACGAACTGGTGATGGAATTGTCGCCCGCCGAACTGGCGAAGGCGGGCGCCGTTTTCCAGGCGCTCGCACCCCGGACCGCCCCGCTCGCGATGGAGAAACGGCTGCCGCCGCAGGCACTCGCCGGCTACCGGGCCCTGGAGGCGAGCGGCGGCGATTTCGGCGGCGACACGCTCGACGATTGGGCGGTGATGGTATTGATGGGCCAGCGCGTGGCGCAGAATGCCGAACTCGATTCCTCGGACGGCGTGGAAACGCGCCTCACCGAGCGGTTCAAGGACGCCCGAAAGCCGATCGGGGGGCTGGAGACGGCACGCGAGCAACTGATGCTGTTCGAAACGCTCGACCCGAAGACGCAGCGCACGCTCCTGACTCGCTCCGCCCAAAAATCGGGCGACGCGGCAAAAGACGTCGGCGCCCTGACCGCGGCGTGGGGCCGCGGTGATGTCGCAGCATTGGAAAAGGTCATCAACGAGGATGTCGATGCCGTACCGGCGGCGCGCAAGGCGATCATCACCGACCGCAACCGGCGCTGGAGCGCGTGGGTGCAAAAGCGGCTGGAACAACCTGGCACGGTGCTGATGGCGGTTGGCGCGGGGCATCTTGTCGGGGCCGACGGCGTGCCCGCGATGCTCGAAGCGGACGGGCTGAAGGTGACGCGGGTGCAATAGGCGCCGTTGCGCTTGCATTTCCGCCGCTTCCCCGCTAAGCGCCCCGGCTTCCGTCATGGTCATCCCTGGAGGCGTGGCGGAACTGTGTAACTGTTTCTCGGAGAAATAATATGAGCGATCAGCTGACGCTGACGGCCGAGACGCGCGAACGCGGAGGCAAGGGAGCCTCGCGTGACCTGCGTCGTAATGGCCGCGTCCCCGCCGTTGTCTATGGCGGCAAAGAAGAACCCCTGATGATCCACGTCGAAGAAAAGCTGCTGATGAAGCAGCTGATGACGGGTCACTTCATGAACTCGGTCGTCATGGTCGACGTGGGTGGCAAGACCATCCGCACCCTGCCGAAGGACGTCGCTTTCCACCCGGTCAAGGATCGCCCGATCCATGTCGATTTCCTCCGCATCTCGAAGGACGCCAAGGTCACCGTCGCGGTTCCCGTCGTGTTCACGAACGAAGAAGCCTCGCCGGGCCTGAAGCGCGGCGGCGTGCTGAACATCGTCCGTCACGAGCTGGAAATCGCCTGTGACGCGGACAAGATCCCCGACGAGATCACGATCGATGTCACCGGTTTCGACGTTGGCGATTCGATCCACATCAGCAACGTCACCCTGCCCAAGGGCGCCGAAAGCGCGATCACCGATCGCGACTTCACCATCGCCACGATCGTTGCCCCCTCGGCGATGAAGTCGAGCGAAGGCGACACGACCGTCGACAGCGGCGAAGCTGCTGCTGCCGAAGACGGCGAAGAAGCCTAATCATATCCGGGCGGCCCCTCCCCCGGCGGGAGGGGCCTTCCACGAAAGGCGAATAGCATGCAGCTCTGGGTCGGCCTCGGAAATCCCGGGCCCCAATATGCGATGCACCGCCACAATGTCGGCTTCATGGCCGCCGATGTCATCGCCGATGTCCACGACTTTCCGGCGCCCGCGAAGAAATTCCAGGGCTGGGTCCAGGAAGGCCGCATCGGTTCGCAGCGCATCCTGCTGCTCAAACCCGGCACCTTCATGAACGAAAGCGGCCGCAGCGTGCGCGCCGCGCTCGATTTCTATAAATTGACCCCGCAGGATGTCACCGCCTTCTACGATGAGCTCGACCTCGCGCCAATGAAGGTCAAAGTGAAACAAGGCGGCGGCGCGGCGGGCCACAATGGCATAAGGTCGATGATCCAGCATATCGGCGAGGATTTCCGCCGCGTGCGCATCGGCATCGGCCATCCGGGACACAAGGACCGCGTCACCGGCCATGTCCTCGGCAATTACCACAAGAGCGAGATGGAGCCGCTGATCGACCTGCTCGGCGCGATCGCCGCCGAGGCCAAATGGCTGGCGGGCGGCGACGATGTGCGCTTCCAGAGCGATCTCGCGCTGCGCCTGCAGGGATGACCGCCACGCGCGATGCAACGGCGGCCGATCGCGATGCCGTCGTCGCGATCTGGCAAATGTGCGGCCTGACGCGCCCATGGAATGATCCGGACGCCGATTTCGGGCGCGCGCTCGGCCATGAAGCTTCGACGGTCATTGTGGCTGAACGCGGCGCGCGGATCGTCGCCACCGCCATGACCGGCTTCGACGGACACCGCGGATGGATCTATTATCTGGGCGTCGCGCCGGACCATCAGGGACAGGGCCTTGCGCGACAATTGCTCGACGCCGCGTGCGAATGGCTCCGGCTTCGCGGCTGCCCCAAGGTCGAGTTGATGCTTCGCGATGGCAACCCCGTAGCGGGCCTTTACGAGCATCTCGGCTGGGAACCCCAGGACGTCCGTGTTTTCGCCCGCTGGCTGACTGATCCGACGGCTCCTGATGTCACTGAAGCGTCATAGGAATCATACGCTCCCGACATGGTGAAGCCATCTAGCTGACACCTCCCTCTGCAATCGGTGCGCCACCTCATCCGGACGATCCAGTCCGGGGCTCAACCGAAAACAGGGGGACTGCATGTCACATCTTACCGACGACGCCCGCGCGCCTTATCGCGGCGACACCGATACGCTTCCGGGGCCCGACAGCCTCGAGGCGATCGTTGCCAAAAATCCCTCGCGCCGGACGCTGCTCCGCAACGGCCTCTTCGGTCTGTCGATCCTGCCGGCACTCGCGGCGTGCGACGACACCAGCGGCGATCCCTCGGTCGTACTGCCGACGCCCACCCCGACACCGACCCCCACACCGACGCCCCCGCCGGTCAGCTACGCCGTCAGTTTCGCCGCGGTCGCCGCGAATCAGGATGACAAGGTCACCGTGCCCGCGGGCTACACCGTCGACGTGCTGCTGAAGGCTGGCGATTCGGTCGAAACGGGCACCGCCTATTCGGGCAGCTTCCCCACCCCCGCGGTCGCGGAGAAATGGGCGGGCGGCAACCATGACGGCATGGAATATTTCGCCTTTCCGGGCGTCGATGCCAATAACCGCGGCATCCTGGCGATGAACTTCGAATATCCCGACTTCAACATCCTGATGGCAGGCAACTACAACGCCGCCACCGCGACGGCCGACCAAAAGGCGCTCGCCCTGTCGGCGGTCGGTATCGGCGTCGTCGAAATCGCCAAGGGAAGCGACGGCAAATGGGCCGTGCAGCCGGGATCGACCTATAACCGCCGCTACACCGGCAACAGCAGCTATCGCGCCGGCGGCCCCGCCGCCGGCCTGCTGTCGGGCTCCATCAAGGGCATGCTCAACAACTGCTCGAGCGGCCGGACCCCGTGGGACACCTACCTGACCTGCGAAGAGACGACCGACAATTATCTCGATCCCACGCAGCCCGCGCGCGATTATGGCTGGGTTGTCGAGATCGACCCGCTGCGCGAGTTGGCGCAGCCGACCAAGCGCACCGCGATGGGCCGCTTCAGCCATGAAAACGTCGCCTTCATGTCGAACAGTGACCGTCGCGTCGCCTTTTACATGGGCGATGATTCGACTCCCGGCTGCATCTACAAATTCGTTCCAGACCGGGCCTGGAGCAACACCAATCGCGCCGCGAACACCGACCTGCTCGACTATGGCACGCTCTATGTCGCGCGCTTCAACGGCAATGGCACGGGCGAATGGCGCGCACTCGTCGTCGGCCAGAACGGCCTGACCGCCGGAGCGCAGGACCCGGGCAACGTCAGCCAGAGCACGACCCCGCCGGCGCCGACGACGGTCAACTTCAACAATCAGGCCGATGTGCTGATCAACTGCCCGTCGGCGGCGCGCGTCGCGGGCGGCACCGTGATGGATCGCCCCGAATGGCTGACCGTCGCGCCCGACAACAAGGCGATTTATTGCACGCTGACCAACAACAGCGGCCGCCGCGTGGTCGACCCCGCCAACCCGCGCGTCACCAACCTGCACGGACACATCATCAAGTTCCGCGAAGAAGGCGATTCGCCGCTGGCGACCAAGTTCAGCTGGGAAATCTTCCTGACCGCGGGCGATCCGTCGCTTTCGGCGGGCGGCAGCAATCTCGTCGGCAATATCAACGGCGACACTTTCTCCAGCCCCGACGGCCTCCGCATCGACCCGCAGGGTCGCATGTGGGTGCAGACCGACCATAGCGTTCCCGGTAACTCGGGGGTCGCGGGACGGACGATCGACCAGGCGTTCGGGCACAATGCGATGTTCTATGTCGACCAGGTCACGAAGCAGTCGAAACGCTTCCTCGTCGGCCCGCTCGGCTCCGAGATCACGGGGTTGGCCTATACGCCCGACCTCAAGACCTTCTTCGTCAACATCCAGCACCCGACGGGCAACTGGCCAGTCGCGGGGCAGCAGCCGCGCTCATCGACCGTCGTCGTGCGCCGTACCGACAGCCAGCCGGTCGGGGCCTGATCGCGCGCCGTCCGCTCTCCCCTTCGCCGGGCGGAGCGGATGGCCCGTCAGGGTGTGCGCTTGGGCGGCGGCGGGGGCGAGCCGTCGCGCGTCTGCGACATCAAGGTCACGCACATCGTCCGGTGCACCGGATGCCGGCCGCATGCGATGCCGGCATAGCGGTGCGTCGCCCGCAGCAGGCTGTGGCGATGGCCGCGGTCGGGCACACCGTCGTCGATCAGCAGCTGGTCGACGACGCCTTCGGGGGTGTGATGGCCATAGGTGATGACTTCGTTCACATAAGGCCCGCCGCCGCGCGCCCTCATCCGTTCGCCGGGACCGCTGCCCCGCGTATAATGCCCCACCGCGCCCGAGCGCGACTGGACCGCGACATGGTCGGCCGCCGCGCGTGCCAGCGGATCGCTCCATTCCAGTTCGGGCAGCGGCTTTTCGCGGCGAAGGTCGCGGATCGCCTCGTCGACCGCGGCGACGCCCTCGCGCGTCATGATGTCGATCTCGCTGTCGTCGTCGCTGACCAGCAGCTTGCCTTCGAAGCGCGGGCGATAGTCGCGCAGATATTCGGCATAGCCGGCGGGATCGCTGCGGAAGCGGTTGAGTTCGGTGAAGACACCTTCCTCGAAGCGGTTCGGCGCGGCGACGGCAGCGGTCCCACCGAGAGTCAGAAGGATAGCGGCGGCGAGGAGGCGGGGTTTCGTCATGGCGGGTGCGATAAAGGCGCAAGTCTGAACCGGGCGCAACGGCAAAGACTGGCGCCCGAGCCAATCTGGCGCTAGGGGCGCTGCAACACAGGCCCCTCATTCACGGCAGGCCGAACCTCACGGAGTTTTTATGGGTTTCAAATGCGGGATCGTCGGCCTGCCCAACGTCGGCAAGTCCACCCTGTTCAACGCGCTGACCGAAACAGCGGCGGCGCAGGCGGCGAACTATCCTTTCTGCACGATCGAGCCGAATATCGGTAACGTCGCGGTGCCCGACGCGCGGCTCGAAAAGCTTGCCGCCATCGCGAGCAGCAAAAAGATC
This sequence comes from Sphingopyxis sp. 22461, assembly GCF_052044915.1. Classification (NCBI taxonomy): domain Bacteria; kingdom Pseudomonadati; phylum Pseudomonadota; class Alphaproteobacteria; order Sphingomonadales; family Sphingopyxidaceae; genus Sphingopyxis; species Sphingopyxis sp. 22461. The sequence continues at coordinate 50,211 of NZ_JBQENY010000002.1, forward strand.
ATCGCGACCCAGCTCGCCTTCGTCGACATCGCCGGCCTTGTGCGCGGCGCGTCGAAGGGCGAAGGGCTCGGCAACCAGTTCCTCGGCAACATCCGCGAAGTCGACGCGATCGTCCATGTCCTGCGCTGTTTCGAGGATGACGACATCCAGCATGTCGAGAACAAGGTCGATCCGGTCGCCGACGCCGAGACGGTCGAAACCGAGCTACTGCTGTCCGACCTCGAAAGCCTCGAAAAGCGTGTGCCCGCCTTCGCGAAGAAGGCCGCGCAAGGCGACAAGGAAGCGAAGATCGCCGCATCGGTGCTCGGTCAGGCGCTTGAGCTGCTGCGCGAAGGCAAGCCCGCGCGGCTGACCGAACCCAAGGATGAAGAAGAAGCCCGCGTCCTGCGCACCGCGCAGCTCCTGACCTCGAAGCCCGTCCTTTACGTCTGCAACGTCGACGAAGGCAGCGCCGCAAACGGCAACGCCTTCTCGGAAAAAGTCTTCGCCAAGGCCGCCGCCGAAGGCGCGCAGGCGGTCGTCGTTTCGGCCGCGATCGAAAGCGAGCTGGTGACGATGGACATGGCCGACCGGCTCGAGTTCCTCGAAGAAATGGGCCTCCACGAAACCGGCCTCGCGCGCGTCATCCGCGCCGGTTACGAACTGCTCCACCTGATCACCTTCTTCACCGTCGGCCCGCAGGAAGCACGCGCGTGGACCGTCCACACCGGCGCGACCGCTCCCGAGGCCGCGGGCGAAATCCACAGCGATTTCCAGAAGGGCTTCATCCGCGCCGAAACGATCGCCTATGACGATTATGTCGCGCTGGGCGGCGAAGCGCGGGCGCGCGAAGCGGGCAAGCTGCGCGCCGAAGGCAAGGCCTATGTCGTGCATGATGGCGACGTGATGCACTTTTTGCACAGCTGATCCGAAGGCCCGTCAGCCGAAGTAGCGCCGAAACCAGCGCCGCTTTTTCGGGGTCAATGGAGGTTGCCCGGAAACCCGCACCAGATAATTGCCCAGGATCGCCGCTTGCTGTTTGGTCATAAGGAACCGAAATAAATCGGGATCGTGCTTCTTGACCGCTTCCGAAGACTGTACGCTTTCGAGCCGGAGCATTATGCGATCGCCCGCATCATGGTGTGTCCAGCCGACCAGTGCTCCAAAATTCTCCACCATCTCGCCCGCTCCCTCACGATTTTCGCGCGACGGGCGCCGACAGCCCGCGACGGCAGGCTACCAGACCTTCGGCGGAATGTCGTCTTCGGGCGGTTAGCGGAAGTTCGCTACCCAACTTTCGTCATCCCGGACTTGATCCGGGATCCACAGCCGCGCCGTCGTCATGGACCCCGGATCAAGTCCGGGGTGACGAGAGTGTTGGAGTCCGCAAACGGTCACTTCCTCCCATTCGTCATTGCGACCCCTTCGACAGACTCAGGAATGACGGTCCAAAGTTCAGGAAAGTTCAGCCCTATGCGCACGCCGATTTGAACCCTCGCGGCGTGTTGACGCCGCGCCTTGCTGCACCAGACTGTTCGGGTAGCGACCGCCTTTATCCACCAATTCAAAGAGCCGGGATGAAGGCTGACACAGCCGAATAGTGTAGGACAGCGCTTTTTTTCGAGCGGCAGATGCCTGCTTTGGGGTGGTAAGCTGTCGCGTTTCCCCTTCTTCGTCATCCCCGCGAAGGCGGGGATCCCGCTTGGCGGCGGCGAGAATGAAGCGGGATTCCCGCCTTCGCGGGAATGACGGGAATCGGTCGAAAGCCGCCGTCTCCGGAACGGCTCCGACGGCGCTAAGGCTCAAACGCTGTCAAAATCGGGCACGGTCCCTTGTCGCTCGCCGCGCATTGCTCGGCGAGGCGCGCGAGGGCGGCGCGCGTTGCGGCCATCTGCTCGATCTTTTCATCGAGAGCCTCGATCCGCTGGTGCGCGAGGGTGCGCACCCGCACCCGGTCGTCGCCGGCCTCAAGCGCGAGCAATTCGCCGATCTCCTCCAGCGTAAATCCGGCCGCCTGCGCCGCGCGAATGAACTTCAGCCGCCTGAGGTCGCTTTCATCATAACGCCGGATCCCGCCTCCCCAGCCGTCACCGCCGCTTCGCGCGGGCGTGTCGAGCAGCCCGCGGCGCTGGTAATAGCGGACAGTTTCGACCCCGACATCGCCCGCCGCCGCCAATTTCCCGATCGTCAATTGCATCGCTTGACTCCGTACCATAGTACGGAGGCTATATGGGGCGCATGAAAAAACAAGCAACCCTCCATCGCATGGTCATGCCGGGGCACACCTGCCCCTATGGCCTCAAATCGAAACATCTGCTCGAAAGCCGCGGCTTTACGGTCGACGACCGCTGGCTGACGACGCGCGAGGAAACCGACGCGTTCAAGGCCGAGCATGGCGTGAAGACGACGCCGCAGACCTTCATCGACGGCGTGCGGATCGGCGGCCACGACGATCTGCGCCGTCATTTCGGGCTGAAAGTCGCCGATCCCGACGCCACCAGCTACACGCCCGTGATCGCGCTGTTCGCGATGACCGCGCTGATGGCGCTCGCAACCAGCTTCTCGGTCTATGGCGATGCCTTCACGCTGCGCGCCGCCGAATGGTTCATCTCGTTCAGCATGATCGTCCTCGCATTGCTCAAGCTGCAGGACGTCGACAAATTCGCGACGATGTTCCTGAACTATGACCTGCTCGCCAAGCGCTGGGTGCCCTATGCGAGCATCTATCCTTTTGCCGAGGGGCTCGCCGGTGTTCTGATGACCGCGCATGCGCTGCCCTGGCTGTCGATCCCGCTTGCGCTCTTCATCGGCGGCATCGGCGCGGTGTCGGTGTTCAAGGCGGTCTATATCGACAAGCGCGACATCAAATGCGCGTGTGTCGGCGGCAGTAGCAAGGTGCCTTTGGGCTTCGTCTCGCTGACCGAGAATGTGATGATGGTCGCGATGGCGCTGTGGATGGCACGGATGTGGTTCTGATCTTCGCCCGCATCGGTCATTGATGAAACATATGGCTGGGCTATCAGGGACTTCGATTCGCCCCCGGGGAGCCCAGCCATGTTCAACCGCCGCCATTTCCTCGCCGGAGCCACGCTCGCCGGCCTTGCCGCCCCCGCGATCCTGCGCGCCGAGGGCGGTATCTTCCGCGAGTTCCCGTTCAGCCTTGGCGTTGCGGCAGGCGATCCGGCGAGCGACGGCTTCGTCATCTGGACACGCCTCGCCCCCGAACCGATGGAACGCCATGGCGGGATGCCGCTGGCGAACTTCCCCGTCGACTGGGAGGTCGCAAGCGACAGCGGTTTTCGCGATGTGGTCGCCAAGGAGACCGAACTCGCGCGTCCCGAATTGGCGCATAGCGTCCATGTCGAGGTGGCGGGGCTGCAACCCGACCGGCCTTATTATTACCGCTTCACGGCGGGCGGCGAGCGCAGCCTGCGCGGCCGCGCGCGTACCCTGCCCGCGCCGGGTGCCAAGGCCGATGCGCTGAAATTCGGCGTTGCGGGATGCCAGCATTTCGAGGCGGGCTTTTTCGGCGCCTATCGTCACCTCGCGCGCGAAGACCTCGCCTTCGTCTATCATTATGGCGACTTCATCTACGAATATAGCGAGGAGTATCTGTTCAACACCGGGCTGCCGACGCGGCCGGTGCGCAAGCATGCGCACCGGGCACTTGTCGACGTCAATGATTTCCGCAACGCCTATGCGCAGCAGCTCGGCGACATCGACCTGCAGGCGGCGCGATCGGTCCACGCCTTCCTGTCGAGCTTCGACGATCACGAGATCCGCAACGACTGGGTGTCGGACGTCGACAACTGGAAACTCGGCCTCGACGTCAACGATCCCGAAGCGGCGTCGCCCGAGGTCTTCATGCTGAAGAAGCAGGCCGCGATGCAGGCGTGGTACGAGCATATGCCGGTGCGCAAGGCGCTGCTGCCGCGCGGCGGCATGGTCGCGATGAACCGCGAATTTCGCTGGGGCGACCTGATGGCGATGCAATTGCTCGACACGCGCCAATATCGCGACGACCAGCCGTGTGACGACGGCTTCAAGCCCGCGTGCCCCGACGTCTTCGCCCGGGATAAGCAGGTGCTCGGCAAGGCGCAGGAGGAGTGGCTCGGCCGCAATCTGGCGAAGGGCGGTGCGACGTGGAACGCCTTTGCACAGCAGATTACGATGATGTCGCTCGACCGGCGGCGGAAGGCCGAAGAGCCGAAGAAGATCGTCAACCTCGACAGCTGGGCGGGCTATGAAGCGCCGCGCGAGCGCATCCTGTCGCGCATGGCGGGGCTCAAGAACAATGTCGTGCTGACCGGCGACGAGCATCAGAATTTCTGCGGCGATCTGGTGTCGAAGGACAAGGTGGTCGGCTCCGAATTCGTCGCGACATCGATCTCGTCGGGCGGCGATGGCAGCGATCGGCGCAACGGCACCGATATGTTCCTGAGCCAGAACCCCGAGCTTAAATTCGCGAACGATCAGCGCGGCTATCTCGTGTGCGACGTGAACCGCGAGGCGTGGCAAACGCACTTCATGGTGGTCGACAAGGTGACGACGCCGGTGAACACGCTGTCGAAGCGCGCGACGGGGGTCGTCGAGCGCGATGTCGCCGGGATCAAGATGGCGTGACGTGTCGCCGAGCCGTCACATACGCGCCATAGCGGAGCGCGCATGAACCGCCTTTTCTCGCTGCTGCTCGCCCTCCTGCTTCCCTTCGCCGTGCACGCGCAGGAGGGAGGCGAGCGCAAGCCGGTGACGATCCTGATCTCGATCGACGGCTTTCGCGCCGATTATCTGGGTCGCGGCATCACGCCGAACCTGTCGCGGCTCGCCGCGGAGGGCGCACACGGCAAACTACGCCCGTCCTTCCCGACCAAGACCTTCCCCAACCATTATGCGATCGTTACCGGCAAGCGCCCCGACAATCATGGCATCGTCGGCAACAATATGATCGACCCGCGCCGCCCCGATGTGCGGTTCAGCCTCGGTGATCCGAAGCAGTCGCTCGATCCCTTCTGGTGGAACGAGGCCGAACCCGCATGGATCACGGCGGGCAAGGCCGGGGTACGCAGCGCGACGATGTTCTGGCCGGGCAGCGAGGTCGCAATCCACGAAAACCGGCCGCCCGACTGGCTGCGCTACGACGCGCATGTCGGCTATGCGCAGCGCGTCAACACGATCCTCGATTGGATGCGCCGACCCGCCGATATCCGCCCTGCCTTCGTCACGCTCTATTTCGAGGCGGTAGACGACGCCGGGCATAGGTTCGGCCCCGACAGCGCCGAGGTGAATGCCGCCATCACGGGGGTAGACGCGCGGATTGGTGAGCTTGTCTCGGGCCTGGCGGCAATGGGGCAGCCCGCGCGGATGATCGTCGTCGCCGACCACGGCATGCGCGCGATCGACGAAAGCCGCGTGATCCAGCTCGCCGACCTGATCGACCTTCCCAGCATCATCGCGGTCGAGACCGGCCCCTACGCCGCGATCGAGCCCGCCGCGGGAACCGATAACCGCGTATATGAGGCGCTGCTAAAACCGCACGACCATATGGTCTGCAACCGCCGCGAGGAATTGCCGAAGCGGCTGCACTATGGCCGGAACCCGCGCGTCGCCGCGATCATCTGCATCGCCGAGCCCGGCTGGTCGATCATCGCGGGCACGCCGACCTGGCCCGTCAAGGGCGGCGCACACGGTTATGACAATCAGGACCCGGAGATGCTCGCGCTGTTCGTCGCGAGCGGCACCGGCCTGAAAGGCGATGTCGGCATCATCGACAATATCGAAGTCTATCCGCTGCTGATGCGGCTGATCGGCGTTGCGCCGCTGGCGAGCGATGCGACGGGCGAGCTCGCCAAGCGCCTGCGCTGATCAGTCGCGCAGCACCGCCATTGCGTGGATCGACGCGGTCGGCGCATTGACGATCTGGAGCTGGTAGCGCCCCTGCGTCACGTCGAATTCGACCATCTTGCGAATGCCCGAACAGGCGGGGCCGTGGCCGTGCGTGACCGACTTCACCACCACGCCCTCGCGCACCAGATCGATCCATGCGCCCGCATCGAGCGCGACGATCAGCCGCCCCGCCTTCTTCACCTCGATCGGGATCATGCCGCCGAATTTGTGGACGTCGGGTTTGCGTTCGGGCGCGATGCCATAGCGCAGGCTCTCAAACTTGTGCAGCGGCAACGCCGTCCGCGCTGCGCCGAGCGGCGACCAGTCGGCGCCGAGATCGTCGCCATAGGCGTAGATGGTCTTGCTCGACGCATTGCGCGACCAGTCTGCCAGTTCGGGCGGCAATACCGGCTCAGCGGGACAGGCTGTTGCTGGCTTCTCGGTCGGTGCCGCGAACACTGTCGCTGGCAATATCGCCGCCAGTGACATGGCAATGATCCGGAACCCCATCCTATTTCCTCCCGAACAATTTCTCGACATCGTCCATCGCGAGTTTGACCCACGTCGGCCGCCCGTGATTGCACTGTCCGCTGTGCGGCGTGACCTCCATCGTGCGGAGCAGCGCGTTCATTTCGGCGACGCTGAGCGTGCGCCCTGCCCGCACCGATCCATGGCACGCCATCGTCGCGGCGACGAGTTCGAGCCGTTCGCTCAGACCCAGCGCGGCATCATAGCCCGCGAGATCGTCGGCGATGTCGGTGACGAGCTTCTGGCAGTTGATCGCCCCCAGCATCGCTGGGGTCGCGCGCACCATCACCGCGGCGGGGCCGAAGCGTTCGAGTTCGACGCCGAGCGCCGCAAGCTGTGGTGCGGCAGCCTCGAGCCGGTCGCATGCGGGTTCGTCGAGTTCAACGACTTCGGGGAGCAAAAGCCCCTGCGACGGCACCGCCTGCCCGCCCATGCCGCGGCGGAGTTGCTCGAGCACCAGACGCTCGTGTGCGGCGTGTTGGTCGACGATGACGAGGCCGTCTTCGGCTTCGGCGACGATATAGGTTTTCGCGATCTGCCCGCGCGCGATGCCGAGCGGATGCGCCTCGGCCTCGGGCACCGGCGCGGTCGCGGGTTCGGCGCGGCCCATCGGGAGTGCATCGCGCGGCGGCGCGAAATCGACGATGCGGTCGTGGAGCAACGCCGTCGTCGCGAGATCGCCCTCCGCCCCGAAAAGATGCGTCGCTGGCGCATGCGGATAGGGCAGATGCGCGGCGAACAAGGTCGGCGCGGGCGGCTGCGGCGCCACGGGCTCCTGCTGCCACGCTGCAAGCGCCGCCTCGGCCGGACGCTGGACGCTGCGGAAGCCATGTTCGTCGAGCGCACGTCGCAAGCCCCCGACGATCATCCCGCGGACGAGCTGCGGGTCGCGAAAACGCACCTCGGTCTTCGCCGGATGGACGTTCACATCGACCTCGCTCGTCGGCACGTCGAGGAACAGCGCGACGACCGGATGGCGATCGCGTGCGAGCAGGTCGGCATAGGCACCGCGCAGCGCGCCGACGAGCAGCCTGTCCTTTACCGGGCGCCCGTTGACGAACAGATATTGATGATCGGCGATGCCGCGATTGTAGGTCGGCAGGCTGATCACGCCGCCCAGATGCACCTCGCCGCGATCGATATCGACGCCGATGCTGTTCGCGGCGAGATCGCGCTGCGTGAGCGCCGCGACGCGCGTCAGCTGGTCCTGCCCGCCCTGCACGTCGAGCACGCGGCGCCCGTCATGCTCGACGGTAAAGCCGATGTCGGGGCGCGCCATCGCGAGCCGTTTCACGACGTCGAGGCACGCCGCATATTCGCTGCGGCCGCTGCGCAGGAACTTGCGCCGCGCGGGAACGCGCGCGAACAGATCCTCGACCATCACGCGCGTGCCCTTGCCCAGCGCCGCCGGGCCTTCAGCCACCACCGCCCCATTGTCGACGACGCATTTCCAGCCGTCGCCGCCCGCCACGCGGCTTTCGAGCGTCAGCCGCGCGACGCTCGCGATCGACGGCAGCGCCTCGCCGCGGAAACCCAGCGTCGTGACGTCCTCGATCGCATCGTCGGGCAGCTTCGACGTCGCATGGCGTTCGAGCGCGAGCGCCATGTCGGCGGGGGTCATGCCGCAGCCGTCGTCCTCGACCTCCAGCCGCGAAATCCCGCCCTCGGCGATTCGCACCGAAATGCGAGTCGAACCGGCGTCGATGGCATTTTCAACCAGTTCCTTGAGCGCGGCGGCAGGTCTTTCGACCACTTCACCGGCTGCGATCCGATTTACTAGCTTTTCCGGCAGGCGACGTATTGACATGGCCGCTCTCCTAGCGCAGTCGAACGCAAATCGCGACCCATCCGCACAGCCCTGATCATTTTGTCCAGCCACCCCAAAAGGAAGAGCCGGAATCTCCCCCTGATTGTAGCTGTCGCCGGCCGGGCGCGCGGGTAAATCATGGTAGGGGCGTGTCCATCAGGGACGCGGCTTCGATGACAGGAAGCAGTATCGATGTCCTTCTTTTCTCGCTGGTTCAAATTCAATTCCCAAGACATGGCTATCGACCTCGGCACCGCGAACACGGTTGTCTATGTGCGTGGCAAGGGAATCGTGCTGAACGAGCCTTCGGTCGTCGCGGTCGAGACGCTGAACGGGATCAAGCGCGTGAAGGCGGTCGGCGACGACGCCAAGCTGATGATGGGCAAGACCCCCGACAGCATCGAAGCGATCCGTCCGCTGCGTGACGGCGTCATCGCCGACATCGACGTCGCCGAACAGATGATCAAGCACTTCATCACCAAGGTTCACGGCGGCAAGCCCAACGCGTTCCGCAGCCCCGAAATCGTGATCTGCGTCCCCTCGGGCTCGACCAGCGTCGAACGCCGCGCGATCCGCGACGCCGCGTCGAACGCGGGTGCGAGCGAAGTGTGGCTGATCGAGGAACCGATGGCCGCCGCGATCGGCGCCGACATGCCCGTCACCGAGCCGATCGGATCGATGGTCGTCGACATCGGCGGCGGCACGACTGAAGTCGCCGTGCTCTCGCTCCGCGGCCTCGCCTATACCACGTCGGTCCGCGCCGGCGGCGACAAGATGGACGAAGCGATCGTCTCCTACGTCCGCCGACACCATAATCTGCTGATCGGCGAAGCGACCGCCGAGCGGATCAAGAAAGATTTCGGCATCGCGCGCATTCCCGCCGACGGCATTGGCCTCACGATCCACATCAAGGGCCGCGACCTCGTCAACGGCGTGCCCAAGGAAATCTCGATCAATCAGGCGCAGATCGCCGAGGCGCTGTCCGAACCGATCGGCACGATCGTCGAGGGCGTCCGCATCGCGCTGGAAAACACCGCGCCCGAACTCGCCGCCGACATCGTCGATCAGGGCATCGTGCTCACTGGCGGCGGCGCGCTGATCGCCGAGCTCGACGAGCTGCTCAAGGACGCGACCGGCCTGCCGGTCACGGTCGCCGACGACCCGCTGACCTGCGTCGCGATCGGCACTGGCCGCGCGATGGAAGACCCCGCTTTCCGCGGCGTGTTGCAGCAGGCCTGATCGGGTACAGCTGAAGCATGGTCCGCCCGGCACATCGACGTCCGGGACAATCCCGAAAGGCTCAGTACAGCCTGTTCGTTGCCTATGTCATTGCGGTGACAGGGGCAGTGGCGGGCCTGTTGCTGGCGATCCTGTCGGTCGTTGATCCCATCGGCTTCGCCCAATTGCGGGTGGCGAGCCAGGAAATTGCCGCGCCCGTCGCGCGCGCATCGCGGTCGGTGATCGGGTCGATTTCAGGCATCGACGACACGGTCGGCGCCTATGTCAGCGCGGGCACGCAGAACCGCCGGCTGCGCAAGGAACTCGCCGACACGCGGCGCGAGCTCGTCGCGACCAGCTCGCTGCAAGAAGAAAACCGTCAATTGAAGGCGCTTCTGAAGCTGCAGGAAACCGACAAGACCGCGCTCGCCAACGGCTATCTGCTCACCTCGACCTCGACGAGCAGCAAGCGCATCGCGCTGCTCAGCATCGGGCGCAACCTCGGCGTTGCCGCGGGTCAGCCGGTGCGCGGCGCCGACGGCCTGATCGGCCGCGTCCTCGGCGCCGGGCCATCGGTATCGCAGGTGCTGCTGCTCACCGACGTCGACAATATCGTCCCCGTGCGCCGCGCGCGCGACGGCCTGCCCGCGCTCGCCAGCGGCCGCGGCAACGGCGACCTCGACGTCCGCACGCTCAATATCGCGAACAACCCGTTCAAGCCGGGCGATATCCTCGTCACCTCGGGCACCGGCGGTCTTTATCCGCCCAATATCCCCGTCGCGATCGTCGTGCGACGTCAGGATGACGGCGCGCTCGCGCGCCCGCTCGCCGATCCGGGCAAGGTCGATGCGGTGTCGGTGCTGCGCCCCTACACCCCCGACAATATCGAGGCGCAGGGCCTGCCCGGCCCCGCGACGCCTTCTGCCGCCGCCCCGGCCGCCACCAAAGCGCCATGAAGCAGAAGGGTCCGCGCCTCGGCGAACCGGCATCGCTGTGGCGGATGCGCTTCGTCCCGATCGCGAGCGTGATGTTCGCCTCGGCGCTGCCGCTGATGCTGCCACTGATCGCCAACTCGCCGGTGCTGCCGCCGCTCGGGCTGCTCTTCTTCCTGTGCTGGCAGTTGCTGCGCGCGGAAATGTGGCCGGTGTGGATCGGGCTGCCGCTCGGCCTGTGGGACGATCTGTTCAGCGGCGCGCCGATCGGCACCGCGATGGGACTGTGGACAGTCGCCAGCATCGCAATCGCCTATTCGTCGCAGCGCATCTATTGGCGCGGCTTCTTTCACGACTGGGCGATTGCCGCGGCGTCGGTCGCGATCATCCAGTCGCTCGCCGCGCTGATCACCCACCCGCAGGCCGCGACGGGCCGCGTGCTCGGCCTCGTGGTGCCGCAGATCATCATCTCGGCGCTGCTCGTCCCGCTGTTCATGCGCCTGACCGGCAAGTTTGACAATTTCCGCCTGAAGCGCCGATAGACTGGTTCCAACCCCCTAATGCCGAAGAAGAAGAGTCCGCCGATTACCGAAGCCTGGAGGGGCATTACCTTCACCCGCCGCGCGCTGGTCGTCGGCGGCGCACAGGCGGCGGTCGGCGTCGCGCTCGCCGCGCGGATGGCCTATATTTCGGTGGTCGACAACGACCGCTATGTCCTTGAATCGGAAAGCAACCGCGTCAACCTGACGCTCGTGCCGCCGCGGCGTGGCTGGATCGTCGACCGCGGCGGCAAGGCGCTCGCGAACAACCGCGTATCCCTGCGCATCGACATCATTCCCGATCGCCTGCACAACAAGGAGCTGGTGCTGGGACAGCTCCAGACCCTGCTGCGCCTCGATGGCGACACGATGGAACGCATCAATCGCGACCTGAAGGCAGCCTCGGGGTTCCAGCCCGTCGCGATCAAGGAAGACATGACCGAGGCCGAGTATAGCTCGATCCTCGTCCGCCTACCCGAACTGCCCGGCATCGCGCCGCAGCGCGGCTTTGCCCGCAACTATCCGACCGGCGCCGCGGTCGGCCATCTGATCGGCTATGTCGGCGCCCCGAACGCCGAGGAATATCAGAAGGCCAAGGATCCGCTGTACATCACGCCGGGGTACAAGATCGGCAAGGACGGGCTGGAGAAATATTTCCAGGACATGCTGAAGGGCCAACCGGGGGCGCGGCGCGTCGAGGTGACCGCGCGCGGCAAGGTCGTCCGCGATCTCTCGACCCAGCCCGACGTGCAGGGCAAGACCGTCCATCTGACGATCGACGCCGACCTGCAGGAATTCGTCGCGCGGCGCATGGGGCGCGAGTCGGGCGCCGCGGTCGTCATCGACTGCCAGAACGGCGACATCCTCTCCTTCGTGTCGATGCCGAGCTTCGATCCCAACAGCTTTTCGGACGGGATCAGCAGCAGCGAATATGCCTGGCTGCGCGCCGACGATCACCAGCCGCTGATCAACAAGGCGACGCGCGGCCTTTACCCGCCCGGATCGACGCTGAAGCCGATGGCCGCGATCGCCGCGGTCGAACATGGCGTCGATCCCAGCGAGCGCCACACCTGCGTCGGCGGCTATCGCCTGGGCAGCCGCTTTTTCCGCTGCCTCGGCACGCACGGCAGCCTCGACATGCCCTCGGCGATCATGAAGAGCTGCAACAGCTATTTCTACTGGCTCGCGCACCGGCTCGGCTATGACGCGATGGCCCCTACCGCGCGGCTGCTCGGGCTCGGCGAGGAATATCAGCTCGCGGGCAGCAACCAGCGCTTTGGCACCATCCCCGACAGCGCGTGGAAGATGAAGAAGTACGACCAGGAGTGGTCGGCCTCGGACTCGCTCAACGCCGTCATCGGACAAGGCTATGTGCTCGCCAACCCGCTCCAGCTCGCGGTGATGGCCGCGCGGATCGCCTCGGGACGCCGGCTTTACCCGCGCCTGATCAATCGCGAATTCAAGAATGAGCCCCTGCCCTTCTCGCCCGAAGCGCTCGCCGTCGCGCGCCACGGCATGGACCTCGTCGTCAACGGCGCCGGCACCGCAGTGCGCAGCCGCCTGCCGCTCGACGGCATCACGATGGCGGGCAAGACGGGCACCGCGCAGGTGCGCGGGCTCGGCACCGGCAACGGAAAGAGCGGGACGTGGAAATTCCGCGACCACGGCCTGTTCGTCGGCTTCGCGCCGGTCGTGAACCCGCGCTATGCGACAGCGGTCGTGATCGAACATGGCATGGGCGGATCGCGCGCGGCGGCGCCGGTGGCCAAGGATTTCATGACCTTCCTCTTCGACCGCGAAAAGGCGATGGAAGCACTCGAAACTTTCGAGGCCGGCTGGGGCGGCACGATCAAGGAACGCATGGACCGCGATTATGCGGCGTGGAAGGCGGGTGCATCAAAGCCCGATCCGGAACTCGCGCAATGATCCCCGTGCCACCCGCCATCCAGCGCATCCCGTGGAAACTGATCGCCATCCTCGCGGGCATCACCGGTTTCGGCCTGCTCGTCCTCTATTCGGCGGCGGGCGGGAACTGGTCGCCATGGGCGCTCAACCAGGGCGTGCGCTTCCTCGTCTTCCTCAGTGCAGCGCTGGTGATCGGGCGCTTCCCGATCCGTATCTTCGAGGACTTCGCCTATATCGCCTATATCGGCATCCTGATCCTGCTGATCGCGGTTGAACTGCTCGGCTTCGTCGGCGGGGGCAGCCAGCGATGGCTCAATCTCGGCTTTATGAACCTCCAGCCGTCGGAGTTGATGAAGGTCGCGATCGTCATCGCGCTCGCGCGTTTCTACGCGCAGCTTCCTCCCGGCAATACGCGGACCTTCACCGCGCTGTGGCCCGCGCTGGTGATGATCGGCCTACCTGCGGCGCTCGTCATGCTGCAGCCCGATCTCGGCACCGCGCTCGCGATCTGCATCGGCGGGGTCGTGGTGATGTTCGTCGCCGGCCTGCCCTTCTGGTGGTTTGGCAGCACCGCGGTGGCGGGGCTCGCCGCGCTGCCGGTCCTCTTCTCTTTCCTCCACGATTATCAGCAAAAGCGCGTGCTGATCTTCCTCGACCCCGAAAGCGATCCGCTTGGCGCCGGCTATCATATCAGCCAGTCGAAGATCGCGATCGGGTCGGGCGGCATCGGCGGCAAGGGTTTCCTCAACGGGTCGCAAAGCCATCTCGACTATCTGCCCGAGGGTCACACCGACTTCATCTTCGCGACGATGGCCGAGGAATGGGGCCTGATCGGCGGGCTCGCGCTGCTCTTCGGTTTCTTCCTGCTGCTGCGCTGGTCGACGCGCGTCGCGCTGAAGGCGCGGACGCGTTTCGGACAGCTCACCGCCGCGGGTCTCACGATGACGATCTTTTTCTACATCGCGATCAACCTGATGATGGTGATGGGCCTCGCGCCCGTCGTCGGCATCCCGCTGCCGCTCTTTTCCTATGGCGGCTCGTCGATGCTGACGATCATGACGTGCGTCGGCATCATGCTTGCGATCGAAAACGACAGCAAAACGGGCACGCGCCGCTTTCATTGAGAAAAAACTTCGGCAAAAAATGATCGGGGGCATTGCCATCCCCCCAGAGCCATGATAGCGGGCCGCTCGCTTCGCAGCAAAGAGCACAACTCTTCGCAGCAAGGCACGCCTGAAAACGGCAGTGGACGCATAGCTCAGTTGGTAGAGCAGCTGACTCTTAATCAGCGGGTCCTAGGTTCGAGCCCTAGTGCGTCCACCATTTCTTTCAAAGATTTACAGTTCGTTTTAAGCGGGATTCATTCACGCGGGCGCCAAATCCAGGGAGCGCCTTATCCCGCATGGAATTGGTCAATAATCGATCGCCAATCTGACGGTTACTTGACGAGGCTGGACATAGACAAAGGCGTTGTCGCCTGCCACTTCCCATCCATAGGCATTGAAGAGGTTTGTGGCCTGAACGCGAAAAAGGGCATTCGCCCGACCGACCGCGAACCGGTAGCGGAGCCCGATATTGAGCGTCGTGTAAGGCGCAACGCGAACGCGATTGAGCGCGTCTGCCATGTTCGGTCCGATATGCTCGACGGTGGCATCGATCGATGTGGGGGAAGACGGCGGGCGCCAATCCACGCTGGCGACGAGCTTGCGCGATGGCACGTCGATCGGTCGACGGCCGATCGCACCCGACCCAACTTCATCTCCCGAGACGCGGGCCCTGACAAGCGATCCGCCCGCAACCACCGTCAGCCCGGGCGCGGGTGAACCGCTCAGCGACGCTTCGATCCCCGCGTGCCGCACCACGCCCAATTGCCGGAAGACCTGGCTTTCATCGACGCCGTAATAGGGTCGCTTGATATCGAACGCGCCTGCGATCAACGTCATTCCGGCGGCCCGCACTTTCGCGCCGGCATCGAATTGCCGCGTCCGGATCGCCGGCGGCGCCTCATCGCGGTTCACTGCGGTTTCAGGCGCTACATCGCTCTCCTCGAGCCCGCGGGTGAAAGAGCCATAGAGCGACACCGCCGACGTCAAATCGATCATCGCGGCCGCGTTGAGCAGCCAAGGATTATCGCGCGATTCAGGGGCAGGTCCGCCCGGCGTGGTCACCTGTTTGCGATAATTCACCTTCTGCATGCCGACGCTGAATTGCCCGAGGCCGTTTACCTTCATCTGATAATCGAGCCCGAGTGCCCATTGGCGGACACGGTCACGCGATTGCGCCGAAAAGGCGAAGTCCGGCCTCGCGACATAATCGGCCTCGCCGAACGGCGCGGCGCCGAGCGACCGCCGGATCGAACCGCCGTATCGGCGATCCTGCGCACGCCCGCGCCCCACCAACTGCAGGCGATGTTCGAAAGACGCGGTCGAAAACGCACGCGCGATACCCAGTTCGCCGCTGGTCGAAACACCGGTCCGCCCCGGATAGGCGCTGACGATGCGATCCGCCGGCGTCCCGAGGGGCGCGGCGCGCAGGAAGATGTTATGGCCCTCCTCCACCTCGTTGTCGGATCGGAACAGCCCGGCGCGGACCGCGAAGCCCGCGATGCTGGTGCGCCCCAGCGCGCCGAAGGTGTAGCGCTCGGTCTCGACGTCCGCCCAGGGCTGACCCAGAAACCGCCGGCGCGCGAGGCGGGCCGGCGTCTCCAGACCATTGCCAAGGATGATCGGATAGATGTCCTCATCCGCGATCCGCGTGCGGCTGGCGAAGAATTTTGCAACGGTTCCCGGCGTGGGCCGCCAGTGCAGGATAGCGGCGAGGTTGGTGATGTCGGCGTTGTTGCCCGACGGATATTCGCTCCGGCTGAAACTCGCCCCGGCCCCGACGCTCAGCGCGCCGCTGACCGGCAATGCGGCGTCGAACTCGACCATGGCGCCGCCCCAGCTGTTGGCCTGAAACACACCGCTCACCACCGCTTCGTCGCCCGGGGTGCGCAACCGGTAATCGACCACGCCCGACGGTGCCGGGAATGCGTAACCGGCCGCCGAGGGACCGACCCTGATCCGGTTGCCCTCGACGAGGCGGGTCGAGAACTCGCCCTGGCGATCGAAATACAGACCTTCCAGCCGAACGTTGCCAGCGTCGATCGGCGAGAAGCCGCGCACCGCGTTCGGGTTATAGATGCCGAGCACCTCCCCGCCGTCGTTGGAACCGAACGCG
The DNA here is from genome assembly GCF_052044915.1 of Sphingopyxis sp. 22461. Taxonomy (NCBI): domain Bacteria; kingdom Pseudomonadati; phylum Pseudomonadota; class Alphaproteobacteria; order Sphingomonadales; family Sphingopyxidaceae; genus Sphingopyxis; species Sphingopyxis sp. 22461. The sequence continues at coordinate 66,221 of NZ_JBQENY010000002.1, forward strand.
TCCTCGGCATCCGCGATCGCGTTGTCGTCGGATCTCTGGGCGAAGGCGGGCGAGCCGGCCAATACAGCGGCAAGCGATGCAGCGGCCATGGCGGCGATGGTTGGGAAGCGTGACATTCGCTTATGCTCCCATGACGAAAGCATCTTGACTTCATACATAGGTCACCCTGATCATGTGTGCATGTCGCACAGCTCATACGATCTCCCGCCGCTCGATGGCCTGACCGCGATGCTCGCGGCGGCTGAGGAAGGGTCGTTCAGCGCGGCGGCGGCGAAGCTGGGGCTGACACACGGCTCGGTCAGTCGCCGGATCGCATCGCTCGAACATTGGCTGGGCGTAGCGCTCTTCGAACGGCATGGCAGAGGCGTCCGGCTTACGCCGGCGGGACTCCGCTTTGCCAATGATACCCGGCAGAGCCTTGGAAGATTGTCGCACAGCGCCGAGCAGTGGCGGCCAAGGCGCGGCCGTCAGACCGTCCGGATGTCGGTCGTCCCCTCATTCGCGCGGCTTTGGCTCCTGCCCCGCCTCCGCGCCATCGAGCAAAATGATACGCATATCGACCTGTCGCTCGACCATCGCGTGATGGACCTCGACGCGCGCGAAGCCGAGGTCGTGATCCGTTACGGGCGCGGCACATGGGTCGGAGTTGATGCCGAACAGATCATGGCGGAAGTGCTCGCGCCGGTCACTTCGCCCGGCCTGCGCAGCCAGATGAGCGCCGCGCCCTCGATTGACGACCTCTTGCAATGGCCCCTGCTTCACGACTCCGACACGTCGCAGTGGCGGACGTTCCTGAACGAGGTCGGGATTTCCTACCGGCCGCGATGGCAGGACCGCCGATTCGAGGATTATGATACCGTCCTCTGCGCAGCGGCGGCAGGGCTCGGCATCGCATTGCTTCGCCAGCCGCTCGCCAGCGATTGGTTGGCCGCGCGCAGGCTTGTTGCCATTACATCCGAAGAGATGAGGAATCCCGCCGGCCACTTCGTCTGCGTTCGTGCGGGCGAAACCCGTCAGGCGGTCCTGGCGCTGCGCGACCGTATCCTGGCGCTCGCCGTCGCGGAGGCTCCCGGCAAAGGCGCCTGAGAACAGCCGCGGGGTCGCCGCCGCTCAGTTGCCGAGGTCGTCCGAAAAACCAGCCTGAAGGCGTTGCCACTGCGCGATCGGCCGTCCATCGCTCCGGAAGGGATGCACGCTTGCGTTCTCCCCCCAACCCTGCGGCCAGCCGGGCGGCGATACTTCCTGCTCCTCTTGCCGCCCATAGACGGTGAGGTCGAGCAATCTGTAACTATTGTCCATCGCCTCGACCCCGCGGCGCGTCGTCCACCAGGTTTCGAAGACCTCGGAGCCTTGGCGCAGGTAGCAGACGAGATACATGCTGCCGACCTCGCGGCCGGCCAGCAAGGTGTCGGCCGAGCCCGTGACCGAATACCAGGGCATATCCCACCCCATGAAATCGCGATACCGCACGCTCTCGTCATACGGCCCCTGGCAAAATGTCGCGTAGGTCACGTCGCGCGAATGCAGGTAGCTCAGCTCGCGTACCTGCGATGTGAACCAGCTGCATCCCTGGCATTGGCTCGCCGCGGGCCTGCCGGCGAACCACATATAATAATAGGCGATGAGCATTCGCCGCCCCTCGAACGCGTCCAGCAACGTCGTGGGCCCGTTCGAACAGACAATCGGGATGCGTCCGTCCACCGCGACCATCGGAAGCCGGCGCCGCGCGGCCGCTATGTCATCGCCTTCGCGCATATGGGCCTTTTCCCGCGTCCGCAGAGCGTCCACGTCCGCCTGGAACGTTGCCCGGTCTGTCACCTTCGGGGCGGCTGCGTCACTTTCGGAAAGATGTCTCATCCAGCCTGACTCCAGAGTTTGGGGTCCACGCCCTATGCCGGGGGAAACGGCTTCGACGGCGGCGACGCCAGCGTGATCAGGTTGCCATCGGGATCATGCGCCTGCGCCAGCGTCGAATAGTCACCAGCAATGTCCTCGCCGAACGCGATCCCGGTTTTCTCGAGCCGGCGGCGCTCCGCCGCGACGTCTGCAACATAGAGGAAAATCGCCCCCCGGCTAGCGATCTCCTCGCTACTCGACAGCATGAGCCCGCCCTGCTCGGACAGTTCCCAGTGCAGCAAGGTCGGCATCGGCCGGTAATCGGGTCCGCGGCCGAACAGCGCCGTATACCAGCGCTCGGCCACCGCAAGGTCTGCGGTGAGAAAGGAGGGGTATATTTTCTCCAGATTCATTTGGGGTTCTCCCGAACTTTCTTGCCGCCGATCCAGGCAAAGCTTTGGGGTGAAATCGCGGGCGAGGCACCTTGGTTCCGTGCATGAACCAAGGAGGACATGTGCATATGACGCACACAGAAAGTTCGACATTGGCCGATTGCCGGACGGCCGCTTCGAAGAGGGAAACCCTCGAAGCGGCCGTCCGTTGAATCAAATCAGGATGAATTTAGCCGCGCTGCGAGTCCAGCATCTCATGCTCCGTGACGACCTGCTGTGCCTTGGCGTAGCTTTCGATGAGCAGCTGATAGGGCGGGAAGATCTTCGTATAGACCTCGGCCCATTTTTCCGCATCGTCGCGGTGCCAGCTCTTCTGGATTTCCGAGGCGACCGCGGCGGTGTCCATCGGGACGACGCCGGCCTGGACGATCCGGGCGAGCGTGATTTCTTGCGCCATCTTCGAATAGGTGCCCGATGCATCGACGACGGCGAACACTTTATAGCCGTCGTGCACCGCACTGATCGACGGAAAGGCCATGCACACGCTGGTAATCGTGCCCGCGATGATTAGCGTGCCCCGGCCCGTCGCCTTCACCGCCGCGACGAAATCGGGATTGTCCCACGCGTTAATCTCGCCCCTGCGCGCGACATATTGCGCGTGCGGGGCGTTGGCGTGGATTTCGGGGATCAGCGGGCCATTCGGACCCTGCGGCACCGAGGCGGTCGTTATGACCGGAATATTGGCAAGCGTCGCGATCGAGGCGAGCGCCCCAGCGCGTGCGCGCAGCTCGGTCATCGGCATGTCGCCGACGGTCTGAAACAATCCGCTCTGATGATCGATGAGCAACATTATCGCATCATCGGGATCGATCACCGGACGGGCGCCGTCGAAGTTGGCGGGGGTAGACATCGTCATTCTCCTTGCGGGGTTCCGCCGGGCGGCGTGCGCCGCGCCGGCGGAGATATTTCGGGTCAGTCTGCCTTGTCGTAGGAAAACTGGATACCGGCGGTGCCGCCCGTCTCGATGAACAGGTTCATGAAAGCCGGAACGGTCTCGCTGCGTTTCCAGTCGCGCTGCAGTTCGCAGAAGAGTTGCGGGACCGAGATCATCTTGCCGCCCGCCTGCTCGATCCGCCGCAGCGCGGCCTCGTGCGCGGCGCGCGAGGTGCCGCCCACCGCATCGACCGGGACATAGACCTCATAGCCTTCGGCGAGCGCGTCGAGCGCGGGAAAGGTCAGACAGGCCTCGGTCCAGAGTGCCGTCATAATCAGCTTCTTGCGCCCGGTGGCTTCGACCGCCTTCCGGAATTCCACATCTTCCCAACTGTTGATCGTCGTGCGGTCATAGGTCGGGTAATTGCCGAGCACTTTACGGACCTGCGGCACCGGCGGCTTGTTGAGGCCGGTTTCGACATTCACCGTCGAATGGACGATCGGCAGGTCGTAAGCGACCGCCGCCCGGGCGCAGCCGGCGATATTGTTGAGCAGTAACTGCCGGTCCATCGAGGCGATCGAATTCACCTGCACCGGTTGATAGTCGATGATGATGAAGGCGGAATTCTGCGGGGTCAGCAGATGGTCGGCCTTCGGATCGCGGATCGCTTCGCTTGTCATGGGTCTTCTCCTGCATATGGGCGCGCCGAAGGGCCGGCAGGCGACTGCCGTCGCGGCGGGGCACGCGGGTCCACCGTCAATTCATCGAGGGGAGAGAGGACCCGGCTCCCGGGAGGTGGGGGAAGGAGCCGGGTCCGCGTCAGGCTGCGACTGGCGCCAGCCTGCCGTTGTTGAAATCGTCGATGGCCTGGCGGATTTCGGCCTCGCTGTTCATCACGAAGGGTCCGTAGCCAACGATCGGTTCGTCGATCGGCGCGCCGGTCAGGACAAGGATCGTCGCGTCGCCGTTGGCGTGGATCGGAATCGATCCCCCTTCCCGGCTCAGCAACACCATCTCGGCCTCGCCCGCTTCCTCGCTGCCGCCCACGGTGACATGGCCGGCCAGCACCACCAGCATCGCGGTGTGCCCTTCGGGCAGGTCGAGCGTCACATCGGCGTCGCGGTTCAGCCGGACGTCCCAGACGTTGATCGGGGTGAAGGTCCGTGCCGGGCCTTTCACGCCGAGCATCTCGCCCGCGATCACCCGGCCGAGGCCCGCACCACCCGGCAGCTCGACGGTCGGAATGTCCGCCGCCGTGATACCCTGATAGCCGCCCGGCGCCATCTTGTCCTTCGCGGGCAGGTTGACCCACAGCTGGACCATCCGGAACGGGCCGCCTGTCTTGCCGAACGCCGGCGAATGATATTCCTCGTGCAGGATCCCGCCCGCCGCCGTCATCCACTGGACGTCGCCGGGGCCGATGATGCCGCCGTTGCCCGTCGAATCCTTGTGCTCGACCTCGCCGTCATAGACGATCGTCACCGTTTCGAACCCGCGGTGCGGATGTTGGCCGACGCCGCGTCGATCGGTGGTCGGCGCGAAATTATAGGGGCCGGCATAGTCGAGCAGCAGGAAGGGGCTCACCTGACCGCCGAGGCTGTTGTACGAAAAGAGCGAGCGGACCGGAAAGCCGTCGCCGACCCAATGCTGGTTGGGATTGCTGTAGGTGCCAAGGATCGTCTTCATCTTGCATCTCCTGCGCCTCCAGAGGGAGGCATCTGTTGAAATGCACAATAATCCTTCGCCAAAGACGCCGAAAGATTGCAAAAATGGACTCAGAGTCCTATTGATAGGACAATGCAGGACCTCAATGACCTCTATCTCTTTGTGCAGGCCGTCGATCATGGGGGGTTCGCCGCAGCGGCGCGCGCGCTGGGCTTGCAGAAATCGAAGGTGAGCCGCCGCATCGGCTTACTCGAAGATCGACTGGGCGTGCGCCTGATCCAGCGCTCGACGCGGCGCTTTTCGGTGACCGAGATCGGTCAGGAATATTATCGCCGCTGCGTCGCCATGCTCATCGAAGCCGAAGGCGCCCAAACCGTCATCGACCAGTCGCGCGCCGAGCCATGCGGCGTCGTGCGGCTCAGCTGCCCGACCGGCCTTCTCGCCTTTCAGTTCGGCGAACTGCTCGGGCGTTTCATGGCGCTCTATCCCGCGGTCGAGCTCCATGTCGAAAGCACCAACCGCCGCGTCGATGTCATCGGCGAAGGGTTCGACCTCGCGATCCGCGTCCGACCACCGCCACTCACCGAGAGCGAACTTGTCATGCGGCGGTTCGACGAGCGCACGATCCGGATCGTCGCCAGCCCGGATTTGCTCAAGCAACGGGCCATCACCCTGCCCGCCGATCTCGCCGGCCTGCCGAGCGTCGATTTCGGGCCGGCGGGCGGCGAGCATCGCTGGCGCCTGACCCATGCCGACGGCAGCGTCGCCGAGGTGCGCCATGCGCCGCGGCTGGTCACCGACGATATGGCGGTGCTGCGCGACGCGGCGCTTGCCGGGGCCGGAGCTGCGCGCCTGCCAACGCTTGTCGTTTGGGACGATTTGCAATCTGGCCGACTGACTACGGTGCTGCCCGACTGGAGACCGTCGAACGAAATCGTCCATGCGGTATTTCCATCCCGGCGCGGGCTCCTCCCTTCGGTGCGGGCGCTTCTGGATTTCCTCGCGGACGAATGTGCTGCGCAGCGGCGGCGGGTGCCGGAATCGGGCCACGACTGAGTGTGGCCGAAAGTTGACGGTCCGGCTTTAGCCCGGACCGTCAACCGAAGCGACAGGCTTCTCGCGTCAAGTTGGCAGGGCAGGAATGGAGGGGCAGCCGTTTCTGCCCGTTTTGTCGACTGTCGGCGGTCGTGAGCGTCAGGAAGAGCCCTCCCCCAGCATGTAATCCGCCACGCTATAGGAATGGCTAGCCTGATAGGCATTCCTGCCGCGGTTCATGTGGGTCATATTGAACCGCCGGACCGCGCGCAGCGCGCGAGGGACCGCGAGGAAATCGCGGATGGAAGCGGAGCCTCGTATCTTGATGATGAAAATATCCGGACCGCTCGGAACCGAATAGCGCAAGTCCTCGGGTGCCCGCACGCTCCCCTCGAGAAACACCTGGTCGATCCTCTCCTGTGCGAGCGACCCATTGGTCGTGAAATCCGAAAGGTGAACAATGAGCCGTGCGCGGAGATCGTCGCCGTCGGCGTAGAGAGTGAACAGCTCCATCCAACTCGCGTTGACGCGGACCAATGGCTTGTCCGAGGTCGATGGCAGGCAGGAAACCGACCAATAAGTGCGCTCCGTCGCGCGGGGTAAGGGAATGCAAGCCTGGCCGTATAGCTCGAGAATCTCGAATAGCTCGGATGCCTGCGGTCGACGGAGCAGCTTCTGGAAGCGGTGCGCATATTTTATCCGCTGCTCGATCGAATCCTGCCGCTCCTCCGCGTCGGCCAGTTCCGCCCTGCCCTCCAGCCACTCGTCCTGCTGTTCGAGATCCAGAAATTGGCGCAGCCCTTTGGCGCTCTGGCTAGATTTCTTGTTCATGTCCCAAGAATGCGGGACACGCGCTCGATCATCAATAGCGTCCGCGATTTCCGCGCCGTTGTGGAGGACCGTGTCGGTAACCCACGCCTACTCCGCCCCGTCGATCCGCAACAATTGCTTGCCCTGATTTGAGCCGTTGAACAGCCGCAAGAATGTTTGCGGAATGATGTCGAAACCATGCTGGATGTCGGTACGATAGCGGATCCGGTTGCTGTGGGCCCATTGTCTGAGTTCCGCCATAGCAGAGGACACACGATCCAGATGGTCGAGCAGGATGAAGCCACGCATCTCGGCGCGCTGCGAAATCAGCCGCACCAGGTTGCGCGGCCCGACAGCGGCGTGCGTGTCGTTATAGCCCGAAATGGCACCGCACAGCACGATCCGGCCAAAGCGCGCGATATGCGCGATTCCGGCTTCGAGCGTGGCGCCGCCCACATTGTCGAAGAACAGGTCGATTCCCTCGGGCGCGAGCTTTCCGAGCCGCGCCCGCACATCTTCAGCGCGATAATCGATCGCGGCGTCGGCGCCATAATCCTCTATCAACCAGCGGCATTTTTCGGCGCCTCCAGCGATCCCGATTACGCGCGCGCCAGCGAGCCGCGCGATCTGGATCGCAACCGATCCGACCGCGCCCGCCGCGCCGGAAACGAGCACGCAATCCCCCGCGCGGAGCCGGCCGACATCGTACATGCCGACATAGGCGGTGAGGCTCGCCGCGCCGAATATGCCCAATGCCTCTTCGGGCGCCGTCCCGTCCGGAATGGGCACCGGGTCGGGGTCGCCCGCCCGCGCCGCAACGGCATAATCCTGCCATCCGAACAACCCCCGCACCATCGAGCCCTCCGGATAGGCCGGATTGCCCGACGCGATCACGCGCGCGACCGCGCTGCCGCGCACGGGCTCATCGATCATGATGGGGGGCAGATAGCTCGGGACATCGTCCATCCACCCCCGCTGCGCGGGATCGAAGCCGAGCATGAGGTTGCGGACGAGGATTTCGCCCGCCGCCAGATCGGCCCGCGGCAAGGGCGCATCATGCCGCGCGAAATCATCGACGCCGACCTGCCCCCTGGGGCGCCGCGCGAGCAGCCATTGGCGATTGACGGTCTCTGCGGGCATGACGGCACTCCGATATGGCAGTGGAAGACCGCATCATTATCGCAACCGTCCGACGCCTTCGCCAAGTCGCCATTGTCCTGCGCAGCGCACAGAATGTTTTCGAAGCCCGCTCACCATGGGCGGCTTCTCCGCCGCGACGTCAGCCCAGCTGGGCAAGGCTCAGAAAGACCGGCCGCTCGCCGCCGCCATGCGCGGCGATCCTTGCACCGCTGATATAGGCCGCGTCGGGCGACGCCAGAAAACTGACGACGCCCGCAATATCGGGCCCGCGCGCCATCCGGCCAAGCGGCAGCATCGCATCGATCCGTTTCATCCCCGCCTCGCCGCCATAATGATCGGCCGCGGCCTCGGTGGCGACCAGCCCCACGACGACCGCATTGACGCGCACCTTCGGCCCCCACTCCATCGCAAGCGATTCGGTGAGGCTCAGCAGCCCCGCCTTGGCCGCGCCATAAACCGCCGTTCCCGGCGACGGCCGCGTACCCGAGACGCTGGCGATATTGACGATGCTCCCGCCATCCTCCTGCGCCTGCATGATGCGGTTGGCGGCCTGCGCGACATGGAGCGGCGCGAGCAGATTGAGCGCGAGGACGCGCTCCGAAAAACGTGGTGAAGCGGAGGCCGCATCGGCTTCAGGGGAGCCCCCGGCATTGTTCACGGCGAGGTCGAGCCGGCCGTGGCGTTCGAAAATACGGTCGATCATCGCGTTGACCTCGTCCGCCGAACGCACGTCGCACGCCTCGAACTCCGCCGCCGCGTCAAGGTGGCGCGGCAGGTCGTCGGGGGCATTGCGGCCGCAGATCACGACGCGCATGCCGTCTTCCAATAGCCGCTCGGCGATCGCGCGGCCGATGCCGCGGCTGCCGCCGGTCACGAGCGCCACGCGCTGTTTCTCGTCCGCCATATCCTTCTCCGTTTCTCACCCGCCTCTCTCCTATCGGGCGGCGTGAAAGTCTCTCTCCATATGGTGGTATCGGGCGAACGGCCAGCGCGCCTATCCATCTTGCAACATCGCGGGCGCCCTCGTGCCCGGCGTCTGTGGGCTGGAGAGTGGATTGAACAAGCAATTGACCATCGAACAGTTCGTCGCCTCGCTGAAGAGCGGGATGACGATCGGGATTGCCGGCTGGGGACCGCGCCGCAAGCCGATGGCGCTGGTGCGCGCGATCCTGCGCTCGGACCTAAAGGACCTCACCATCGTTGCCTATGGCGGCCCCGAGGTCGGGATGCTGTGCGCCGCGGGCAAGGTGAAGAAGGTCATCTTCGGCTTCGTCTCGATGGACGCGATCCCACTCGAACCCTATTTTCGCAAGGCGCGCGAGGCCGGGACGCTCGACATTCTCGAACTCGACGAAGGCATGCTGCAATGGGGCTTGAAGGCCGCGGCGTTCCGCCTGCCCTTCCTCCCCACTCATGTCGGGCTCGGCACCGACGTGATGGCGCACGGCGGGTTCAAGACCGTGCAGTCGCCCTATGACGATGGCGAAGTGCTGCTGGCAATGCCTGCGCTCAAGCTCGACGCCGCATTGCTCCAAGTCCACCGCGCCGACAAGCTCGGCAACATCCAGGCGCTCGGCCCCGATACCTATTATGACGAATGGTTCGCACGCGCCGCCGACAAGACCTTCGTCTCGGCCGAAGAAGTCGTCGAGCGGATGGATCATAGCTATCCCGAGGATGCGCGCGCGAACATCGTCGAGCGCTGCTTCATCCACGGCGTCGTCGAAGCCCCGCTGGGCGCGCATCCGACTTCGATGCCGCCGTCGTACGGCTGGGACATGAAGCACCTCAAATCCTATGCCGCGAGCGCGCGCGAGGATGGCGGCTGGGATGCCTATGTCGCGGACGTCATCGGCGCCGACGAGTCGGGGTATCTCGATCGCGTCGGCGGCAAGGACGCTGTCGCCGCCCTTCCCCTTCCCATTTTTTGAGGCGGCCGACACCATGACCACCGCACCCGATTTCACCCTTTGCGAACAGCTCATCGTCGCCGCGTCCGAAGCATGGCGCGCCAATGGCGAACTCGTCGCGACCGGCATCGGCCCCGCGCCGCGCCTCGCCGCCGGCCTTGCCAAGCTCACGCACACCCCCGAACTGATGATGACCGACGGCGAGGCGTATCTGGTCGAGGACCCCGTGCCGCTCGGCCCCCGCGGCTACGACGACCGCAAGGCCGCGGGCTACCTGCCTTTCTCGCGCTTCTTCGACGCGGCGGTCTGGTCCGGCAAGCGCCACGCGATGGTGACGCCCAGCCAGATCGACCGCTTCGGCCAGACGAACATCTCCTACCTCGGCGGCACCTATGACCAGCCCAAGGTGCAGATGCTCGGCGCGCGCGGCTTTCCGGGCAACAGCATCTGCCACATCAACTCGATGTTCGTGCCCGCGCATTCGAAGCGTATCTTCGTCGAGGGCGAGGTCGATATGGTGTCGAGCGTCGGCTACAATCCGGCGCGCCGCACCCCCGGGGTGAATTTCAGCCGCGTCGACCTGCGCCTGATCGTCACCGACCTTTGCATCATGGACTTCGGCGGCAAGGACAATGCGATCCGCGTCGTGATGTTGCACCCCGGCGTGACCTTCGATCAGGTTCAGGAAGCGACCGGCTTCGCGCTCGAAGCCGCGTCCGAGATCACGCAAACCCCCGCCCCGACCGCCGAGCAGCTCGCGATCATCGCGCGCCTCGACCCGCATGGTCTGCGCGCGGGCGTGCTCAAGGACAATCCCGCAGGCAAGAGGAGCTGACCCATGACCGATCAGAATGACGGGCTGGTCCCGCCGGTCGACGAGACGCCGGTTTACGAGACCGATACGCCGGTTCTCTATGAGGCGGCCGACGGCATTGCGTGGGTGACGCTGAACCGCCCGCAATATCACAACGTCCAGAACAGCCAGATGACCTATGCACTCGACGACGCCTTCTTTCGCGCCGTCGACGACGATGCGGTCAAGGTCATCGTGCTGAAATCGGACGCCAAGCATTTCAGCGCCGGCCACGACATCGGCACGCCGGGGCGCGACTTTCACTCACCCGTCGAGCGCCGGCTGATGTGGTACGATCATTCGACCAAGGCGGGCGCCGAAAAGGCCTATGCCCGCGAGCATGAGCAATATCTGGGCATGTGCAAAAGGTGGCGGGACATTCCCAAGCCGACCATCGCGCAGGTTCACGGCGGCTGCATCGCCGGCGGGCTGATGCTAGCGTGGGTGTGCGACCTGATTATCGCTTCGGACGACGCCTTTTTTCAGGATCCGGTGCTGCAGATGGGCTTCCCGGGGCTCGAATATTTCGCGCATTGCCATGAACTCAACGTCCGGCTGGCGAAGGAATTCCTGTTCCTCGGCGAACGGATGAGCGCAAGCCGCGCGCGCGAAGCCGGAATGGTCAACCGCGTCGTGCCGCGCGCCGACCTCGCAGGCGAGGTAAAGCGCGTCGCCGAACGGATCGCGACGCAGCCGCGTCTCGCGCTGCAACTCGCGAAGCAGGCGTGCAACCATATGGAGACGCTGGCGGGCAAGAACGCCGGGATCGACGCGGCGTTCGGCTATCATCATTTCGCCCACGCCAACAACAGCCTCGTCAAGGGCGACTATATCGCCGGGTTCGACGGCAAGAAGATGGCCGAAGCGAACAAGAAGGACGCCTCCCAGAAAGATCAAGGCGCGAGCTGATGGCCGACCCGCTCGCCACCCTTCTGACCGAGCGGCTCGGCTGCAGGCTGCCCGTGATCCAGACCGCGATGGGCTGGATCGCGACACCGGGGCTGGTGATCGCGTCGAGCGAGGCAGGTGCCTTCGGTTTCCTCGCGGGCGCGGTGATGCAGCCCGCCGAGCTTGAGGCCGCGATCCTCGCGGTCAAGCGGGGCACAAAGCGGCCGTTCGGCGTCAATTTCCACATGTTCCAGCCGGGCGCGGCGGAGATCGTCGAGATCATCCTGAAGCACCGCGACCAGATACGCGCGGTCAGCTTCGGGCGCGGTCCCGACGCGAAGATGATCGGCCGCTTCAAGGACGCGGGTATCCTCTGCATCCCCACCGTCGGCGCGGTCAAGCACGCGCAAAAGATGGTGCAGCTCGGCGTCGATATGGTCACGGTGCAGGGCGGCGAAGGCGGCGGGCATACCGGATCGGTCGCCTCGACGATATTGCTGCCGCAGGTGCTCGACGCGGTGAAGGTGCCGGTGATCGCCGCGGGTGGCTTCGGCGATGGGCGCGGGCTTGCCGCCGCACTCGCTTATGGCGCGGTCGGCATTGCGATGGGCACGCGCTTCCTGATGACGCGCGAAAGCCCGATCCCCGACCTGACTAAGGCGCGTTACGTCAAGGCGGGCACCGACGACATCCTCGTGTCGACCAAGGTCGACGGCCTGCCCCAGCGGATGATCAAAAATGCGCTGCTCGACCGCATCGAGCGTTCGACCGGAATCGGCATCTGGCGCCGCGCGATCGAGAGCGGGCTTGCGATGAAGCGCCAGACGGGCGCCTCGTTCGCCGAGCTGTTTCGCGCCGCGAAGGGTATGACCAGCCACGGCGGGCTCACCCTGCCGCAGGCAATGATGGCCGCTTCTGCGCCGATGCTGATCCAGAAAGCGGTGGTCGAGGGCGACCCCGACCACGGGCTGATGGCGACCGGCCTTGTCGCGGGCCGCCTCGACGACCTGCCGAGCTGCGCCGAACTTCTTGACGATATCGAGCGCGACGCGCGCGCGCGCCTCGCCGCGCTTTCCTATTCACCGCAAACGGGGGCCTGACCCATGCCGATCCATACCGAAATCAAGGACCGCATCGCCGAGATCGTCTTCGACGTCCCGCCGGTCAACGCGTTCGACAGCGCGACGTGGAACAGCCTGCCCGCGCTCATCCGCGACGCGGGGCAGAACCCCGACGTCAATGTCGTCCTCATCCGTGCCGCCGAAAGCGCGCGCGGTTTCTGCGGCGGCGTCGACATCAAGGAGATGCAGGCGCATCCCGAACGCATCACCCTGCTCAACCGCGGCAATTATCTGACCTTCAAGGCGGTGCGCGACTGCGAAGTGCCGGTGGTGGTCGCAGTCCATAAATTCGTGATCGGCGGCGGCATCGGCATCTGCGGCGCGAGCGATACGATCATCGCCGCCGACGACGCCTATTTCTCGCTGCCCGAGGTTGATCGCGGCGCGATGGGCGGCGCCTCGCACCTCTCGCGGATGCTGCCGCTGCACAAGGTCCGCGCGGCCTTTTTCACCGGCGGCAATATCCCGGTCGAGGAAGCGTATCGGCTCGGCGCGATCGAGAAAATCGTGCCGCGCAACGCGCTCGTCGACGAGGCGCGCGCCTTTGCCAGCGTGATCGCGGGCAAGTCGCGCAAGGCGCTGGTGATCGCGAAGGAAGCGCTGAACGGACTCGAAGCGCGCGACGTCGATCGCGGCTATCGCTGGGAACAGGGCTTCACGCTCGAAATGTATATGCACGAAGACAGCCAGAAATCGCGCGACGCCTTCGTCGAAACGGGCAAGGCGGCCGAATTCTGATGCACCTCGCCTATACCCCCGAACAACAGGATTTCCGCGCCGAGGTGCGCGCGTGGATGGACACGCATGTGCCCAAGGAGCCGCTCGTGACGCTCGAATGCCGCGAAGGCTTCGACCAGCATGTCGCGTGGGAGCGCACGCTCGCGAGCGGCAATTGGGGCATGGTCACCTGGCCCGAGGCTTATGGCGGGCGCGGGCTCGACCTGATCCAGTGGCTGATCTTCGAGGAAGAATATTTCCGCGCCGGTGGCCCCAATCGCGCCAACCAGAATGGCATTTTCCTGCTCGGTCCGACGATCATGGAATTCGGCACGCCCGAACAAAAGGCGCGCTTCCTGACCCCGATGGCGAAGGGCGAGACGATGTGGGCGCAGGCCTGGTCCGAACCCGGCGCCGGGTCCGACATGGCGGCGATCAACAGCAAGGCGGTGCGCGACGGCGATCATTATGTGATCAGCGGGCAGAAAACCTGGTCGAGCCGCGCCGCCTTCGCCGACTGGGGTTTCGGCATTTTCCGCACCGAAGAGGGCAGCAAGCGCCACAAGGGCTTAAGCTTCATCCTGTTCGACCTGAACAGCCCCGGCATCACCCGCCGCCCGATCCGGCAATTGCACGGCGACACCGGCTTTGCCGAGCTGTTCTTCGACGAAGTACGCGTGCCCGTCGAAAACCGCATCGCGGGCGAAGGCGAAGGCTGGAAGGTCGCGATGGCAACCGCCGGGTTCGAACGCGGGCTGATGCTGCGCTCGCCGGGCCGGTTTCAGGCCACCGCGAAGCGGCTGGTCGAGCTTTATCGTCAGCACGAAGCCGAAGCCGCGCCGTCGGCGCGCGAGGCGGTGATGACCGCGTGGATGCAGGCGCAGGCCTATGCGTATAACACCTATGCCGTCGCCGCGAAGATCATGGCGGGCGGGTCGATCGGCGCCGAGGCGAGCCTCAACAAGATTTTCTGGTCCGAACTCGACCGCGCGATGCACCGCACCGCGATGCAATTGCTCGGCGCCGCCGCCGAGCTCCGCCGTTTCGACGATGGCCGCATGAACCAGTGGCTCGAGGGTTATATCTTCTCGCTATCGGGACCGATTTACGCCGGATCGAACGAAATCCAGCGCAATATCACCGCCGAACGATTGCTCGATTTGCCCAGAGTGGGAGCGGGCTGATGGAATTTCTGCTGAACGAAGACCAGCTCGCGCTGGCCGAAACCGTCCGCGACTATCTCGCGGGAACGCATGGGCCCGACGTGCTGCGCCGCCTCGATGCGGGCGACAATCGCGATCCTGCGATCTGGCAGAGTCTCGTCGACATGGGGCTAACCGGCCTGCTGGTTCCCGAGGAATTTGGCGGGCTGGGCCTTGGCCTCGTCGATGCGGCCTTGATCGCGCGCGAATGCGGACGCGCCTGTGTTGCCGAGCCGCTCGTCGACACCGCCTTTGTCGCGGTGCCGTGGCTGTTGGCGCAGGGTGAGACCACACAAATGGCCGCAATCGTTGCGGGAACCGCTAAGCCGTCGGTCGCGCATGCGATCAACCCGTGGGTCAGCGATGGCGAGGGCGCAGCGCTCGACAGCATCGACCCGCTGCGCAATCTGACGCGCCAAGCCGATGCACCGTCGTCGGACCCGCTGCTGCTCGATCTCGGTGCGCTGATGGCCGCGGCGCAACTCGTCGGCCTTGCCGATGCGATGCTCGACCAGTCGGCGGCCTATGCCAAAATCCGCACACAGTTCGGCCAGCCGATCGGCGCGTTTCAGGCGGTGAAGCATCAACTCGCCACCGCCGCCGTTGCCATCGAATTTGCCAAGCCGGTTCTCTGGCGCGCGGCGCAGGCGCTCGCTGATGGCCTGCCCAGCGCCCCGGTCCACATCAGCCACGCCAAGATCGCCGCGAGCGATGCCGCCATCCAGATGGCCGAGACCGCGATCCAGATCCATGGCGCGATGGGATATACTTATGAGGTCGACCTGCATTTCTGGATGAAGCGCAGCTGGGCTCTCGCGGGGGCGTGGGGCAGCCGCGCTTTCCACCTCAAACGTATCGACGGCGCCGTGATCGGCGGGGGGCTGGCGATCGGCCCCGACCAAACATTCGCATAAGGAAATCTGATGGCCGAAGCTTATATCATCGACGCGGTGCGTACGCCGATCGGGCGCAAGAAGGGCAGCCTTGCCGCCGTCCATCCCGCCGACTTGGGCGCGCATCCGATCAAGGCATTGATCGCGCGCACCGGCATCGATGCCGGCGCGGTCGACGATGTCGTCTGGGGCTGCTGCGACACGATCGGGCCGCAGGCGGGCGACATCGGGCGCACCGTCTGGCTCGTCGCCGGCATGCCGCAGCATGTCCCCGGCACGACGGTAGACCGCCAGTGTGGATCGTCGCAGCAGGCGCTGCATTTCGCGGCGCAGGGCGTGATGAGCGGGACGCAGAATCTGGTCGTTGCGGGCGGATCGCAGGCGATGAACGCGATCCCGATCAGCGCGGCGATGTACGCGGGTGAACCCTATGGCTTCAGCAACCCGTTCAACACTTCGCCCGGCTGGATCGCGCGCTATGGCGACGGGCTGCTCAACCAGATCAACTCGGCCGAAATGATCGCCGACAAATGGGACATCAGCCGCGCCGAGATGGAAGCGTTCGCCTTCGCATCGCACCAGCGCGCGCAGGCGGCGACCGATGCCGGCTGGTTCGCTAGTGAAATCGCGCCGCTCGAGGGGCTGGCGCAGGACGAGACGATCCGCCCCGGAACGACGTGCGAAGGCTTGGCCGAGCTGCGGCTGATTCAGGAAGGCGGCAAGATCACCGCCGGCGTCTCCAGCCAGAATTGCGATGGCGCCGCGGCGATGTTGATTGCATCGGAGGCGGCGGTGAAGGACCATGGCCTGACCCCGCGCGCGCGCATCCATCATTTGTCGGTGCGCGCCGACGATCCGGTGTGGATGCTCACCGCGCCGATCCCCGCGACGCAATATGCGCTGGCAAAGGCCGGGATGACTGTCGCCGACATCGACCTGTTCGAATGCAATGAGGCGTTCGCCAGCGTCCCGATGGCGTGGATGAAGGAACTCGGCATCCCGCATGAGAAGGTCAATGTCCACGGCGGCGCGATCGCGCTCGGCCACCCGCTCGGGGCGACCGGCGCGCGGTTGATGACGACGATGCTCAATGCCCTTGAGCGTACCGGCGGCCGCTATGGTCTCCAGACCATGTGCGAAGGCGGCGGTCAGGCCAATGTCACGATAATCGAGAGGCTGTAATGACACTTTGCGAAGGACGGACCGTCATCATCACCGGCGCGGCGCGCGGACTCGGGCGTTCCTATGCGCTCGCCTTCGCTGCCGAGGGCGCCAATGTCGTGGTCAACGACATCGGCACGAGCCTGTCGGGTGAAGGCCGCGACACCTCGGCCGCAGACGACGTCGTCGCCGAGATCAAGGCGGCGGGCGGCAACGCGATCGCCAATTATGAAGACATCACCGACTGGGACGCGGCGAAGCGCATCGTCGATGCCGCGGTCGCGGCGTTCGGCGACCTCCACGTCGTCGTCAACAACGCCGGGATCGTGCGCGATCGCATGTTCGTCTCCGCGACCCCCGAAGAGTGGGACGCAACGATGCATGTCCATCTGCGCGGCCACTTCTGCGTCAGCCGTCACGCGGTCGATTATTGGCGCGCGCAGCAGAAAGCGGGCCATCCCGTCGACGCGCGAATCATCAACACGACCAGCGGCGCGGGGCTTCAAGGGTCGATCGCACAGGCGGCCTATGCAACCGCCAAGGGCGGCATCGCAGCGCTGACCTTGGTGCAGGCGGCCGAACTCGGCCGCTATGGCATCACCGCCAACGCGCTTGCCCCTGCGGCGCGCACGCGGATGACCGAAGGCGCCTTTGCCGACAAGATGGCGGCGGTCGAAAGCGGCTTCGACGCGCAGGATCCCGACAACATCGCACCCACCGTCGTCTGGCTCGGCTCCGGACAGTCGAAACATGTGACGGGCTGCGTTTTCGAGCTGGAGGGCGGCCGCATCACGATCGAGGATGGCTGGAAGCTCGGCCCGACGGTCGACAAGCAGGAAAAATGGGTGCCCGCCGACGTCGGCGATGCTGTCGACAAGCTGATCGCGGTCCGCAGCGAACCGCGCAAGGTCTGGGGCAGCTAAGATGCATTTCGCCTTCACCGACGAACAGGCGATGATTGCCGAGACGGCGAAGACGTTCTTTGCGGAGAATGCCACGAGCGAGCGCACGCGCGCAGCGATGGCCGACACGGGCGTCGACAAGGCGTTGTGGCAGGCGTTCACCGGCGAACTCGGCCTCGCCGGTGTCGCGATTCCCGAGACATTCGGCGGCGTCGGGCTTGGTATGGTCGAGCTTGCGATCTTTGCCGAGGAAGCGGGGCGGCACACCGCCGCACTGCCCCTCCTCTCCAGCCTCGCGCTTGCTGCCCCGGCGATCCTCGCCGGCGGCACCGACGAGCAGAAGGCACGCCTCCTCCCGCGCTTCGCGTCGGGCGAGCTGGTGGCAAGCTTCGCCGCCGTGAATATGGGCGGAACGCCGGGCGCGACGCTCAGCGACGGAACGCTGACCGGAGCCGCGCTTCTTGTGCCCCACGGCGCCAGCGCCGACATCTTCGTGGTTGCGGCCGACAATGGCGTCGCGATCGTCGGGCGCGGCGCGCTCGGGCTCGGCATCACCCCGCTCACCAGCATGGACCAGACGCGTCCCTATGCCCGGCTCGATTTCGGCGGGGTCGCCGTCGAAACGCTCGCCGATCCGCGCGCCGCCGTCCACGCCGCCCTCACCACCGGGTGGCTCGCCATCGCCGCCGATGCGCTGGGCGGCGCGCAGGCGTGTCTCGACCGGACGGTCGCCTATACGCAGGAACGCATCCAGTTCGGCCGTTCGATCGGCAGTTTTCAGGCGGTCAAGCACCGCCTCGCCGACATGATGGTCGCGATCGAGCAGGCGCGCTCGGCGGTCTATTGGGCCGCCTGCGCGATCGACGAGCGATCGGATGAGGCCGCGTTCGCGGTTCATGCCGCCAAGGCGTTCGCCTGCGACACCTACAGCCACTGCGCGGGCGAGATGATCCAGCTTCATGGGGGCATCGGCTTCACCTGGGAGCATGACGCGCATCTCTATTTCAAGCGCGCGCGGAGCAACGCGAGCCTGCTCGGCACCCCCGACTGGCACCGCGAACAGGTGGCGGGGCTTGCCGGATTGGACGAAGCAGCATGAAGCTCGGATTTTCCCCTGAAGAAGAAGCCTTCCGCGCCGAAGCCGCCGCATGGCTCAAGGCCGAGCTGGAAGGCCCCTTCACCGACGTGCGCGGGCTCACCAGCCTGACCGAAATGCCCGAACGCCGCCGCGACTGGGAGCGCCGGCTGGGTGAAGCGGGCTGGAGCTGCGTCGGCTGGCCCAAAGCCTATGGCGGGCGCGATGCGACGCTCGCGCAGCAGGTCATCTTCGCCGAGGAATATGCGCGCGCGGGCGCGCCGCCGCGGCTCAACCATATCGGCATCGAGCTTGCCGGTCCCACCATCCTCGCCTTCGGCACCGACGAGCAGAAGGCGCGCTTTCTCCCCGCGATCGCACGCGGCGAGGAGATCTGGTGCCAGGGCTATTCGGAGCCGGGTGCCGGGTCCGACCTCGCCAATGTTCGCACCCGCGCATGGCGCGACGGCGACGACTGGGTGATCGAGGGGCAGAAGGTCTGGACCAGCCTAGCGCAATTTTCCGACTGGATCTTCGTCATCGCGCGCACCGAGGAGGGCTCGAAGGGCCCCAAGGGTCTTTCCTTCCTGCTCGTCCCCGTCGACCAGAGCGGCGTCACTGTCCGCCCGATCCACCAGATCACCGGCGAGGCCGAGTTCAACGAGACATTTTTCGACGGCGCGCGCACCAACGCCGCCAATATCCTCGGCGCGCCCGGCGATGGCTGGACGGTCGCGATGGGGCTGCTCGGCTTTGAGCGCGGCGTCTCGACGCTTGCGCAGCAAATGGGCTTTCGCAACGAACTCGACGCGGTGATCGCCGCGGCGCGCGCCAATGGTGAGGCGAAAAACCCGCTCATCCGCCAGCGCATCGCCAGGGCCGAGATCGGACTGAAGCTGATGCGTTATGGCGCGCTGCGCATGCTCACCGATGCCGAGGGCGGCCGGCTCAACCCGTCGGCGCTCACTTACAAGATCCAGTGGGCGACATGGCGCCGCGATCTCGGCGAACTCGCGATGGATGTTCTGGGACAGGCGGGCGAGACCGTCGCGGGGCACGAATACACCTTCCCCGCGCTTCCCAACCTGTTCCTCTATAGCCGCGCCGACACGATTTATGGCGGCACGAACGAGATCCAGCGCAACATCATCGCCGAGCGCGCGCTGGGGCTACCCCGCGAGCCGCGCGGCGACCTCAAGTAAAGGAACGAAGCGTGGCACGACCCGCCCCCGACTACCCCACCCCCACCGGCCTCCTGAAGGGCAAGACCGTGCTGATCACCGCCGCCGCGGGCAGCGGCATCGGCGGCGCGGTCGCGCAGCGCGCGGCGGAGGAAGGCGCAACGCTCTTCCTCTCTGACATGCACGAACGCCGGCTCGGCGAAACGGCCGACCGGATCGAGGGATTGGGCTTCGCACGCCCCGGCACACTCGTCTGCGACGTCACCAATGAAAAACAGGTACAGGCGCTCGTCGCCGCGGCGATCGCGGGCATGGGCCATATCGACATACTCATCAACAATGCCGGCCTCGGCGGCGCGGCATCCGTGGTCGAGATGACCGATGACCAGTGGCACAAGGTCCTCGACGTGACGCTCACCAGCGTCTTCCGCATGACGCGCGCGATCCTCCCGCACATGTACGAACGCCAGAAGGGTGCGATCGTCAACAACGCCTCGGTGCTCGGCTGGCGCGCGCAGAAGCTGCAGGCGCATTATGCCGCGGCGAAGGCCGGCGTGATGGCCTTCACGCGCTGTTCGGCGCTTGAGGCCGCGGAGCATGGCGTCCGCATCAACGCGGTTTCGCCGAGCCTCGCGATGCACGCCTCACTCTCCAAGGTGACCCCGCCAGGGCTGCTCGAGGAACTGACCGAGAAGGAGGCCTTCGGCCGCTACGCCGAGCCGTGGGAGGTCGCGAACGTGATGATCTTCCTCGCCAGTGGGCTTTCCTCCTACATGACGGGTGAAGTGCTCGCGGTGTCGAGCCAGCAGGCATGAGCGCGCGCATCTTCGAAACCCCCGCCGCGCTGCTCGATGCGGTGGGTGAGAGCTTCGAGCCGACCGAATGGCTCGCGATCGAGCAGGACCGTATCGACCTGTTCGCCAAGGCCACCGACGATCACCAATGGATTCATGTCGATCCAGAGCGCGCCAAGGACGGTCCGTTCGGCGGCACGATCGCGCATGGTTATCTCACGATGAGCCTCGTCAACCGCTTCCTCCCCGAACTGGTCGAGGTCCGCGGCGTTTCGATGGGGGTCAATGTCGGCACCGACAATTTGCGCTTTCTGAGCCCCGTCCGCGCCGGCAGCCGGATCCGTGGGTGTGGCGAGCTCGTCAAGGCCGAGGAAGCCAAGGGCGGCGTCCAGGCGGTGGTTCGGGTGACGGTGGAAATCGAGGGCGCGGAGAAACCCGCCTGCGTCGTCGACACGATCAGCCGGTTTTATCCGGAGGAATAACTTCTGCGCCTTTGACTGAGGCCCGCAATGTCGTCGAAAACTGACGATTCGGCCCGGAAAAGCACGTCGGTTCGACGTGCCTAATCAGTCAAAACTGTCCGCGCGGCCGGCAAATATGTCCTGCTGATCGGGACTGCCGTGTCATCGACCAGCCGGGCAATCACCCGTCCGGGCGTTCTTTCCAAGGCGCGAACGCCGTCTTTGGCCACCCACCAGCTACGGTGCACGCGAAGGCCCAGCCGGGGATCGATGATCGCCGCCGCGTCCGCCAGCCGCATCAGGATCAGCGCCGAGCCGTGGAGCGTGTGCACGCGCACATAATGATCCTCGGCTTCCAGTGCGAGAATGTCCCGGCGCAAAGCCGCCGGAAGCTTCGACACGAACTCGCGCGGATATTCGGGAGCTGCGGCTGGCTGTTCCATGGGTGCGGCCACGGTCATCTGGTCGTCCGGGGACATAACGCGGACAATCAGCAGCTGGACGAGCGCCACGTACGGAAATAACGCGAACAGTTGAACGGGACTGAACATTCTGCCCGGTCGGACCACCCCCATGGCCCACGCCACAAAGAAGGTCATGGGCACCGCGGATGCGGCTGCTACTGCGATGATCCGTGTTGCCGTTCTCCTGCCCGGCGAACTGGACGAAAGGACTCGCTCCGCGGCAGCAGCGGCGCCAAAGCCGACGAGTGCGATGATCATCCAGAAAGGATATCGCACCTCTGGGCCGAGAGCGGTTTGCGATCCGAATGGCCCCGTCACTCCAAGCACCGCGCCAAAAGCCACCGCGCTGAGCGGCCCCCGCCACTTCCCCATCATTCGCCATTCACGCATCGCCAACTGCATCGGTCCACCAGTCACGAAATTGCGGAAGCTATTCACGATTTCCCCCATTGTCGACAGACATCGCGACCCGCCAACCAGCCAGCACGAAATGTTGACATGGAGAAAGCAATGAAGCGGATTATCGCTGGCTTGGCATTGGCATCTGCAGCTGTTCCGGCGGCAGCAAGCGAGGCCGTAAACATGCGTTTTGAGTGCGGCGCGGGAGCCGCTACGGCGGGCGGCGAGGCCCCGAACCTCCACGGAAACTGGGATTTCCTGATGCATGTCGGGACAACGCCCAATTTCGGACTTTTGTCGATCGGCTTCGTCGAGGACGCTTATGGCGGATCGCTGTCGCTGTGGATGACGGCACCCGTCATACTGCGCAAAATCACCTTGACCGGCAACAGCTTCCACATGGCGGTCGCCTCGCGCGAAGGCGACGTGCTGTTCGACGGCACGCTCTCGGCCAAGGGCGACCGGATGTGCGGAACCGTTACCTACCACGGCGGCCGCACCTTCCCGGCGGTGGCGCAGAAGCGACCCTCAACCTATCAGTCGCTGCCTCAGGCTCAGCGGGGTCGGTAGTCGGCTGAACGGGCGGATGGGTAGCTGGCGAGAGAGGGGCCGCAATGGATCGCTAGCCGTCGTCCTGTCGCATCGGACGATGGCTACGCCCCCGGATCGCGCAGAAGAAATTTCTGCACCTTGCCCGCAGCGTTCATCGGCAGCGCGTCAAGGATTACCACCTGACGCGGCACCTTATAATTCGCCATATTCTCGCGGCACCAGGCGACGATCTCTTCGGGGGTGGCGCGAGTACCGGGACGCAGGACGACATAAGCCTTAGGCACTTCGCCCAGCCGTTCGTCGGGCACGCCGATCACCGCCGACTGCATGACCGCCGGATTGGCCGCGAGCAGCCCTTCGATTTCGGCCGGATAGGCGTTGAAGCCGCCGACGATGAAGATGTCCTTGGCGCGGTCGGTGATTTTCACATTGCCGCTTGCGTCCTGCACCGCAATGTCGCCGGTGCGCAGCCAGCCTTCGCTATCGATCGCCGCCGCGGTCGCCGCCGGGTCGTTGAAATAGCCCTGCATTACATTGGGCCCACGCACGAGCAGTTCGCCCGCTTCGCCCGGTGCCACAATCTTCTCCGCCTCGTCGACAAGCTTGACCTCGATCCCGGCGAGCGGACGGCCCGCAGTGTTGGCAATCGTCACAGCGTCGTCGCCGACGCTACACATCGTCACGACGCCGCAGGTTTCGGTGAGGCCATAGGCGGTGAGCACGACGTCGATACCGAGCTTGTCACGCATCTCCTCGATCAAAGTGACAGGCACTGAAGCCGCGCCGGTGATCGACACGCGCAGCGACGAAATATCATGGTCGCGATAAGGACCCGCGAGCAGGCTCTGGAAGATCGTCGGCGGACCGGGGAGCAGCGTCACCTTTTCGCGCTCGATCCGTTCGAGCACGCTGTCGGTATGGAACACGGCATGCGGCAGCACGGTCACCCCGCGCATCAGCGCCACCAACCAGCCCGCCTTGTAGCCGAAACTGTGGAAGAAGGGGTTGATGATCAGGAAATTGTCGCCCGGCCCATAGGTCAGCGTCTCGCCATAAGCGAGGTACAGGCGGACATTTTGCCCGTGCGTCGTCACGGCGCCCTTTGGATTGCCCGTGGTGCCCGAGGTGAAGAGGATATCGCAGACCTGATCCTCGTTCAGCGCGTCCATCCGCGCGGCGACCGCGGCATCGGAAAGCGCCGCGCCGCGATCGAGGAAGGTCTGCCACGTCATGCCCCCCGTGTCGCCGTCCATCAGGACGATCCCGCGCAGATCGGGCAGGTCTTCGCCTGCGATCAGTTCGGGATAGGCGGTGCCGAGAAAATCGGAGACGGTGAACAGCAGCTTGGCACCGCTGGTGCGCAGGATATAACCCGCCTCGCGTCCCTTCAGCCGCGTGTTAAGCGGCACGATCGCCGCGCCCGCCGCCTGCGCGCCGATCGCGGCGATGATCCAGCCAATCGCGTTGGGCGCCCAGATCGCGATCCGATCCCCCGCCACGACACCCGCCGCGATAAAGCCCTTGGCGGCGGCGCGCACTAGCGGTTCGAGATCGCGATAACGAACCTCGGTTCCGTCCTCGCCCCGGATCGCGACGGCATCGCCATGCGCGCGCGCCGCCGCGAAGATTTTGTGGGGTATCGTGAACTTGGCTTCGGCCACGGCGGATCGTCTCCTGCGCCGGACATCCATGGACACGCCGTCCATTGCCCGATCGATATGCTCCCCGCTGCGTTACGCGCGGGCGTGGCCGCGACAACCCCTATTCGGGGGGCGCACGATTTGCGCTCCGCCCCTTGCCGCTTGGGTCCGGACAGGTCATTGCGGGATCGAGACCGACTCCCCAGCTTAACGGGTGACGGGACGCGAACAGGAAGCGAAGCCGGAATGCGGATCGGGAAACCTCTGGCCGAAGTCGATGAACTGGTGACCCTGCTTTATCGCGGGCCGCTCGAAGCGACGCCGTGGCTGGGCTTCCTCGAAGCCTTGAGCCGGCGGATGCGCTGCGCCAGCGCCGCGATCACGTTGCGCCTCAGCCGGCAAGGCACGCCGCCGCTCATCATCTGGGGGCCGCCGCCCGTGATCGACGAGCGCGAGGCGCGGCGGATTCACGCGGTCCATGCCGAACTCGGCGATCTCGACCCGCTGCGCAACGCGCTGACGAAAGCCGGCGACATCTTCAGGCTGAGCGAAGTGATCTCGCGGGAGGATCTTCGCGGCAATCGCTTTTATCGCGAGATATTGCAGCCCTATGGCATCGAATATCAGCTCGGCATGTATATTTCCGAACCCGGCGGGTGGGAGGGCAATGTCGGCCTGACCAACGGCCCCGGCGAAGAGGATTTCACCGACGACGACAAGGCGGTGCTGCTTGCGCTCCGCCCGCATCTCGAACAATCGCTCGCGCTCTTTTCGCGCATCCGCCGCGACGAGACCGAGCTTCAGGTGATGATCGACACGCTCGATCGGCTGACGCTCTGCACCTTCATCCTCGACGGCGCGGGGCGCATTTTACGCACCAACAGCGCGGGCCGCGCGCTGATCAAGTCGAGCACCGCGCTGCGCGCTGCCGACGACCGGCTTGTGCTCGCCAGCAAGACGGGCAACGCCCAGCTCCAGCAACTGATCGGCAAGGCGGTCGCGGCGCGGCGCGACGGCGGCAGCTTTGCCGAAGGACTGCGTATCGAGGCGGATATCGACCGGCATTTCGGGGTGCTCGTGCGCTCGATCGAGACGCCCTCGCGCTACAGCAACGAGGCCGGCCCGGCCGCGGTGGTCTATGTCTCGGGGCTCGACAACAATCAGCCGGTCGAAAGACTGGTCAGCCAGATCTTCGACC
Organism: Sphingopyxis sp. 22461; assembly: GCF_052044915.1. Classification (NCBI taxonomy): domain Bacteria; kingdom Pseudomonadati; phylum Pseudomonadota; class Alphaproteobacteria; order Sphingomonadales; family Sphingopyxidaceae; genus Sphingopyxis; species Sphingopyxis sp. 22461. The sequence goes on from NZ_JBQENY010000002.1 coordinate 91,444, forward strand.
TGACGCCGTCCGAAGCACATCTGGCCGCCCTGCTCGCGACCGGGCTCAGCCTGGCCGAAGCGGCTGCCAGGCTGGAGCTCACCGAAAATACGGTGCGCAGCTATTGCAAGACGATCCTCAGCAAGACCGGGGTCAGCCGGCAGGCCGATCTCGTCCGCCTCATCCTGCGTAGCGTCGCCGTTCTCGGCTGACGGCCCCGGTGGCGCGCGTCAGCCTTCGACCGCGCGGCGATAGTGCGGCAGGGCGACTAGAAGCAGAGCCACGATCAGCGGCAGCACGACCGCGCCGGCAATCGCGATCGAATAGCCGAGCGCCGCCTGGTCGCCGAACCCGAAATCGGTGATCGCGGCGATCACGCTGGCGCCCAGCCCCATCCCCACCAGATTGACGCACAAGAGCGAGATGGCGGTGACCTGACCGCGCAGCTGATTGGGCGTCACATCCTGGATCGCCGTCAGCATCACGCCCTGCGACGCCTGCCCGATCAGCGTGCCGATCGCCATCATCGTGAGCGACAGAAAGGCGGTCGGCATCAACGGCGCGACGATCAGCGGCACGCCCTTGAGCACGGTGGCGATCAGCACGACGCGCATATTGGCGTCCGCCCGGCCACCCTGCATCAACCGTCCCGCGAGCCAGCCACCCGACAGCGTGCCGATGGTGCCGCAGGTCAGCATGATCATCCCGTAGGACATCCCCACCTCGGCAGGACTCATACCATAGCTGCGGATCAGAAAGGTCGGGAACCACAGCGCGGTGCCGATCGCCAGAAGCGCAATCAGGGCGAGCGAACCGATCAGCGAACCGAACAGCGCCCAGCGCTCGGAAATATAGTCGAACCCTTCGCGCAGGCTGCTTTGCACCGACAGGTTCGCCGCGAGCTCCTGCCGCGCCGGCTCGCGGATCGTCATCATCATCGCGGCGACGATCAATCCGGGTGCCGCAACGCACAGGAACACCATCTGCCATGGCTCGAAACTGCCGAGCCAGGGTAATGTCACGCCGCCGGTTTTCGTGAAACGCGCGAGCAGCCAGCCGCCGATCAACAGCGCCAGGCCGCCTCCGATCGGATAACCGATCGCATAGAAGCTGATCGCCAGCGCCCGTCGTCGCCGCTCGAAATAATCGCTGATCAGCGAATAGGCGGTCGGGCTAAGCGTCGCCTCGCCCACCCCGACGCCGACGCGCGCGAGGAAGAGCCCGATGAAGCTGCTGGTAAAGCCGCAGGCGGCGGTCATCGCCGACCAGAACAGCACCCCCCAGACAATGAGCGTCGCGCGCCTTTTGGTACGATCGACAAAGCGGCCGATCGGCAGCGCGGCGATGCTGTAGAGAAGCGAGAAGGCAAAGCCCTGAAGCAGGCTGATTTCAAAATCGCTGAGGTTCAGGTCGCGCTGGATCGGTTCGACCATCAGCGTCAGCACGCGGGCGTCGATCGCGCTGAAGCAATAGCCGACGAACAGGATCGCGACGACCAGCCAGCGATAGACGCCGCCGCGCGCGACCGTGCCGCGCGCCGGCTCTTCGGACACCGCGGCGGTCACCATGCCGACGGCGGGTCCCGCCGCGCCAATATCTGTTCGGTCCGCGCGGCGATCAGCACATCATTCTCCTCACTCTCGGGCAGCAACCAGAAACGCCCCGCGCGAATGCCGTCGAGTGCGAAGGCGGATACCTCGGCGGGTTCGGTCAGCTTGAGCTTGAGCCCGGTCGTCCGTACCAGATCCTCCATCGTGCGATAGGCGACTTTGGTCTGCGCTTCATTTTCGACATAGTCCGCGGGGCGGACTTCGCCCGACGCCATGATCGCGGTGTTGACCGTGTGCGGCCCCGGAAACAGCGTGGCGGCGCGCAACTTGCCGCCTTCACGCAGCAATTGCTGGTGCAGCACTTCGGAGATGCTGGTCACCGCCGCCTTGGTGGCGGCATAAATGGGGGTGTTGGGCAGCGACCGCAGCCCGCCGTTGGTCGAGCTGGTGTTGACGACCACGCCCTCCTGTCCCGCCTCGATCATCCGCGGCACGAAGGCCGCGATCCCGTGGATGACGCCGAGCACATTGACGTCGATCCCCCAACGCCAGTCGCTGAGCGGCAGTGTCCACAGCTTGCGCTGCGCCTCGCCCAACCCGACGCCGGCATTGTTGAAGAGGATATGCACCGTCTCGAACTGGCCAAAAACCTGATCCGCCAGCGCGCGCACCGACGCTTCCTTGGTCACGTCGCAGGCGATCGCAAGCACCTGCCCCGAACCCAGCGCGTCAATCTCGACGCGCACGGCTTCAAGCCGCGCCGGATCGATATCGGCAATCACCACATGCGCCCCGGCGCGGGCGAGGTCGGCGCACAGACATTTGCCAACCCCGCTTGCGCCACCCGTTACGACCGCCACCCGGCCGGAAAAATCGTCCATCAGGCGGCCTTCCGCTCGCCGGCTTCGATGCCGACATTGCGCGGATCGTCGTGCCGCCCGACCCAGTGCGGCGCGATCCATTCGCCCGGCACCTTGCGCAGCAGCGTGCCGCCGGTCGCGGTCCCGCCTTCGACATATTGCATGTCGACGATGCGGCGCACGGGGATGTCGGCGAGCGGGTCAAAAGCCGAATCGCGCAAGGTGATCGTCCCCGTCATCGCCCGGCGGGAATCGTAATTGCGTTCCCAGTTGAGGCGGGTGAGGAAGACGTCGCCGTCGAACTGGCCCGGCTGGTCGATCGACGGCATGCCTTTGTAGCAGAAGAGATGCTCTTCGAATTTCAGCGGTTCATCAATCGCTTCGCCGATCCTGCCTTCGATTTCGAAATAGGCGATGCCGTGGCGCGAGCAGGTCGCGCGCAGATGGTCGCCATTGCGCTCGAAATGCGTCTCGGCGATCTTTTTCGGTTCGCCAAAACGCTCGCGCCCGGAGGTGACCACGGTTTCGCCCTCCATCGCCATGTGGAAGCAATAGGCCCCCGGCGCGCCTTCATGCGTGCAATTGACGCCGACGGTCAGCGCGCCGATCTCGACCGTATCGGTTTCGGTCACATGCATCGCCACATGCACCATCTGCAGCCAGATTTCGGGCTTTGCGGTCGCGACGAGCGGCTGCGGCAGCAGCGCCGCGATGATTTCGGGATCGGTCTCATATGTCGCGCGAATCCCGTAGACGGTGTTGCGCAGCATCCCCGGCGCACGGGTTTCGACGGGACCCTGAACATAACGCAGTCTGGACATCGCAATTCTCCCTATGGCGCCCAAGGCGCAGCTAGTCGGCAATGGTGGTTTTCCGCGGGGCGCGGAGGGTTTATTCGGCGGCTTCGACGAGGCGGTTTCCGTCGGGGCCATCGGCATAAAATTGCTCGAAATAGCGGCGGAAACGCAGGATCGGACCGTCGCCGTCGCACAGATAGGGCCGGGCGCGGTGGATCTTGTTGTGCCAGATCGGAATATCGCCCTCGACGCCCTTTTGCCCGCAGGTATTTTCGATCGCCGCCTCGATCGCCTTTTCCTCGGGCGAGTCCGGCGCGACCTTCGGGTGCGTGAAGCAGAAGCGCAGCTCGACGTCGTCGGCTTCGACCGGCGTGGCGATGACCAGAAGCGACAGCTCGACGAGCCCGCTCAGCCGCGTGAACTTCTGCCCTGCCCCGTTCTGGAGCGTGTCGACCGAATAGGGCAATTGCTTGCGCTCACCCGACGGCAGGTCGATGGTACGATGCCCGCGCGCGACACTGTGCCGCCGCACGCCATCATAATCGGTTTCGCCTTCCGGCACCGCGTCCATCGCGTGGACATAGGCAAAATGCGCGACATCGACGCCATTTTCGGCAATTTCCTGTGGATTGCTGGCGAAGCGCCATTCGCGCTTGATCGGCGCGGCCCATTCGGAGTTCGTGAATTCGGGATAGTCGATGACATCGAAAGTCGGCGCGATGTCGTCGGGGTGATACCAGGCCCAGATGACGCCGCTCTTTTCGACCACCGGATAGGATTGGGCGAGCGCCTCGCGCTTGGCGCGCGGCGGGAAAGCCTTGGCATAGGGGATGCTGCTGCAAAAGCCGTTGGGCCGGAACGCCCAGTGATGAAAGGGGCAACGAATACTGTCACCCTCGACCGTTCCGCCATGCCCCAGATGCGCGCCCAGATGCGGGCAATAGGCATCGAGGAGCCCCGCCTCGCCCTGTTCATTGCGGAACAGGACCAGATCCCGGCTGAAGTAGCGGACCGACCGGACATCGCCGATCGCGAGGTCCGAGCCATAGCCAATTCCGAACCAGCCATGGGGAATGGGCATCGGAAAGCGATCGACCTTTGACAACGTCAGTCTCCCAGTTCACGCCATCTTTGAGCGATGGCCTTTGTCCGGGAAGTGTATCGCCTGTTCGCCAAGAGGTAAGATCAAAATCGCGCACAGTTTGTGCCTGCTCGCGAACAATCGCGAAGATCAGTAACGCGCGGCGAGCGATGCCGCCATCGAGGGGCGGATTTTCGTGCGCCCCGTCTTGCGCACCAGATAGTCGATGAAGGCGCGCGTCGCGACCGACATGATGCCCGGCGAATAGACGACCCAGCATTCCCGGTCATAGAAGGACCATTCCTCCTCGAGCGCGAGCATTCGCCCCTCGGTCAGATCCTGGCGGACGACGCTGACCGGCAGGCTGGCGATGCCAAGCCCCTTTCGCGCGGCGCTGCGCAGGGCAATGCCGCTGTTGCTGGCCCATCGGGGCTGGACCCGGATGCAGATGCCGTCGTTGAAATTGATCGACGCGGTGCGGTCGGTCAGACAGTCATGTTCCAGCAGATCTTCGGGCGTTTTGGGCCAGCCGCGGGCTGCGACATATTCGGGTGCCGCGCACAGGCAGTAGGAGAGATAACCAAAGGTGCGCGCGCGCAAGTTCGAATTCGGCAACGCGCCATAACGGATGACGATGTCGAAGCTTTCCTGAACAATCTCGTTTTCGTTCAGATAGGCGATCGGTTCGATCATGATCCCGGGATGTTCGGCGCTGAATTCGGCGAGCAGCGCCGACATATAATCCGAACCGAAAATATCGCTGAGCCCGATGCGCAGCCGGCCCACCGGCTGGGTGCTATAGAGTCCGACCTGCTTTTCGACCTCGCTCAGCCGTTGTTGCAGCTGAGCGCATTCGCGATGGAAGCTTTCGCCGGCGCCGGTCAACGACAGGCGGCGCGTCGTCCGGACGAGCAGCTGCACGCCCAGCCGCTCTTCCAGTTCGTGCACCGTTTTGCTGATATAGGATTTGGAAAGACCGAGCTGGTCGCCAGCAGCCGTGAAGCTGCCCTGATCGACAACCGCCAGAAATTCCTCGATCCCGCGCCAGCTTGACATCAACCCACCTTAGAGCCTGCCCTGGCCAGTTGAACGCGTTATGATCGCTCTGGGAAACCCGCCGGGCAGGAGCGGTGCGTAGTGCGGGCCGGCGGCCCGTGCAAGCACTGCAACGCCGGCAGATTTCCCCGAACGCCCCCTGCGGGCCGGCCTATTCGGCCGCCTGCTTGACGAACAATTCCCGGCGCGGCCCGATTTCACCCGCGATTTTCCACAGCGCGTCGGCATCGACGTCATAGACGTCGAGCGCGTTGATACCGAGCATCGCCTGAATATCGTCGTCGGGCAGTCCGCCGAGGCTAGCCGACATTTTTTCGAACGTGTGCGGCCAGGTTCCCTCGGGATGCGGATAGTCCGTGCCCCAGAGGATGCGGTCGACGCCGATGTCATAATAGGCCTGCGTCGTTTCCTCGTCGGGCAGCGCCGAACAGCCGACCCAGATGTTGCGCGCAAAATACTCACTCGGCTTCATGCTCATATTGGCATAATAATCGCCGAGTTTCCCGCTCGTATGCTTGGCCGAAGCGCGGACATCCATCAGCTGCATCACCCACGGGAACCAGAATTCCCCGCCCGCCTCGGTGAAGCAGACTTTCAGCTTCGGATATTCCTCGAACACCCCGCCGAAGGTCATCGCCCACAAGGGCCGCGTCATCCAGAAAGCGAACTCGCACAGGAAGGTGCCGATCCAGCCGGGCTGTGTCGTGTCATAAGCGGGCGCCGCGCCCGAGTGGAAATGAAGCGGCATGTTCATTTCCTGGAGCATCGCCCAGATGCGGTGATATTTGGTGTGGTTATAGAGGTCGTAGCCGTCGGTCAGCGCGGGGAAAAACACGCCCTTCAGGCCATGGCGCTTCGCCCATTCGATCTCTTTCGCAGTCTCGTCGATGTCATAGAGCGCCGGAATGACCGCGAGTCCGATGCGGCGGTGCGGATCGTCCTGGCAGAATTCGGCCAGCCAGCGATTGTGCGCACGCGCGCCGGCCCACTGCAGTTCGGCCCGCGCCGCCGAAGGCCGAAGCCCGATGTCGGCACCAAAGGGCGGCGCGTTGCGTTCGGTGATCCCGTCGGGGAACAGGACTTCGGCGGCGACGCCGTCGCCGTCGAGCACGCGGTTGCGGATCGTACCGTCCCACGCGCCCTCGAGCCCGTCGCCGACGCGCGAACGCCACTTGTTGTTGAAGTCGTCGATCAGGAAGCGTTTTTCATGCTCTTCGCGCGCCTTGATTTCGAGCTGGACGGTCTCGTCGAACTGCTGATGATATTTCGAGTCCAGATAGCCCCGATATTTTTCGGGGGGCAGGCCGACATGGCCGTCCGACGAAATGACAAGATAACGATCCACACTCTCTCTCCAGTTTCTGTTTCTGTTTCTGTGCGCGGGCTAATTGGCCGTGTACGCCATGGTCAGACATTATGCTCTTCATCCGCCGGATAAAGCGGGTCGGGGCGAACGATCTATCGCTCGTTGTGGACAATATGCCGGGCCAGCACGGGCATCAGATGGCTCAGCAGCAACGCTCCTCCGATCATCGCGGCGATCGCAAACGGGGCCGGACGCCACCATTGATAGGCGGCCGAGGCGAGGACGGGCGGCAGGGTGATCGATGCCCCGGCGATGAAGGTGATGGCAGAGGCGATTGCGACCTGATCCTCGGTCGACCCCGCGAGCGACGCCGCCGCGCTGAACCCCGGGCGCGCGAGGCCATAGCCGAAGCTCGCGAGAATAAAGCCCAGGGCGGCGGCATTTACCCCGCCATGGGATATGGCCAGAAGATTGCCGGCAAAGGCAAATCCGGTGCCGATGCGCATCATCGACAGCGGCGACGGCGAGAACAGCCGAACGAAACCCCATTGGCCGAGCAGCGCGGCCACCGCGGCCGCGGTCATCGCGATGCCAATCATCCGCTGCGCCGCCATCGGGTCATCGGCCATGCGGTCGATGATCACGAAGCCGATCGTATAGAGATTGATCGCCTGCGCCGAGCAGAGCAGCAGCCCAAAGCTCAGATAATGGCCTATCCCCTGTCGGCGCCAGACCTGCGCGAGCGATATTTGCGGCGCGCCGCCGACGACCGGCGCCACACCACGCGACGTGCGAGGAAGGAATAGATAGGCTCCCCCCAGGGCGATGACGCCGAATATCGCAAAACCCAGCATCGGCCCGAGCGGCCCCAGCGGCTCGACGATCATCGCGGGCGCGATGGCGGGTCCGACGATGGTGCCGAGGCTGAGCGCGCCGGCCAGCGTCGTGATCGCGCGCGTCCGGGCCGCACCCGCCGTCTGCGCCGCGATCAGCGCCTGCGTCGCTGTCGCCGCCGCCGAACCGAGAAGGCCATAGGTCGACCGCAAGATCGAAAAGAGCAGGAAGGCGGCGAAAGGCGTGAGCAGCCCCAGCAGGCCCAGTTCGACCGACAGCGCGCAGCCGCCCATAGACACGACGAAGCCCACGAGCCCCGCGCGAATATAGGGATTCGGCCCCTTGCGCTCGATCCGCGACACCCAGAAGGGCGCGCTGATCGCCCAGGTCAGCGCCGAGAGCGAAAAAATGCCCGCGACCAGAAAATCGGGAATGTGCAACAACCGGCCGATCGTCGGCATGACCGACACCAGCCCGATATTGCCGATCGCGGTGAGGAAGGTCACTGCTCCCAAAAAGGGCAGGACCCACCGCGACCCGGTGCGCGGCGGGTCCAATACCATAGACATTTCGGCTGCGCCGCGATCAGAAGCGGATACGAACCTCGCCGCCGAAACTGCGCGGATCGCCAAATTGGCCGAGCGTGAGGACACCGAGGTTGATCGCGCTGACCAGATATTCCTTGTCGGTCAGATTCTTGCCCCACGCCGCAACCTCGAGCGTCGTGCCGCCGCCAAGTTCGATCTGGGTGAGCGCGATGCGCCCGTCGAGCAAGCCATAGGACGGCATCTTCGCCAGCGTATCCGGCGTGATCGACGAGAACTGGCTGCTCCGCCAGCTGTAGTTCAGGCTCGCCTCCAGTCGCCCAACGCCGGCATCGTGACGATAAAGCCCGCCGACCTGATAGTTCCACTTGGGTACGCGCGAGAGCACATAGGTTTTGGTGACGTCGGTGCCGTCGGGCAGGATGAAATCGATGTAGCGCGCATCGACATAGCCGCCGCCGAAGTTGAAGCTCAGCCCTTCGACGGGGCGCAGCGTTCCCTCGACCTCGACGCCGGTGAACTTCGCCTTGCCCGCGTTGATGATGTTGGTGGTCACCAGCGCGGGGACGAGCACACCGGCCTGAAAATCCTTGTAGATCGAATGATAGACCGCGGCATTGAGATTGAGCAGGTTGCCGAAGCCGCCATATTTCATGCCCAATTCGAACGACGTCAGCTTTTCCGGATTATAGGAGGTCATAAAGGCCGCGTTGGTCGCGGCGGTATCGTTGATGCCCCCGCTCTTGAAGCCCGTCGCCACGCGCCCATAGACCGAAAAATCAGGCTGGAATTTATAGAGGATGTTGAATTCGGGATTGAACCGCTTCCACACCCCCGAATTTTCGAGCGGGCTGAGGTCGGTATAGCCGATCCCGCCTGCCCCCGGCCGTGCGCCCGCCGCCGGGCCGCCGCTGCGGGTGACCGGATTGCCGTTCGCGTCGCGCTGGAACACGCCCGAACCGGGCGCTGCCGGATTGACGCGATAGGCAGAATTGGACAGCAGCAGCTCATAGGCGTGCTTCGATTCCCGCGTGTAGCGAAGCCCGACCGACGCCGTCAGCTTCTCGTCGAGCGCGCGCGGCGTCCACGCAAGCTGGCCATAGCCGGCATAGGATTTCGAACGGCCGCCGCGTTCGCTGATGTCGAAGGCGTTGCCGCCGAACTGGAAGTTCCAGCGCGGATTGAACACGTCATACTCGTCGTCGAGATAGAAGGCGCCGAGCGTATATTTGAAGTCGCCGACGGTCCCGATCGCCTGAAATTCCTGCGTGAACTGCTTGTAATTATTGTCGAGAACGATGCGCAGCAGATCGAGCGGGCTGCCGTCGAAATCGCTCGCCGACCGGGTTATCGCGGTCCGGCGCGCGGTGATCGATTTGAGCGTGAGGTCGCCGATACCGGGTTCCCATTCGAGCGTCAGCGCGTGACCGTTGGTGCGATAGTCGCTGCGCAGCGCGCTTTGCGCCCCGATCTCGCGCGTCCGTCCGCTCACCACATAGGGCCTCAAGAGCGCGTTGACGAACGCGGTCGCGCCCGATCCGGTGACCGCGGTGGTGGCAAGCTGGTTCGGCGTGCCCTTGCTGTCCGAAATATCATAGCTGTAGAGCGCGCTGAAGCTGCCCGACGGACGCCACAACAGGTCGGCGCGCGCCGCCCACAGCTCTTCTTCGCCGAAATTATCCTTGCGCACGCTGTTGCGATAATAGCCGCCATCGAGCTTGGTGATCAGGCCCACTTTGGCGCTGAAACCCGCCACTTCAGGCAGATCGACCGAAATGCGCTGGTTGAACTGGCCCCAGCTTCCGGCGCCCACCAGATATTGGCCGCCGAATTCGCCGCTCGGCTTCCGCGTGATCAGATTGACCGCGCCGCCGATCGTGTTCTTGCCGTACAAAGTGCCCTGCGGTCCGCGCAGCACCTCGACGCGTTCCAGATCGACGGTATCGAAGGCCGCCCCGGTCGATTTCCCGATCGGCACCCCGTCGATATAGAGGCCCACGGGCTGATCGCGGGCAAGGCTGGTGTCGGCCGAAGGCGACAGGCCGCGGATCGTGATCAGCGGCCCGAAGCTGTTGCCGATCGTCTCGTTGATCTGGATGTTGGGAACGATCGTCGCGATGTCAGACACGTTGCGGACCTGTGCCCGGTCGATCGCCGCGCTGCTCACAGCGGAGACGGAGATCGGCACGTCGACCAGCCGTTCTTCGCGGCGCTGAGCGGTGACGACGATCTCGCCTTCCCCAAGTCCCGCACCCTTGTCATCCGCCTCCTGCGCGAATGCCAACGACGAGTTCAACGCAGTCGTGACCATGACCGCCGCAAACGCGGCTTTCCGAAATGCCATAATTCCTCCCTATCCCACGACGGCCGGTTTCGGCCGCCAATCTCCGGGCTTCTTCATAAGTGGCCCGATAACGCCTTTGAGGATAACCGACGAACCACGGCCGTAAAGCTCACGCTGGTGGCCACACTGTTCACTCCCATGGCGAATGGCGTTGGGCCGCTTCCCCTTGTATGGCCGGACTGAAGCGTTAGACCCTTCCCGATTGCCGGCGTCGGCGCCGCGCGGGAGATCGGGCGCATGATTCCTACCGAAAAGATTACAGTTCCGACAACACGGCCTATGATCAGAAATCTGTCAGCGCACGCCTCGAGGCCCTGTTCCTGAACAACGTCGGCTTGGTCGTTGCCCGCGAACAGATCATAGCCGCCGCTCGAAATCCGGTTACCGGCAAGGAGCCGGAGAACTGGCACCAGCGGCTCTCCGAACTTCGTACCGTTCCAAAAGGCTTGGTTTGTTCTGCCCTGACACCCCGTCAGGAACGGGGTGTCAGGAGAAAATATAACGCACCATCCTATCGCGGCTTGGGCACCGAGATATACACACCGCCGGTGTTCGGATCGACCGAGAGATAGGGCGAACTCTTGCAAGGAAAGGCGGCGTTCATCGCCATCAGGAACAGATGGTGCGTGGACAATTGCCGGGTCTGCGGATTGTCGCGAAGGAATTTGTGAAACACGTCGCGATACTGCTCGTAGGTCGCGCCGGCCTGCGGGCAGTACACGGCCTCTTCAGGCGTTTTCCCCGTGTTCATCACGGGCGCATCGGCGATGCCCATGAAATATCCGATGCAAGCGCTATAGTCCTTCGGACCCGCAACGCATTGGCTGTAATAGGAATTGCCACCCGCAAGGCTTTCGCGCTTCTGAAAGGCCGCGCTTTCAGCCGGCAACAGTGCCGCGCACAGGGCCAGAGCAATCAACCGCATCATTCGCCCTCCCCAGGGATTTTTCACCAACGGCTCCTTACACCCGATTTGCCGCTCGTGCCTAACGATATGACAGGTCGAACGCCCCTATATCGCGTCCACGGGCAGCTCAATATATCTCGTGCCAGTTTTCGACTTCCGACGAGCTGTTTGCGAGGCCGAAACAGATCAGGCTCGGCCGGTTGGCGGAGGCGCCGCCGCGCTCCAGCCGATATTCGAGCCGACGGCACCGAAAGCCTTCGACGCGTTCTTCCGACGTCACCGTCAACGTGCCCGCCGATCCCTTCCCCTGCCAGCGATGCGTGTGGCCCACCGGCCAGCTGCCCGCGCGCTTGGCGCGTTCATTATATTTTCCGCTGAACTCGTCGAAGGGGAAAGTCGGCCGGCCGGCGAGTTCGACACCGCCTTCGCAGTCGTTGCAGCTGACTTCGCCGAACTTGTTATACTCCGCCTTTTTCGCCTCGATATCGGGCGGGGTTTTCAGGCTGTCGATGTAACGGGTCTTGGTTACCGGCGGCGGCGGACTGACCGAAGCGGGCGTCGCCGCCGCCGCGCCCTGACGCGGAGCGGGCGCCTCTTCGTCCACCCCCGTCCGCTCACGGGGGCGGGCCAAACCTTTGATGGCGTCCTCGGTGATTTTCTCCGCGGCCTGTTCGACCTTTTCCACCGCGCGATCGGCCAGGCATTTCAGGAGTCCCTGCGCCTGCGCGACATTGGCGATGGCCAGAAAGGCGGTAGCGGCGACGGCCGCACGCAAGACAGCTTGCATGATGAACTCCCGATTTTTGAGGATGCAGCAGAGGGTCAGCCGAAGTCGGTCGTCAGCGTTGCGATGAGCCGACGCGGGAAATTATAGAGATAGACCCCCGACGACCCGTTCGCCCAACCGAACTTGTTGCCGATGTTCGCGAGCTGGAGGCGAAGCGTCGCCGGGGCCTTGCCGATATGGAAGCGATAACGCCCGCCGACCGATGCGATCGCGCGCGCCGGGATGACGAGCTTGCCGTCGGTGCTGGCGATACGGTCGGACGTGCTTTCGACGACGATGTCGACCGAAAAATCGGGCGCGAACGTCGGCCGGTAATCAAGCACGGCGGTCGAAAGCCGGCCGAAGCTCGCGAGCGGCTTGCGGCCGACCAGCCCGCTGTCGACGGCGTCGCCCGACAGCTTGGCGTCGATCAGCGCCGTCCCGGCAATCGCGGTCAGCCCCGGTGCGAGCTGGCCCGAGAACGAGAATTCCGCGCCGCGGTGCCGCACGTCGCCGAGCTGGCGGAAGACCCGCGTGGCATCGAGCGAATAGAATGGCTTCGTGACGTCGAACACACCGGCCACCAGGCGGATGTTCGGCGTGATCGACCAGCGAACGCCGCCGTCGATCTGGCGGGTGCGGATGGCGGGCGGCGCATCGTCGCGGTTGACCGCAACGCCGGGTGCGACCGGGCTTTCCTCGAGACCCTGCGTATAGCCGGCATAGAAGGCCAGCGACGACGACGCATGGAATGCAGCGGTGGCGTTGAAGAGCAACGGATCGCCGGTCGTCCGAATCGCCGGGGCATCGGGATCGAGCACACGCTTGCGATAGTTCGTCTTCTGCAGGCCAAGGCTGAGTTCGCCGACGCCCTTCCACCGCCCTTCATAGGCGACACCCGCAGTCCATTGACGCACCGTGTCGCGCGTCTGCACCCCGAACACCGACACGGGTTCGGGAAAGGCGACAGGCTCCTCGAGCGGATGGTTGCCGACGAAGATCGCGGTATCGCCGCCATAGCGGCGCACCCTGTCGCGGCCTTTGAACGAGAGGTGCAGCGTGTGGAGCCGCGGCCCCTCAGCCAAACGTCGCGACAGCCGCACCTCGCCGCTTGTCGATGCCGAGCGGCGGCCGGGTTCGGCGATCACCAGTTCATCGGCGGTGCCATCCTCCCGCACATCGAGGAAAAGCTGGGTGTGCGAGCGGTCGAGGTCGAGGATCGACCGGAAAATACCGGCCTTCAGCGTCCAGTCACCCATCGTCGCCGATCCGATGACGCCCGCGTTGACCGTTTCACCGTCGTTGGTCGCCCATTTCTGGCCGAGCCGCTTCACGCGCTCGATGCGCGGCGGCAGATAATCGCCGCCGGTTAGCAACAAGGGTTGGCTTTCTTCGTCCGAAATGCCGGTGCGGCTCCAGAAGGGGGTGATGGCGACACCGTCGACCGGCGCCCAGCGCGCGATGAGCGCCGCGGTCCGATAATTCGCGCGGCCGCCGGTATGCGTCCGGTCCGCGATCAGTCCCAATCCCGCGCCGACGGCAAGACGGTCGGTTACCGGCAGCTGCGCGTCGATCTCCAGCGCCGCCGCGCCCAAGGGACCAAGCCGCGCGCCGAGGCTGACCAGCGCCCTGTCGCCTGGACTGCGCAGCCCATAGTCGGTGATGCCCGTCGGCGCCGGAAAGGGATAGCTTTGCGCCGACAGCCCAACACGCATCTGCAAGCTACCGATCAGTCGGTCGGTGAAACCGCCCTGCTGGTCGATATAAAGACTGTCGAGGCGGATATTGCCCGCCTCGGCCGCCGAGAAACCGCGGACATAATTGGGATTATAGATGCCGATCTGCTCGCCGCCGATCGAGGTGCCAAAGGCATCCTCGGCGCTCGTCGTCGCATTATCGTCAGCGCGCTGGGCGAAGGCGGCGGATGGCGCGGCGGCAAGCGCCAGCGCGAGCGCGGTGAAAGAAGCGCGGCGCATCATGCCACCGCCTTCATGCGGCGCCGGACATCTTCCCAATCGGTCATGAACATCGCGGCGGCGAGGCGTGCGGCCGGACGTTCGGGATTGAGCCGGTCGCTACGGAGGTCGTCATTTTCCTGCGAATAGCTCGACATGTGGACGAGGAGCGGATGCACGCCCGCCGCGCCCGGTTGATACCAGCTGCGATCGTTCTGAAGCTCCAGCGCGAGCGGCCGCGGGGCCCACGCATATTCGGAATCGGCGTCATAGGCGGGGAGCCGATCGGCAACATAGAGGCCATAGGCCGAGCCGGTGCGGATCTGGAGGCCGCCGCCCTGAACACCCTCGGCCTGCACCTGACGGCGCGCCATCATGTCATAGGGATTGAGGAAGACGCGCAGCACGGCGCCTTCCTGGTCAGGGTCGATGTAGCGGCCGTCGCGCTGCACCACCCCTGGCCTGCCGTCGACCACGCTCTTCGCGCTGAGGCTGAAGGTCGCGGCGACGAGCCGCACGCCGTCGATCGTCGGGACCACCGAGATGTTGATGTCGGCCTGCAGGCTGGTGCCGCGCACATCGCGGAGCGAGGGCTGCATCATCAACGCGTCGAAGACAACCATCGCGCGGCGGCGGAGCAGGTCAATTTCGGCGACGGGAATCCGGGCATCAGTGCGCGGCTGGTGGACGTGAATGTCGGGCGCCTTCGAATACCAGCCCGGCAGTCCAGCGCCGGGGCCTGGCGTGCCGATGGCCCAGCGCTCCATCAATTTTTTGGGCGCGCGACTATCGCCGGGGGCGGCCAGCGCCGCAGGGATCGCGGGTGTTGTCATGAAAAGGCCGAGCATGGCGAGCTTTAACAGGGAATATTTCATGGTTTCAGCTTTCGGAAAGAGATGGTGATCAGCCGGGCAAGCCGAGCGCGCCGCCGATCCCGCGCAGCAGGCCGCGCTTCTTTTTCGGCTTGGCGTCGCCCGCCGGCGCGTCGCTGTCGGTGTCCCCTCCGCCCATCAGCGACGCGAGATCGACGCCGAGCATGCTCATATGCGTCGCCTTGGTGCGCAGCTTGACGCCCCAGCCCGCGGACGCTTCGCGCGGCGATCCGTAATTGGCCTCGGGGCCATAGGCGGTCATCATCAGCATCGCCGATTCCGATGCCTTGCCGACCGCCGACGGGACGACGCATTCGGTGGCGTCCGGGGCGAGCAGGATGCGCTGCTGGACGAGGCGCGCGATGTCGGATTGCTCAAGATAGTCGGGCAACGCCATGCCAGGCATGCGCACCGCGCTCGACGTCCACATCACGATCGTCCCATCTTCGCGCGCACCAGTCACCGTCATGATGTAACCCCGCGCATTGGCGAGCGCAGGCCAGCTGACCTTGACCGCCCCCGACGCAAGCTCAGAGTTCCGCGGCGCGAGCGGCGCGAGGAAATCATTCCCGCCGGCGACGGCGAAGCGCATCTCGGGCGAATAATTGCCCTGCACAACATGATCGCCGACAAGCGAAGCGGCGCGCGGCACACGCGTGCCGTTCTTGTCCCCCGGCCATTCGCCATAGGTCGCGTGACGCCCCGCAGACGGCGGCACCATCGCCTTCACATTGGGGATCGCGCCAAAGGGCGACGCCGCACCCGGCTTCATCGTCGCAAGGTCGATGACCACCGGCTGGCCCGCGGGGGCATTTTCGCCGCAGCCCCAGTAGAGCTCGATCCGCCCCTTTGGCGCGTCCGGAGGGCCGGGCCGGTAATCGGGCTTGCCATCTACCCGGGGCGCCGCACCGGCCGGCGTGACGAGCGGCAGGCGATCGCCCGCGCGCAACGCCTGCGGCGGCAGATGTTCGGCGCTCGGCGCGGGACTGCGGCGCGCCGAGCCGAGCTGGAGCGAGAGATTCTTCGCCACGCCCGCCGGCTGGCCGGTCGCCATGCCCGACACGGTTTCGGCGGAGAGCCAATAGACGGCTTCGATCTTTGGCTTGGGTGCTTGCTGGGCGAAGGCGGCGGTTGCGGCGATGGCGAGCGCGCCAAGCGCGGTGCTGCCGGTCAGTATCTTGTTCATGCTGCTGCTCCCTTGACGATCAGGGTTGTTTCGGGGCCGGCACGGCCGGCGGCGAGATGTGCAGGCGCAGCCCCGGATGATCGATGACGAAGCGCCGGTCGGCGAACATGTCGATGCCCAGGATCACCGCGGGCTGGTCGAGGGTGAACCCGAGCACCTTGAACACCGACAGGTCGGCGATCCGCACCTTGCGGCCCTCGACCTTCGCTTCGCCGATCGTCAGCGCGTCGATCGGCGCTTCGACGCTTGCGGTCGCATGGTTCGTCGCGCCCTTGATATCCGATGCCTTGGCAAGCCCCGGGCTATCCGGAGAAAGCCCAATCGCTTTCGCAGCGGCCCAGTTGATGATCGTCCCGCGCGCGCCGGTGTCGAGGATCGCGGGCACTTCGACGCCATTGAGGCGGATCGTCAGGCGCGGCGCGCGCATGTCGTCGAGCACGAAAGGAACCGTCACCGGAAGCCCGTCGAGCATTCCAGCCTCGACCTTGCGCGTCATGCGCCAGCGGCGGCCGGGCATGTCCAGCTCGACCGCAAAATCGGCGATAATGTCGGCACCCAATATGCCGTCGGTGCCAAGCCGGTCGGTCGGCCCGGGCGGAAGCAGCATGAGTTCGGGCGAGTGGAAGACATGCCCGGCGACCTCAACCTGCTTGACCACCGCCGTTTCGACGTCGCTCCGCCCCGCCGCACCATCGAGCGGGTCGTCCGACATTTTGGCGACGAGCCCGGGCATTTCGGCGCGCAGTTTCGGCATGATCGTGGTGCTGCTCGCCGCGGTATCGATGACGAAGCGCCTGGGCGCCGAGCCATCGATGCTCACGAGGACAACGGGATGACCCGACGGGAGTATTTCGAGCGGCTGCTCCGTCGCCGCGGGCGCAGCAACAGATGTCGTCGGTCCAGCGGCGGTCACGCGCGCCTCGACGAGAATAAGCGTGCCAAGCAGCCCGAAGGCGGCAAGGCCTGCGCGATAACGATATGCCATAGCGTGTCTCCTTGGCGGCACGGTGCCGCGAATGGAGGTCGGCTATCGGCCCTCGGGCGGCTGTTCCATCAGCCTGCGACCAAGGCGGATCGGGTGTCGCCGGGCATGATCCGGCGCGACGAAGACGGACGCCGGTGCGACGAGCAAGGACGTCAATCGCGCCCACTTCCCTTATGCTCGGCGCGAACTACACATTGGAATTGCCATGCCACTGAAGCCCGAACATCGTCAGACCATTTCGCTGGTCATCGCGACCTGGACCCTGTCCGGCGTGCTATACCTCATTCCCTATCACATCTTCAGCGGCGCCAGCACCTACGTCATCGTTTCGGTGATCAACATCTGCGTGATGGGGACGCTGTTGTCCTGGGGTGTCTATTGGACGGTTCGGAAAACCCGCCACCGCAACATGGCTGTTCGCCTTGCGGCAATGGGCGCTGCCGTGTGCCTCGCCTCGGGCATGCTGGCCTTGATCGACGCGGCAACGGGGGAATGGATCGGCCGGCTCGTCGTATCGTCGCAAATGGCCGCGCCCTTCGGCCTTCGCGCGACCAACAATTTCATCGCGCTCATCTGGCAGTTCGCATTGCTCGGCGCAGCGTTTACGGTGATCGAGGCGAACAAGCTGACGCGCGAACGCGAACTGGAGCTTGCCGTGGCGCGCGAGGCCGCCAGCCGCGCCGAAGCCGCCGCGAGCGCCGCCAGCCTCGCGGCGCTCCGCTATCAGCTCAACCCGCATTTCCTGTTCAACACGCTCAACGCGATCTCGTCGCTGATCGTCACGAAGGAATATCGCACCGCCGATGCGATGCTCGCCAAGCTGTCCGAATTCCTGCGCGCGACGTTATCGTCCGAACCCGACGCCTTGCTGCCGCTCGAGGACGAGCTCGCGACGCTGCAACATTATCTCGAGATCGAGAGCGTCCGCTTCGGCGAACGGCTCGCGGTCGAATTCGTCTGTCCGCCCGCCCTCAACAGCGCGCTGGTGCCGGGCTTCCTCCTCCAGCCGCTGATCGAGAATGCGATCAAATATGCGCTCGCACCGTCCGCGGTGCCGGTGACGATCAGGGTCGAAGCGTCGAGCGACGACGATATGCTGCTCGTCTCGGTCGAGGACGATGGCGCCGGGCAGGAAAAGGACGCAAGGCCGGGCACGGGCGTCGGCATCGCCAATGTCCGCCAGCGGCTCGAGACACTCTATGGCACCAGGGGCAGCCTCGAAACGCTGAAACGCGAACGCGGTTTCCTCGCGATCGCGCGCCTGCCGCTCGAGCGGCGCAGCGACGAGCTCGCGGCATGAGCGCGCTTCACGTCCTGCTCGTCGACGACGAGCCGCTCGCGCTCCGGCGCCTCGAAACGCTGTTCGGCGACATCGACGATGTCGAGGTTGTGGGGACGGCTTCGACCGGTGATGAGGCCGAAGCGCGGATTGCCGCGCTCAGGCCCGATCTCGTGATGCTCGACATCTCGATGCCGCAAAAGAGCGGCATCCGCGTCGCCGCCGACCTGGTCGCCGACCCGCGCCCCGAAATCATCTTCGTCACTGCCTTCGAACAATATGCGCCCGACGCGTTCGAGGTCGATGCCGCCGACTATCTTTTGAAGCCCGTGCGGTTCGACCGGCTGCGCCAGGCGGTCGAGCGGGCGCGTCGACGGCGGGCGATGCGCGATGCGGTCGACCGGATCGCCAGCGCCCCGCCGGTTGAAATCCGCGAAGAAGCGATCTGGGTCCAGGTCGCCAGCGGCAACCTCCGCCTCCCCATCATCCAGATCGAATGGGTCGAGGCCGCGCGCGACTATGTGCTGCTCCACACCTCGACGCGCAGCTACATCCACCGAATTTCGATGACGGCACTGGAACAGCTGCTCGATCCGCAGCAATTGATGCGCGTGCATCGGTCGACCTTCATCCGGCCCGCGCTGGTGAAAGCCGTACAGCGGCTCGGCAAAGGGCTCATCGCGCTCGAAATGGAGGATGGCGCGATCGTGCAGGTCGGGCCGAGCTATGTCCGCGCCGTGCTCGACCGGCTCGGCCTGTCCTGACGCATTCGTCGCGCCGACGTCCGCTTTGGTCGACGCCGCAGCCGCCATGTCGCACCGCGATCCGGTTTCGAAGCAAGCGCGGGGCGCCGGCCTCCACACACCCATAGCGTGACGGTTGCGGCATCGAGCCGCGAGCAGAGACGACCGGCCTGTCCCGCGCCACTTCCGGCAAGAGGCCGGTCCCTCTGCTCCACCTTCACCGATTATGGAGCCATATCATGAGCAAACTCCCCTTCCTCGCCGCGGCGATCGCGCTCGGCCTGCCGATGCCCGCGCTGGCCAAGGCCGAAGCCAAGCCCGAAGCGCACGCCAAGGCCGAGGCCAAGCCCGAGGCGCGTGCGAAAGCCGAAGCGAAGCCCGAGGCGCGCGCCAAGGCCGAAGCGAAACCCGAAGCCCGCGCGAAAGCCGAAGCGAAGCCCGAAGGCTGATCGCGTCGGCAAAGGAGTGCCGGCGGGATCGCCCCCCTCCCCCGGCACTCCGCCACGCTCACAAAAAAACAGGCCGATACCGGCCGTTCCCAGGGCGCCCGGCCCCGTCTTCCGGACGCTCGCGTTGAGAATATGGAAATGTCATGCGAACCCTGATCCCGGTGGCCGGCTGCGCCGCGCTTCTCCTGGCATTGCCCACGCCGGCCCTCGGCCAAGGCTTCCTCAAGCGGATTGCCGACCGCATCGCCGAGGCACCGAAGCAGGTCGCCGAAGAAACGGCCCCCGCGGACGCGCCTTCAGGGGGAAAAGCCACGGCGCCTGCGCCTGCCAAAAAGGCATCGTCGTCCAAGATTGCATATCCAAGCGAACTGCCCGACCCCGAAGGCTTCGCCGCCGTGAAGAAGGCCTATGACGATTTCGGAAAGGTGCGCTGCACCGGCTGTGAAGGCGGCTATGCCTATGATGGCTGGCCGGTCTTTCCGCGCGACGAAACACCGCGTCCCTATAATGGATCGAAGCATATATTGGGCGAGTTCGCGATCGGCCATGTCCATCGCTGGAAGGGCGCCGAATCGCAGGGGTCGCTGACCATCGTCAGCGAAGAGCCCGTCGGCGGCTTTCGCTGCCGCCAGCTCCTTTACCGGCTCACCAAGGGAAGCGCCTCAGCGGAACGGCCGGGCCTGCTGTGCTGGGGTTACGCCAATCAATTCGCCGGGTCCCAGGGCTGGAACGTGGTTTACTGATTGACGCTGTCGGGCGCGGCCGTTCCGGCCTCGGGCGAATTCCGGCATGAGGTCATCCTGTCGACCTGGTCGAACCCGGGTTGACGGATCGATTGCCGTATCGGGCCGGTGACATCGCCTGCCTTGAGATGCGCAAAGTCATTTACGCTGCCAAACAGATCGAAATTGCTTCCGCTGCCTGCTAGGAACACAGGCTGAAGGGATCAACGTGTTCGACTTCCTTGCGTTTCTGGCCATCATCATCCTGTTCATTCTGTTGATGGACACCCGCGGCCGGTTGAAGCGCGCCGAGGCGACGCTGCTGGAAGCGGCCAGACGGATCGGCGCGCTGCAGCGCGGGGCTGCACCGCCGGTGACCGGGGACGCGGCCGCCGAGGTCGCTGCGGCCACTCACGAGACTGCCGCTCCGGCGCAGGGCCAGCCCGCCGTTGCTGCCGAGGCAACACCACTTCCCGCGCGATCAGACGATCCCGTCAAGACGCCCGGAACCATTGAAACGCTGCCCTCGCCCGCCGTTGGCGCGGCGCCTGCGCCGAAACCGCCAAAGGCACCCGTTCCGGCCGGACCGCCCGTCAGTCTCGCGTCGCGGTTCGAAAATCTGTTCGGGAAGACGCTGCCGATCTGGGCCGGCGGGCTCACGCTCGCGATCGCCGGCGTGTTGATCGTCCGCTATGCAATCGATGCCGGCTTCTTTGCACGCATCTTCACGCCGGGCGTACAGATCGTCGCCGGGCTGTTGTTCGGCCTCGGGCTAATCGGCGGCGCCGAATATGCCTGGCGCAACGAAGAGAAATTGCGCGACGTGCGCGTGCCGCAGGCGCTTTCGGGCGCCGGCATCGCGACGCTCTATGCCGCGATCATGGTCGCGGCGAACGTCTATCAGCTGATCGGGCCGCTGCTCGCCTTCCTCGCGCTCGCGCTCGTCACCGCTGCGGCACTCGGCCTGTCGCTCCGGTTCGGTCCGCCGAGCGCGCTGCTCGGGCTCGCGGGCGGGCTGGCGGCGCCCGCGATGGTCGGGGCGGTCGAACCCAATGTGCCGCTGCTCGCGGTCTATCTCGCGCTGACGATCGCCGGGCTCGCGGGGGTTGCGCGCGCGCGGCGCTGGCCGTGGCTCGCGCTTGCGGCGCTGATCGGCGGGATCGGCTGGGGTCTCTGGATGGTCCTCGCGAGCGCGGCGCTCGACGTCGTCGCGTCGGTCTCGATCGGGGGTTTCGTCCTTCTTCTCGCCATCGTGCTGCCGATGATGGCGTTCGACGGGCCGCGTTCGACGCTGCTGCGCACCGCCTCCGCGGTCGTCGGGGCGCTCCAGCTGGCGCTGCTCGTCGGCTACGGTGGCTTCGCGCCGCTCCACTGGGGACTGTTCGCGCTCATCGCCGCCGCGGGCCAATGGCTCACCTGGCGCGAGCGCGGCTTCGCGATCGTTCCGGCGATCAGCCTGCTGCTCTCGCTGGCCCTGCTGGCTGCGTGGCCCGATCCCACGCCCTTCTGGTTCGGCCTGATCGGACTGTCGCTGCTGATCATCCACGCCTTGCCGCTTCTTGCGCGAATGTGGGCGCTCCCCAAAAGCCTGCGCCCGACGCTCGAACTTTGCATCATCGCGCTCGCCGCAGCGCCGCTGACGAAATGGCATTTCTGGAGCGTCGCCGACGGATCGCTCGCGCTGGTCGCGCTGGGCGGCGCGCTGCTGGCGGCTACCGCCATCGGTCGCGGTTGGCGCGTCGAGGGGCGGACAAACGACGGCCGCATCGCGTGGCTGACCGCGACGGCGGGGGTCCTTCTCGCGCTGGCCATTATCCTCCTCATTCCCGCGTGGCTAGCGCCGCTTGGCATCGCAGCGGTTGCAATCGGGCTGCTCTTCTTCGGAAAGGCCGCACTCGACGCATGCATCGAACGCGTCGCGGCAGGCTTCGTAGGCGCCGCACTGGTCGCGCTCGTCGCAACATCGCGGGCCTTGGTCGAACTGCCGCGGCTGATCGAGGGCGCGGATGGCACCGACGGCATGGCGATAATCCGCTGGGCCGGCCTTGCCGCCGCCGCGCTCCTGTTCGCGGTTCGCGCCGACGGCGCGATTGTGCGCCGGGTCGGTCAGATTGGCGCGGCGTTGTTCGCTTACGGTGCGTTCGCGCAGGTTTTGCCGGCGAACGCGCTAATGCTTGTCCCGGCGCTGGGCGGGGCGGCGGTACTTCTTGCGACGCGGCGGATCCTCTTCAGCCGCATCGACGGCGCGGCCGCCAGCCTCGCGACGCTCAGTCTGGCGTGGGCGGCGCTTCCGATGGCCATCTGGTCGACGAAAGCATTGCTATCGCTCGCCGGTGTCCCGATGCAATTCGATGACACGCTGCTCACGATCGAACCGTTGCTGCTGCGCCTGCTGCTTCCCGCATTGCTCTTCGCGATACCCGTCTGGCTGATCCGCGATGCGCTCCCCCGCTGGCTGTGGATCGCGGCGCTCAGCCTCGCCGCCATAGTCGGCGGCGTCGCCGTCCATTCGCTCTATCGCATCGGCTTCGCCGCAGCGGCGGGCGGGGATTTCGTCACGACGGGCATCCTTCAGCGGCTGATCTGGGAGGCGATATTGATCGGCGCAGGCTGGTTCGCGATGGCGCGCGGGCTGACCGGCGTCGCCCGTCCGCTAATTGTCACGGGCACCGCGCATGCGCTCTTCTATGGCCTCATCCTGCACAATCCCTTGTGGTCGGCGCAGGCGGTCGGCGGCTGGCCGCTCGTCAACCTGCTCCTCCCGCTGTTCCTGCTGCCGTGGCTGGGGCTGACGCGGATGCCGGCGCTCTTCGCCAAGGCACCGGCAGAGCTCGACCGCGCGATCCAGATTGTAACGATGCTGCTCGCGCTGGGCTTTGCGTGGGCGACGCTTCGCCAGCTGTTCCACGGCGCGCTGCTCGCACAGCCGGGCGTTACCGACGCGGAGAATATCCTGCGGTCGATCCTCATCCTCGCGCTCGCGCTCGGCTTCCTCTTATGGGGCATCCGGGCGAAGCGCCACGACTGGCGCATCGCATCGCTGGTGCTGATGATCGCCGCGGCGGGCAAGGTCTTCCTGTTCGATGCCTCGGGGCTCGAAGGGCTTGCGCGGATCGGCTCGTTCGTCGCGCTCGGCTTCAGCCTGATCGGGATCGGCTGGCTCTATAGCCGCCAGCTCGCCCCCGACCGCGATGCTGCGCCAGCGCCCGCCTGAACCGCTCCGACAAGCCAGAGAACCGAAACGATGCTGCGTAGCCTGCCCCCCGTCCCGGCCTGGTCCTCGGCGCTGATCGCCGCGCTCGTCGGCTTTGGCGGCACGATCGCGCTCGTCGTCCAGGCGATGCGCAACCTCGGCGCGTCGGGCGACCAGACGGGGTCGGCGGTCACCGCTTTGTGCCTCGGCATCGCTATAGCGGGTGCGGCGCTGTCGTGGCGGCTGCGCATGCCCGTGGTGCTCGCCTGGTCGACACCCGGCGCGGCGCTGCTCGCCGCCGCGGCACCCGGCCTGTCGTGGCCCGTCGCGATCGGCATCTTCCTGTCCGCGGCGCTGATGATGATCCTGCTCGGCATCGTGCCGCTGCTCGGACGGCTCGCCGAGCGCATCCCGGCGCCTATCGCCTCGGCGATGCTCGCGGGGGTGCTCCTGCCTTTCTGCCTCAAGCTGTTCGGGCTCGGCGCCGCCGACCCGCTGCTCGTCGCCTTGCTCGTCGCGGTCTTCGTCGTCGCGCGCGCGCGGCTGCCGCTCTATGCGCTGCTCCTCGCGCTCGCGGCGGGCATGGTGCTGACCTTGCTACGCGGCGACATCGGGCCGCTACCGCCGGGTGCCACCTTCGGCATGCTTTTGCCCGTGGTTCCCGCCTTCGACGCGCGCGCGATCCTCAGCGTCGGCGTGCCGCTGTTTCTCGTGACGTTGGTATCGCAGAACCTGCCCGGCCTCGTCGTGCTGCGCGGCGCGGGCTATGCGCCGCCGCCGCGCCCGCTGATCGTCGGCAGCGCCCTCGCCTGGCTCGCGGCGGCGCCCTTCGGCGCCCACGGCCTCAACCTCGCGGCGATCACCGCGGCGATCTGCACCGCCGACGAAGCGCACCCCGACCGCGCAAAACGGTGGACCGTCGGCATGCTTTATGCGGGCTTCTATCTGCTGCTCGCCATCTTCTCGCCGCTGCTCGTGCGCCTCTTTCTCGCGCTGCCGCCCACGGTCATCGCGGCGCTGACGGGCGTCGCGCTGATCCCTGCGCTGCTCGGCGCGATCGAGTCGATGTTCGCCGCAAAATCGGACCGGGACCCCGCTATCCTGACCTTCCTCGCCACCGGATCGGGCCTGACGTTGTTCGGGCTGGGATCGGCCTTCTGGGGGCTCGTCGTCGGCTTTCTGGCGCTCGCGGCGAGCCGGTGGCTGACGACGCGAAGCTGACGCGCCTTCATTCGTGCCGCAGCGCGTCGATCGGATCGAGCTTCGACGCCCGGCGCGCGGGATAGAAGCCGAAGGTGATCCCCATCAAGGCCGAGAAAAGGAAGCTCAGCACGTTGACCAGCGGATCGAACAGGAAGGGGACGTCGATCACCCCGGCCATGCTCCACGAAAGCAGGAAGGCGAGCCCGATGCCCACGACGCCGCCGAAGCAGCAAAGGACGACGGCTTCGGTCAGGAACTGCAGCTGCACCTCGCGCGCGAGCGCACCGATCGCGAGGCGAATGCCGATCTCGCGCGTCCGTTCGGTGACCGACACGAGCATGATGTTCATGATACCGATCCCGCCGACCAGCAGGCTGATCCCCGCGATCACCGCTACCATCGCGGTCAGTGCCCCGGTCGCCGCGCCCAGCGCCTGATTGACCTGCGCGGTGTCGACGACGTTGAAGTCGTTGGCGGCGGTGCCCTGAAGCAATCGCCGTTCGCGCAGCAGTGCGACGAGCGAGGCCTGGATCGTCGTACTCGCATAGGCGCTGTCATATTTGATCACGAAATATTGCAGGTTGTCGTTACCGGTGAAGCGTCGCTGCACGGTCTTGAGCGGCATCATCACGACATTGTCGCCGTCCTGATCGGGACCCCCGCCCTCGCCGCGTTCCTTAAGCAAACCGACCACGGTGCACGACACATTGTCGAGACGGACTTTCGCGCCGAGCGGGCTTGCACCCGCAACGAAGATCGCCGCCCGCACCTTGGGGCCGATCAGACAGACGCTCTTGCCCGCACTCTCTTCCTCGGCCGAGAAGCTGCGCCCGTCCTCGACCTCGACCGAGCGGGCGCGGAGGAAGGCATTCTCGACGCCTTGCACGCTCGTCTGCCAGCTCTGACCGTTGTGGAAGGCCGTGGCACTGGAGGAGACGCTGCCCGACACATCTTCGACCCCGGCGATCTGGCTGCGCGCAGCATCGATGTCGTCCTGCTTGAACGGCCGCGGCGCACCGCGGTCGCCGCGGACCGGAAAGACGATCAGCACGTTCGATCCCAGCGAGGATATCTGGTTCTTGACCGACGCGGTGACGCCATTGCCCAGCGTCACCATCGTGATCACCGCCGCGACGCCGATGATGATCCCGAGCGTCGTCAGGAAGGAGCGCAGCAGGTGTCGCCGGATTTCACGGAAGGCGAGCAGCAGCGTCGCGCCGAACATGCCGAGCATCAGCCGGCCTCCCCGGCGATCGCCCGCGCGCGATGCTCGACGCTTTCGACCAGCCCGTCGCGGAACCGGAACACGGTGCGCGCGAACGCCGCCATTTCCTCTTCGTGCGTCACCATCAGGATGGTGATGCCTTCGCCGTTCAATCGGGTGAGCAATTGCATGATCTCGATCGAGCGTTCGGTATCGAGATTGCCCGTCGGCTCGTCGGCGAGCAGCACCGCGGGTTCGGTGACGAGCGCGCGCGCGATGGCGACGCGCTGTTGCTGGCCGCCCGACAGTTCGGCGGGGGTATGATCGGCCCATGGCGCCAGCCCGACCTGGTCGAGCGCGCGCATCGCGGCGGCATGGCGCACCGCCTTCTTCTCGCCGCGATAGAGCAAGGGCAGTTCGACATTCTCGACCGCCGTCGTGCGCGCCAGCAGGTTGAAGCCCTGAAACACGAAGCCGAGATAGCGGCGGCGCAAAAGGCTGCGCTGGTCGCGGTCGAGCGCCTGTACCTCGACGCCGCGAAAGCGGAAGATGCCGCTCGTCGGCACGTCGAGGCAGCCGAGGACGTTCATCGTCGTCGACTTGCCCGAACCCGAAGGCCCCATCACCGCGACGAAATCGCCCCGCTCGACGCGCATATCGACGCCCTTCAGCGCCTGAAACGCCGCCTCGCCCTTGCCGAAGGTCTTGGTAATGCCTTCGAGCTCGATCAGCGGCGGTTTCGAGGGCGGATTGGCGGTCACTGGGCCACAGCTGCCTTGCCCGTCACGACCTTCATGCCCGCGCGCAATTGCTTCGACGTCACCGCGGTCAGGCGCCCATCGCTCTCGCCCGTGACGACATCGATCGGCTTCAGCTTGCCGTCGGCCTGCAAAACCCAGACACGCTGCCGGCTGCCCGCCCCGATCGTCGCGCGCTGCTCATTCTGCTCGAGCCCGATTTCGGGATTGAGCACGCTCGCCTCGCCCTTCTCTTTCGCGTCGGGCTGGAAACGAAGGGCGCCGTTGGGAACGAGAAGCTGCTTGCCCGTGCTTCCCGTCGCGATCGTCGCGGTGGCGGTCATCCCCGGCCGCAACACACCCTCGGCATTGGCGACGGCGAGGCGCGCTTCGTAACTGACGACGGCGTTGCTGCCTGCAGTCGCGGCGGTCGCCTGCTGACTCGCCTGCGAGGCCGTGTTGCTCGATGCCTGATCGACGCGCTCGACGCGCGCGGGGAAGCGGCGGCCCGGATAGGCATCGACGGTGAAGCTCGCCCCCTGCCCTTCGCGTACCTGCCCGACATCGGCTTCGTCGATTTCGACGCGGAGCTGCATCGCGGAGAGATCCTCGGCGAGGATGAACAAGGTCGGGGTGTTGAAGCTCGCCGCGACGGTCTGCCCCGGCTCGACCTGCCGCGCGAGCACGACGCCCGAGACCGGCGAGCGGATCACCGCGCGGTTGCGGTTGGTGATCGATGTCGACAGCTGCGCCTCGACTGCGCGGACGTTCGCATTCGCCGCGGCGACTGCCGCGACGTCGCGTTTGACCGCGCCCTTCGCCTGATCGAACTCGACCTGCGAGGGCACCTTGCCGCCCGAGATGCGGAAGACATTCTCCAGCCGCGCGAGCTGCGCCCGGTCGACGTCGAGCGTCGCCTGCGCCTGCGCCACCTGCGCGCGCGCGGCGTTCAGATTGGCCTGCGCCTGCGTGATCTGATCCTCGATCACGTCGGTGTTGATCTGTGCCAGCACCTGCCCCTGCGTCACGCGGTCGTTCACATCGACATAGATATGGTCGATCTTGCCCGACACTTCGGACCCGACCTCGACCTGATTGGTCGGGCGCAGATTGCCGGTTGCCGTCACGCTGAGCACCAGCGCGCGCTCGGCCACCTTTTCGGTGATATATTCGGGTTCGCCGCCCCCGCGCGCGCAGGTCGCAACGCCGAGCAGCACCACAAGCACGAGCAACGCCGGCAGCCAATATTTCATCCAGCGCCGCCAGCGCGGGCGCGGCTTGGCGCCGAGGAATTCGTCGAGCTCCTGCGGCTCGGTCGCGGTGTCGGTCATTGTGATATTCCTCCGTCCGGGCTGTCCGGACCCAAATTCGCATCGCTAGATCCGCCGCCGAGCGCCTGGTTCAGCACGATGAAGGCGTTGGCACGCTCGGCCTCGCTCGCGGCGAGCGCATTGCGTGCGCCGAGCAACTGGCTCTCGGCAGTGAGCAAAGTCTGGAAATCGATCAGCCCCGACTGATACTGGCTGCGCGCGAGCAGCGCGGCATTGTTCGCGGCCTCGAGCGCCGTGCCGAAAAGCAGGACGCGCTCGCGCGCCGCTGTCGATGCGACCGCCGCGCTTTCCACATCCTCGAGCGCGCCGAGGATCGCCTGCTCCCACGCCGCGAGCGACGCCTTCGCCGCGGCCTCTGCGCCTGCAACCTGCGCGCGGGCGCGTCCGCCGTCGAAGATGAGCTGGCTGACCCCGGCGAACAACCCGCCGGTGACGACATCGAACAGATTGCCGATCCCGAACGAGGAGGTTCCGATATTGCCCGTCAGCCGCACGAGCGGCAGCAATTGTGCGCGCGCGACGCCGATGCGCGCGGTATCGGCGAGCAGCGCGGCTTCGGCCTGACGCACGTCGGGCCGGCTCCGCAGGATCGCCGCGGGCGTGTCTAGCCCCGCCGCCTCGGGCGGAACGGGGATCGCGCGGGCGTCGGCGTCCAGCGCCGCGCGCACCGCGCCGGGCGGTTCGCCGATCAAGGTCGAAATGGTGTTCGCCGCCTGCGCGAAATCGCGTTCGAGCGCGGGAATGCTGGCCGCGGTCTGCGCGCGCTGCGCGGCCGCCTGCTCGACGTCGAGGCTCGACACGAGGCCAGCCTGTAGCCGCCAGCGGGCGATCTGCAGATTTTCGTCCTGGATTGTCAGCGTTTCGCGCGCGATCGCACGTTGCACGGCCAAGGCGCGCGCCGAAACCGTCACCTGCGCCACTTGTCCCGCGATCAGCCGCCGCAGGTCGGCAAGGCCATAGCCCGCCGCCGCGAGGTCGGCGCGCGACGCCGCGACATTATTGCCGATCCGGCCGAACAGGTCGATTTCCCACTGCGCATCGGCGCCGAGCGAGAATTGCAGCCGATCGTCGGCAAGATCGCCGACGTTGCGCCGGACACCGCCCGAGGCATCGATCTGCGGCAGGAAGCCGGCGCGCGCGGCGCGAACGCCCGCGCGTGCCTGCGCCACGCGTGCGGCCGCCTGTGCCACGTCGCGGTTGTTCGCCAGCGCGCGTTCGACATGGCGGTCGACGAGCGAGTCATTCAGCCGGGTCCAGTATCGCACGGCATCCGCCGGAAGCGCCTGCGCGTCGCCGGACCAATGGTCGGGCAAGGCGATGGCGGGCTGCGGAGGGGTTCCCGTGGACGTCGGGGCGCAGGCAGCCAGCCCGCCGGCAAGGGCCGTAACGAGCAGCCAATGCGTTCCAGCTTTTCGCATGCGCCCCCTCAAAACTGTTGAAACCCCGGTATTTTCACATGTGAAACCGGTGAGGTCATAATGTATTGAATGGGCATAATTTCCGGGCGAGACAATATCAAATCGCCCCGGATCGCAAGCATTTCTCTTCTATTTCTAATTCTCTAGCCCAATCGGCCCGCGCCGGGCG
This sequence comes from Sphingopyxis sp. 22461, assembly GCF_052044915.1. Taxonomy (NCBI): domain Bacteria; kingdom Pseudomonadati; phylum Pseudomonadota; class Alphaproteobacteria; order Sphingomonadales; family Sphingopyxidaceae; genus Sphingopyxis; species Sphingopyxis sp. 22461. The sequence continues at coordinate 120,915 of NZ_JBQENY010000002.1, forward strand.
AGGCTAGAACCACGGATTCACCCCGACGACCAGGCTGATGCTGTCGGCATCCTCGCCGCCCGCAACCGGTTTCCACTTCGCGCTGTTGGCGGATCGATGCGCCTTGCGGAGCCGGCCGCACTCGCCGGCTCGATGTCACGCTTCATCGAAATCAAGCGTTATTGGTGCCCCTGGCCGGACTCGAACCAGCACTCCTTGCGGAACCGCATTTTGAGTGCGGCGCGTCTACCAATTTCACCACAGGGGCCCGTGGGCGCGAAGCGCGGCGCTTCCCTAAGGCGAAGCGCCGCATTTTGCCAAGCTATTTCTTGAGCTCTTTCGCGAGCGTCTTCGCGGTCGCCTTGCCATAGGGCGGCTTGAAGCCCGCGAGCCCCGCGACGTCGAGCTTCGGCTGGCGATAGACGGCGCGCGCGTGGCTGAAGGTGCGGAAACCGTCGATGCCGTGATAATTGCCCATCCCCGACGGTCCGACCCCGCCGAACGGCAGATCCTCCATCGCATTGTGGAACAGGACGTCGTTGACCGTCACCCCGCCCGAGATCGTCCGCGTCAGCACGCGGTCCTCCTCGCTCTTGTCCTGCCCGAAATAATAGAGGCCGAGCGGGCGGTCGTTCGCGTTCACATAGTCGATCGCGTCGTCGATATGCTTGTATGTCTTCACCGGCAGGATCGGGCCGAAGATTTCCTCCTGCATCACCTTCATGTCGTCGGTCGGGTTGCGCACGATGTGGAGCGGCATCTTGTGGCCGTTCGAACTCGCGAAATCCTCTCCGCCCGGATTGACCTCGATCACCTCGGCGCCCTTCTCGCGCGCGTCGGCGAGATAGGATTGCAGGCGGTCGTAATTGCGCGTGTTGACGACCGACGTGTAGTCGTCGTTGGCGAGCAAGGTCGGATAGAGCGCGGTCGCGCCCTTGGTGACGCTGTCGATCACCGCGCCTTCCTGATCCTCGGCGACGAGCAGATAGTCGGGTGCGAGGCAGATCTGCCCCGCGTTCATCATCTTGCCGAGCGCGACGCGCTGGCCCACAAGATCCTTGTTCGCGCTGCGCCCGACGAAGGTCGGCGACTTGCCGCCCAGTTCGAGCGTCACGGGCACCAGATTATCGGCGGCGGCGCGCATGATGTGGCGCCCGACACTCGTCGCGCCGGTGAAGATCATATGGTCGAAGGAGAGCTTCGAGAAAGCGACGCCAACATCGGAATCGCCTGTGAACACCGCCATTTCGCTCGCGTCGAAATAGTCGGGGACCAGCCGCGCCATCAGCGCCGAGACATTCTCGGTGAACTCCGACGGCTTGATCATCGCGCGGTTGCCCGCCGCGAGCACCCCCGCCATCGGCACAAAGACCATGCCGACCGGAAAATTCCACGGCGCGACGATGCCGACGACGCCCTTCGGCTGATAGACAACCTCGGCCTTCGCGCCGAGCATGCCGAGCGGGAAAGTCGGCTTGCGCTTCTCACCCTTCGACCAGCTCGCCATATGCTTTTTCGCATGCTTCAAGGCGCTGACCGAGGGCATGATGTCGGTCATCAGCGTCTGTTCGCGGCTGCGATGACCGAAATCCTCGCTCACCGCCTTCGCGAAATCCTCTTTATTGTCGACGAGCAGCGCGACCGCACGGTCGATGCGGTCGGCGCGGACGCTCAGGCTTTCGGGCATCGCCGCGGTAAAGCTCGCCTTTTGCGCTGCGAGCACCTTGTGCATACGCTGTGTTTCACCGTCAATTTCGCTTGCGACCGTCGCCATTATCTTTCTCCCACTACCCTTTCACCCGTTTCACCATGGCAAAGGGCAGGTTGCAAGTTGAAACCCGCTGCGAGCGCCAGTTTCGATTTGGCGAAGTGGCGGAAAACTGCGCAACTTCACACTGGAATCGCGGCCTGGCAAAGCTCCTTTTCGGGACATGCGGAGGAGGCTAGTGTGGCGGACTTTTGTAGGACAGCGGTTTTTCAGGCAGCGGTAAATTGGAGCAAAGCAAACCGTCACCGCAATTCCGCGGGCGCTGGCGACGTTGACCGAAGCAGACATGTGTTTCGTCGAGGGGAAATTGCCCGGACGCGATCCCGCCCTAGCGTCGCGCGATCCGTCATAGGGGCAATGTCATGCGAACTTCCGTCGTCCTGCTCGGCTTTCTTCTGACAGGGCTGGCTCCCGTCCCGATCGTCCTGGCCCAGAATCCGACCGCAACGGCGTCGGACGAATTGCTCGCGGTTGGCCAGCCCCTGCCCCGCTTCGATCGGCTGCGCCCGGGAACCTCGCGCTATCTTCGCTACGCCGTGCGCGGTGACCGGCGGACGATCGTCGACCTCTGGAGCCGGACGATCGCGTTCGATCCCGACCCGGTGACCGGCGAGCGGCGGCTCCACATCACGCAGATCTGGGAGGGTATCGGCCAATCCGAACGGCGGCTCGATAGCTGGTTCGAGAATGAAACCTTCCGCCCGCTCTCGCATCGGACCCGGTTCATCGACGCCACGACGACCGCCGTTGCCGGCGTGTTGTTCACGCCCGGGCATGTGCGCGGGGATGCGGCCGTCACCGACAACCGCCTTGCCGCGCTCGACGTCGCCACGCCGACAGGGACGTTCAACTTCGAGACCGACATCGAGATGATGACCACGCTGCCCTGGCGCGAAGGCTATGCGGCGCGCATCCCCTTCTATCACCCCGGCGGCGGGGCGCCGCAAGCCTATGCCATCAGCGTCACCGGCTCCGAACCGGTCGCATTCGGGGGGCGTCGGGTTGAGTGCTGGGTCGTGACCCTCGACTATGGTCGCGGCGCAACCGGCCGATTCTGGGTTGCCAAGGACAGCCAGGCGGTGCTCAAGGTCGAGCAGCGCACACCCGGCCAGCCTACGCTCTACAAGGTGCTGCTTCCGTCCGAATGATCGACCGGTGGCAAATTTTTTGATCGCCACCAAATGGCGATGCCGATGCTGCCCCCTTTCGCAAGTGCAGCAAAGTCGCTAATCGGGCCGCCGACGTATCTTTCCCCTACGGAGTCTTTCGCCATGACCGCCACCGATCCCGTCGTTTTCCTCTCCTACGCCCGCACCCCAATGGGCAGCATGCAGGGCAGCCTGTCGGACGCGAGCGCGACCGATCTCGGCGCGACCGCGGTCAAGGCGGCGGTCGAGCGCGCGGGCGTGTCGGGCGACGATATCGAGCGCATTTACATGGGCTGTGTACTTCCCGCCGGGCTCGGCCAGGCGCCGGCGCGGCAGGCCGCGATCAAGGCGGGCCTGCCCAAGTCGGTGCAGGCAACGACCGTGAACAAAGTGTGCGGTTCGGGCATGCAGACCGTGATCATGGGCGCCGAAGCGCTCGCCGCGGGCAGCGTCGACCTGATCGTCGCGGGCGGCATGGAATCGATGACCAATGCGCCCTACCTGCTCAAGAAGCATCGCTCGGGCGCGCGCATCGGCCATGATACCGCCTATGACCATATGTTCCTCGACGGTCTGGAAGACGCCTATGAAGCCGGCCGTGCGATGGGCACCTTCGCGCAGGATACTGCCGACGCCTACCAGCTCAGCCGTCAGGCGCAGGACGATTACACGCTCGAATCGCTGAGCCGCGCCAAGAGCGCGATCAGCGACGGCGCCTTCGCCAGTGAAATCGCGCCGGTCACCATCGCCGGCCGCAAGGGCGACGTCGTCGTCGACACCGACGAAGCGCCCGGCAAGGCGATGCCCGACAAGATCCCGACGCTGAAGCCCGCCTTTGCCAAGGACGGCACGATCACCGCTGCGACCAGCTCGTCGATTTCGGACGGCGCCGCCGCCGTTGTCCTCACCCGCCAGTCGGTCGCCGACGCCAAGGGCGCGAAGCCCGTCGCCCGCCTCGTCGCGCACGCCGCGCACGCGCAGGAGCCGAAGGATTTCACCGTCGCCCCCGTCGGCGCGATCAACAAGCTGCTCGCCAAGACCGGCTGGACCATCGGCGACGTCGACCTGTTCGAAGTCAACGAAGCCTTTGCCTGCGTCGCGATGTTCGCGATGCACGACCTCGGCATCCCGCACGAGAAGATCAACGTCCACGGCGGCGCGACCGCGCTTGGTCACCCCATCGGCGCCAGCGGCACGCGCATCATCACGACGCTGATCGCCGCGCTCCAGCGCCACGGCAAGACGCGGGGCATCGCCAGCCTGTGCATCGGCGGCGGCGAAGCGACCGCGGTAGCGGTCGAGCTGGTCTGACATTCCCCCTCCCCCTTGATGGGGGAGGCAGCGAGACTGGGCGGGTCGCCATCGGCGAGCCGCTTAGTCGCAGCGGCAGGGGTGATGGTGCGGCGCTGGCCGACGCCCGAGGCGTCACCCCCACCCAACCCTCCCCCATCAAGAGGGAGGGCTTTTGCGCCCATCGCGAAAGTTCCACAGCGCCGTCGCAAGACGGCGCCGTTTCGTCGTATTAGCCGCGACAATTTGCGACACTAATGTCCTGAAAATAAACGGCGCATTCCGGCTCCGTTCAAATGCGCTCGCCTATTCCATGTTTGTCATCGGGCAGATCCCCTCCCCCTGACCGACTGAAAAGGAATGGCACAATGAAGAGCAAATTTCTCACCGCCGGCCTGATCGCCGCGATGATGGTTCCCGCGATGGCGCAGGCGCAGACCCGCGAGATCCGCGAAGATCGCCGCGACGTCCGCGAAGAGCAGCGCGAGTTGCGTCACGCTCAGCGTTACGGCGACCGCGACGATGTGCGCGAGGAACGCCGCGAATATCGTGACGCGCGCCAGGAACTGCGCGAAGACCATCGCGACTGGCGCCAGGATCGCCGCTATTCGAACTATCGCGCGCCGTTCCGCTATCAGCAGTTCCGTATCGGTTCGACCCTGCGCCCCAACTATTACGCTCCGGCCTATCGCCCGAGCTGGGACAACCGCTGGGGCGTGCCGCGCGCGGGTCGCAACCTGACTTATGTGCGTCACTATAACGACCTGCTGCTCGTCAACGAGCGCAACGGCCGGGTGGTGAAGGTGTACCGCAACCACTTCAACTGGCGGCGCTAAGCTTTAACGAATGAACGGGCCGGGCGGGAAACCGTCCGGCCCTTTTTCTGTGGCGATCAGTCGCCCCAGATATGATCGGTCTGGATCCAGCCCTTGCGGCCCTTGACGTCGAACAGGCACCAGCCGTCCTTGCAATCGGTGATCCGGCCGACGACGCCGGGCTCGGCGCGATAGGCGACCGCCGCCGAAAGGCTGGCGTCTTCGCGAAGCGGGCGGATGTCTCCGGTCACGATCGCGGTGCGTGTCCGGCTGAGCAAGCGTGCCGCCATCCAGCCCTGCGTCCCGTCGGGATCCTCGATCTTGCGCCAGGTTTCAAAGCGCGCGACGACCTTTACCGGCAGGTCCTTGCGCCGATATTCCCATATGACGGGCACATCGGGCGACGGCCCCTTGCGCATGCGCGCCTCGTCGACGCTGATCGACGCCCAATAGGGTAGAGGGACAGGGTCGGATTGCGCCGCCGCCGGACCCACTATGGCAAGGCTGAGCAATATCATTGCAAATTTACGGCTGGTCATAACCGACCCTTGTCAAAATCGGCGGCCATTATCAACCGGTCGCGCGTCGCAAACGGTCCACCGTCCACAGTTATCCGCGCCGCTCCCCCTTGACCCTCAAGCATCGGCGCGCTCTATCGGCGGCCATGCCCGATTCATCCCGTCCGAAACGCCCGCGCGTCATCGTCACCCGCCAGTTGATGCCGCATGTCGAAGGCCGCATGGCCGAATTGTTCGACGTGTCGCTGTCGGCGCGCGACGAAGCTTTTACCCGCGACGAATTGAAGGCCGCCGTTGCCGACTGCGACGTGTTCGTGCCGACGGTGACCGACGAGATCGACGCCGATATCATCAACGCCGCGGGCGACCGGCTGAAACTGATCGCCAATTTCGGCGCCGGGGTCGACCATATCGACCTCGCCGCCGCGCGCGCCAAGGGAATCATGGTGTCGAACACGCCCGGCGTCTTCACCGAGGACACCGCCGACATGACGATGGCGCTAATCCTCAGCGTCCCGCGCCGGCTCGCCGAAGGCGAGAAACTGATGCGGTCGGGCCAATGGGCGGGCTGGGCGCCGAGCGCGATGCTCGGCCACCGCGTCGGCGGCAAATTGCTCGGCATCATCGGCATGGGGCGCATCGGCCTTGCGGTCGCGCGCCGCGCGCGTGCGTTCGGCCTGTCGATCCATTATCACAACCGCCGCCGTCTGCCCGAGGCGATCGAAGAGGAACTGGGCGCAAGCTATCACGCCAGCGTCGACACACTGCTGCGGATCAGCGACGTGGTGACGATCCACTGCCCGCACACCGCCGAAACGCACGAGATGGTCAACGCCGCACGCATCGGCGCGATGAAGCCGACCGCTTATCTCATCAACACCGCGCGCGGCGAGATCGTCGACGAAAAGGCGCTGGTCGCGGCGCTCCAGACCGGCCGCATCGCCGGCGCCGGGCTCGACGTCTACACCCACGAGCCCGCGGTCGACCCCGCGCTGCTCGCGCTCCAGAACGTCGTGTTGCTCCCGCACCTCGGCTCGGCGACGATCGAAGGCCGCGAAGCCTCGGGCGAAAAGGTCATCGCCAACATCCGCGCCTGGTGCGACGGCCACCGTCCGCCCGATCAGGTGCTGGAGGGGTGGGCCTGACGGCAGCGTTCCAACGCGAAATCGCGTTGCCGATCGCTACGCCATGCGGGGCGTCAGCGTTGGCTGCACTTGAGGTCGATCACCCGCATCGCGAGTTCGCTTGGCGGCTTCCCTTCGCGCGCGACCTCTTCATCGATGCAGCGTTGCCGCGGCGTTCGCCGGTCCACGCTATCGCCGTCGCGCATCAATTGCTCGAGAGCGGCCAGTTCGCGCCGCTCGGCATCGCTGAGGTCGCGCAGCGACCTGGCGCCGCTGCGGAGCAGTTCATAGTTGCGCCAGGCACGCTCGGCGGGGGTCTCGGCAAGCGCGCCCTCCGCGCCGAGGGTCCCGAGAGTCAGCGCCGCGGCTACCGCCGCCATTCGCCAGATGTGCGTCATGCAACCATGTCCATCCATTCTCGCAGAGGCGGCGCAGGCCTTATCAATCCCCCGTCAAAATCCGATCAACGAGCTGCTTCACCGTCGGGGTGAAATTGTTCGAGTAAAAGGGATCGGTCTTGAAATTGAATGCGGCATGGCCCGCAAACATCAGATTTTGCTCGGGATCGCCGCCGTGCGCGATGTCCTGCAGCGTCTTCTGGATACAGAAGCTGCGCGGATCGGCGAGGTAGCCCGTCGTGTAGTCGTCATGGTCCTTCCACGACGAAAAGCCGCAGTGTGACAGGCAGCCCATGCAATCGGTCTGGTCCTTGCGAATCACCGCCTTGTCGGCCTCGGTCACGAACACGACCGTGTTGTCGGGAGTCTTCAGCGCCTCGGTATAGCCCTCGGCGAACCAGTCGCGCGCCCGCGCGCGGTCGTGCGGGGTGACCCAGAAATTCTTGCCCTTCACCCCGACGTCGAGCTGGACAATATGATCGCCGGCTTCCTGCTTCGAATAAGGAATCTGGCGTTCGGAGCGCGCTTCGAGGTCGCGCAGGAACGGCGTGCGCACCGCGCTGGAATAGAAACCCGTCGGCGAGAAGCGATGAAGCAGCACGTCGCCGTCGTCGAGCGTGCGGAGGCGGTCTTTCCACGCCTGCGGAATCGGGCTTTCCTCGGTGAGCAGCGGCCGCGTGCCGTATTGGAAGACGATCTGGCCGAGTTCGGGATTGTCGATCCAGTTCTCCCAATCGCGCAAATACCAGACGCCGCCTGCCATCACGATCGGCACGCTGTCGGCGATTCCTTCGGCGCGCATCGTCTCGCGCACCGCGGCGACGCGCGGATAGGGATCCTGCGGGACGAGCGGGTCTTCGGCGTTCGACAGGCCGTTATGGCCGCCCGCGAGCCACGGATCTTCGTAAACCACCGCGCCCAGCAGATGCGGGACTTTGTGATACGCGCGTTTCCAGAGCGCGCGGAAAGCGCGCGCCGAGCTGATGATCGGGAGGTACATCACATTGTGGCGCTCGGCGATTTCGCTGAGCTTGTACGGCATGCCCGCGCCGCACGTGACCCCGGCGACCATCCCCTTGGTCCGCGCGAGCACGCCTTCAAGAATCTGCTGCGCGCCGCCCATTTCCCAGAGCACGTTGATGTTGATCGCGCCCTTGCCGCCCGACACCTCATAGGCGCGCTCGACCTGCGCGACCGCGCCGTCGATGCCATATTGGATCAGCTCTTCGTGGCGTTCCTTGCGCGTCAGCGAGTGATAGACCTGCGGAATGATCTTGCCTTCGGCGTCATAGCTGTCGGCGTTGACCGCCGACACGGTGCCGATCCCGCCCGCAGCGGCCCATGCGCCGCTCGACATATGGTTGGTCGCCGAAACACCCTTTCCACCCTCGACCAGCGGCCAGACTTCGCGTCCGCCGTAAAGGATGGGCTTCAAACCTTTGAACATTCTAAATCTCTTTCTCTCCACCGGTCGCGTCCCGCGTACCGGCCCCCTTGGCCGTTTCCGTAAGCGGAACACGGCCGTGAAAGTCAATGGGTGGGCCGCCTAGTCCCCGGAGAAAAGGCGGCGCCCTGCAAGCGCCCGACCATAGAGATTTTCATAGGCGGCGACCATGGTTGTTTCGTCGAACTGCTCGGCAGCGATGCGCCGGTTCGCCGCGCCAACCTGCGCACGCAGCGTTGCGTCGCGCGCGAATTCGGCCAGCGCCGCGCGGAACCCGGCTTCGTCCGCCGCTATGAAACGGCGATTTTCCGCAGCCACCATCGCCGCAACATCGCCGACCTGGGGGCTGACCACCGGCAGCCCCGCCGCCATCGCCTCGATCACCGCAATCGGCGCCTGTTCGCTGCGCGAGGATAGCGCCAGCAGATCGAAATGACCGATCCAGCGCGCAGGTTCGGCCATGAAGCCCGGCATCACCAGCCGCTCGCCCATCCCGCAAGCCGCTGCTTCGGCCGCGATCGCCGCGCCTTCGGGCCCCTCGCCGACGATGACCAGCCGGACATGCGCAGGCAGCGCCGCAACCGCGCGGACGAGCCGCGGCAGATCCTTGACCTTGCGCAACCCGGCGACGGTGCCGATCACCACCTCGCCCTCGCGGCGTTCGAGCCCCGGGATCGCGACCGAGGGCTTGGCTTCATAGGCCGCGACGTCGATCCCGTTGCGGATCAGCACCGTGCGCCGCCGTGCGCCCCATTCGTCCGCGGCGATCCGCTCGAGCAGCGCCGAGGGCACAACCAGCGCCTCGGCGGTGGGCAGCGCGAGGCGGCGAAAGCCGCTCCGCTTCCAGTTGCGCCGGACGCTCTCATCCTCGTTAAAGCCGTCTTCATGGTGAATCAGCGGCGGCAGGTCGCGAAAAGGCGCCAACAACCGGTGTGCCATCACTCCGTCCATCGACCCCCAATTATAGCTGAGGATCAGGTCGAATTGCTGCATATAGCGCGCAAGGTCGCGGTAGCGCGCCGGTCCGGGCTTGCCGTGCAACGGCGGCGCATCGGTCGGAAAATCGACGTCGACCTTCGGATCGATCGCCTCGCGCGCGCCCAAAGCCTCAGGCACCGCCGACAGGATGGTATGGCGTGCGCGTGCGCCCATCAAATTCATCAGCCGGACGGCGCGCGCCTCCTTGCCGCCGAGCGAGAAGCTCGAATGGAGATGGAGCAGACGAACGGGACGGTTGCCGGTCACGCAGCGGGCAATTCCGCCGCCCAGGCATCAATCGCGGCCCGCGCCGCGGGCTCGTCCATCGTCGGCGCGTGCCCGACCCCGGGCACCTCGACCAGTCGCGCGCGCGGAAGTTCGGCGACCATCTTCTCGCCCGCCGAGCGCGCGAGAATGTCCGACAGTTCGCCGCGCAGGATCAGCAGCGGAACGTCGCCCAGCGCGCGGTACACCGGCCACAGGTCCATCGCGGCATCGCCGCCGCCGGGGACGCGCAGCGGCGCCGCGATCTGCTTGTCATAATCGGTGACAATGCGGCCTTCGGCGGTCAGCCGGTGCGTCCGCTTGGTCAGCCGCAGCCAGTCGTGAATTTCATACCCCGGATAGACCGCGCCATTGAGTTCGGCGAACGCGCGCGCCGCATGCATCCACGTCGGCTGGCTGCCGCCCGCACCGATATAATCGCGAATCCGTTCCAGCCCGGCGGTCTGGAGTTCGGGGCCGACGTCGTTCAGCACCGCACCGACCAGCCGCCCGGGCAGCGCCGCGGCGAGCAGCATCGCGACCAGCCCGCCGAGCGAGGTGCCGATCGCCGCAAAGCGCTCGATGCCCAGCTCGTCCAGCATCGCGACGACGTCCTGCACATAGGTCAGCGGAACATAGGTCATCGGGTCCTTGGCAAAGGCGCTTTCGCCGCGCCCGCGGAATTCGATCACGATGACCTTGTGATACTGCGCGAGGTGCGGCGCGAGATCCTCGAAATCGCGGGCGTTGCGCGCAAGGCCCGGCATGCACAGCAGCGGCGGCGCGCTTTCGCTTCCCTCCGGCCCGGCATAAACGCGCGCGTGCAGCCGGACGCCGTCGGACGACCACCAATAGTGGTCCGACCAGTCGCGGTGCCCATCCTGCTTTGCATCCTGCTGGGCCAATATGGCACGTCCCCTTGTTCGGCGTTGGCTCGCCCCGGCAAGCGGGACTCAATCTCAGCGTCTATCGCCAACCACGCCGCGCGGTGCAAGCAATCCGTCGCTTAGGGTCAGGACCTATTCCCGCCACAGGTTGCCGCCATCCGCTTTCGCCGATAAGAGCCGAGCGACCATGAGCGAGACCCTGCTTTCCTTCGAACCCGCAACCGGCGAAGAACTTTGGCGCGGTCCGGTCAGCAATATCGACGACGAGGTCGCGATCGCGCGCCGCGCCTGGCCCGAATGGGCCGCGAAACCCGTGTCCTTCCGCACCGAAACGCTGCGCCGTTTCGTCGACCGCGTGAAGGCCGAGGGCGAGGCGTTCGCCGACCTGATCGCGCGCGAAACCGGAAAGCCACTCTGGGAAGCGCGCACCGAGGTCGAATCGGTCTGTAACAAGGTCGATATTTCGGTCAAAGCCTATGCCGAGCGCACCCCCAACCGCCGTATCGAGGGCGCGATGGGACTGCGCAATGCGGTGCGGCACAAGCCGCACGGCGCGGTCGCGGTGCTCGGCCCCTATAATTTTCCTGCGCATCTTCCGAACGGGCATATCGTTCCCGCGCTGATCGCCGGCAATTCGGTGCTGTTCAAACCGTCGGAAAAGACCCCGGCGGTCGGCGCGAAGCTCGTCGAGCTCTTCCATAGCGCGGGCGTGCCGCAAGAGGTGCTGCGCCTGATCGTCGGCGGCCCCGAAACGGGCAAGGCGCTCGCGGGGCACGAGGGCATCGACGGATTGCTCTTCACCGGCTCGGCGCGCACCGGCCTCGCGCTCAACCGCCAGTTCGCGGGCCAGCCCGGCAAGATGCTCGCGCTCGAAATGGGCGGCAACAACCCGATCGTCGTGTGGGACACCGCCGACCTCCGCACCGCCGCGATCATCGTCGTCCAGTCGGCCTTCCTCAGCGCCGGGCAGCGGTGCAGCAATGCGCGCCGCCTGATCGTGCGCGACAGCCTCGCCGACAAACTGATCGAGGAGGTTTGCGGCCTCGCGAACCGCCTGATCGTCGATCATCCGCACGCCGATCCCGCGCCCTATATGGGTCCGGTTATCGACAACGAAGCTGCAGACGGCCTGACCGAAAGCTTCCTGATCCTGATGTCGAACGGCGGCAAGGTGATCCGCCACATGACCCGTCCGGTCGCAGGCCGCCCTTTCCTCACGCCCGGGATCATCGACGTCACCGCGATGCCCGAGCGCCCCGATATCGAACTGTTCGGCCCGCTGCTCCAGCTGGTCCGCGTCGACAGTTTCGAAGCCGCGATCGCCGAGGCGAACAACACCGCCTTCGGCCTGTCGGCGTCGCTGATCGGCGGCACGCCGCAGCTTTACGACCAGTTCTGGGCCAATGCTCGCGCGGGCGTGATCAACTGGAACCGCCCGACCAATGGCGCGTCGTCCGCCGCACCCTTTGGCGGCATCGGCCTGTCGGGCAACCATCGGCCCAGCGCCTTCTACGCCGCCGACTATTGCGCCTATCCCGTAGCGTCGGCGGAGAGCGATGCGATGCGCGCGTCGATCGGCGTCGGACTACGCGATCCCGAAGGCTCGCAACTGGTGACCAAGAACTACCTTTAGGCCACCCCAATTTTACCTTCACCGGTGTCAAAAAAGCCTGCTTTGCCATGCGGGAGCCGGACGACCATCTACGGTGCATGGAAAAGACTCTCCCTCCTGCAGGCAAGCTCTGGCTCGTCGGCGCCGGTCCCGGCGATCCCGATCTGCTGACGCTGCGCGCCGCGCGGTTGCTCGAAAGTGCCGACCTTGTCGTCCATGACGGGCTTGTCGGCGAGGGCGTGCTCGCGCTGATCCCGCCGCATGTCGAGCGGATCAGCGTTGCCAAGCAGCGCAGCCGTCACACGATGAAGCAGGAACTGATCAACGAACTGCTCGTCCGCGAAACGCTCGCGGGCAAGCAGGTCGTGCGCCTCAAGGGCGGCGACCCGTTCATCTTCGGCCGCGGCGGCGAGGAACTCGACGCCGCGCGCGAAGCGGGCGTCGAGGTCGAAACCGTCCCCGGCATCACCGCCGCCGCGGGCTGCGCGGCGCAGGCGGGCCTCCCCCTCACCCACCGCGAGGATGCGAGCGCGGTCAGCTTCGTCGCCGGCCAGTGCAAGGATCTGACCGACCAGGACTGGTCGGGGCTCGCGGGGCATGGCCGCACACTCGTCATCTACATGGGCCTCGCGACTGCGTCTGCCATTGCCGACAAGCTGATCGCCGATGGCGTTTCGCCGGGTCTGCCCGTAGCGGTCATCGAGCGCGGCACCACCGCCGAGGCACGGGTGCTCCGCTCGCTGCTCACCGATCTCGGCGACCTTGTCGTACGCGAGAAAGTTAAAAGCCCCGCGCTGATCGTGGTCGGCAAGGTCGCGGCGCGCGCCGACGCGCTCGACTGCCTCGGCGCGCCGGGCGTTGCCGCTCAAATAAGGGATTTCACATGAAGCTGCTCACGGGCAATGACCTGAAAACAGGATTTGTCACCTGGTGGACCGGCGCCGACTGGTCGCTGCATATCGAGGACGCCGCCGACGTCGGCGAGGCGGGCGAGGCGATCCTTGCCGCCGAAGAAGGCGCGCGCCGCGTCAACGCCCCCTATATCATCAACGGCGAACAAACCGCCGACGGCCCGCGCCCCGCGCACATCAAGGACCGTATCCGCGCATTGGGGCCGACCGTGCGCCCCGACCTGACGTTAAAACCCGCCGACCCCGCGGCCGGCGACTGGGTGATCTGACATGTATAAATATGACGAATATGACCATGCGATGGTCGATGCGCGCGTCGCCGAATTCAGCGACCAGGTCCGCCGCCGCCTTGCGGGCGAAATCACCGAGGACCAGTTCAAGCCGCTGCGGCTGATGAACGGCCTCTATCTCCAGCTTCACGCCTATATGCTGCGCGTCGCGGTGCCCTATGGCACGCTCGATAGCCGCCAGATGCGCATGCTCGCGCACATCGCGCGCAAGTACGACCGCGATTACGGCCATTTCACCACCCGCCAGAATATCCAGTATAACTGGATCAAGCTGGAGGATGCGCCGGCGATCCTCGAAGATCTGGCGTCGGTCGAAATGCACGCGATCCAGACGAGCGGCAATTGCATCCGCAACATCAGCTCGGACCAGTGGGCCGGCGCCGCCGACGACGAAATCACCGATCCGCGCCCGTGGGCCGAGCTACTCCGCCAATGGTCGAGCTTCCACCCCGAATTCAGCTATTTGCCGCGCAAGTTTAAAATTGCCGTGATCGCGGCCAACGAAGATCGCGCCGCGATGCGGCTTCACGACATCGGCATCCAGATCGTCGAGAAGGACGGGCAGCACGGCGCCGCCTTCTACGTCGGCGGCGGCATGGGCCGCACCCCGATGATCGCGCCGCTGATCAAGGATTTCGTGCCGCTCGACGACATGCTGAGCTATGCCGAGGCGTGCCTGCGCGTCTACAACCGCTACGGCCGCCGCGACAATATCTACAAGGCGCGGATCAAGATCCTGATCCACGAACTCGGCGCCGACGAATATCGCCGCCAGGTCGAGGAAGAGTTCAAGCATGTGAAGTCGCTGGGCATCGACCCGCCGAAGGCCGAATTCGACCGCATCGCGGCGCAGTTCGCGCCGCCGCCGCTCGACGCCTCGGCGCCCGACGCGATCGACCGCAGCGATCCCGATTTCGCCGTCTGGGTCGACCAGAATGTCGCCGCGCACAAGGCGCCGGGCCATGCGATCGTCAACATCAGCCTGAAGCCCATCGGCGGCATCCCCGGAGATGCGTCATCGGCGCAGATCGACCTGATGGCCGACCTCGCCGAGAAATACAGCCATGATGAACTCCGCGTCACCCACGCGCAGAACATCGTGCTGCCGCACGTCCGCAAGGCCGATCTGTACGCCGTCTGGCAGGCGCTCGACGCCGCGGGGCTCGCAACGCCGAACCTCGACCTGATCAGCGACATCATCGCCTGCCCCGGGCTCGACTATTGCAGCCTCGCCAACGCGCGCTCGATCCCCGTCGCGCAGAAAATCGCGACGCGCTTTTCGGACCTCGGCCGCCAGAAGGAACTGGGCGAGCTCAAGCTCAAGATTTCGGGCTGCATCAACGCCTGCGGTCACCATCATGCCGGCCACATCGGCATCCTCGGCGTCGACCGCAAAGGCACCGAAAACTACCAGCTGTCGCTCGGCGGATCGGGCGCGGAGGACGTCAGCCTCGGCACGATCACCGGCCCCGGCTTCGACGAGGATGGCGTCGTCGATGCAATCGAGCGCGTCACCGACAAATATCTCGCCGAACGCACCGAGGGCGAGCGTTTCGTCGACACCTTCCGCCGCGTCGGCATGGCCCCCTTCAAGGAGGCGATCTATGGTTGAGCATATCCATTCGGACGGCGAAGAACCCGCGGTCACCCTCGACGCCTTCCTGTCGCAGTCGAACGCGACCGCGGTGCGGCTCGAACCCGATGAGGACGCGCGCGCGCTGATCCCGCATCTCGACCGGCTCGCGCTGATCGAAGTCGCCTTCCCCAAGTTTCGCGACGGCCGCGGCTATTCGTCGGCGCGCATCCTCCGCGAAGCCGGCTACGCCGGCGAGCTGCGCGCGCAAGGCGACGTCCTCGTCGACCAGATCGCCTATATGAAGCGCTGCGGCTTCGATACTTTTGCGCCCGAAAAGGAGCTCAACGCCGCGGATGTCGAGGCGGCGCTGGGGCGCTGGCCCGAACATTATCAGGGCGCCGCCGACGGCGCGGTGCCGATCTGGAAGCTGAGGCATGGCTGACGTGAAGACCTCTCCGCGCAAAGGCAGCGAAGACCGCACCCGCGACCGGATCGACGTGGCGCCGCGCTTCACCCAAGCCGACGTCATTCGCCTGAACAATCTCTTCCGCGGGCAGGACGCCGCCGAAGTGGTGACGAGCGTGATCGGCGCGGGGCTGCTCGGCGAAACCGGAATCGTCTCGAGCTTCGGCGCCGAAAGCGCGGTGCTGCTGCATCTGGTGACGCGCGCCGCGCCCGACATGCCCGTGCTGTTCCTCGATACCGGCAAGCATTTCTCCGAAACGCTCGCCTACCGCGACGAACTCGCCGCGAAGCTCGGGCTCAATATCGTCAACCTGACGCCCGACGCCGAAGACCTCGCCGCGAAGGACGCGACCGAACTGCGCTGGTCGTACGACCCCGACGGCTGCTGCGAAATCCGCAAGGTCAAGCCGCTCGAAAAGGCGCTGACCGATTTCGATACTTCGATCACCGGCCGCAAGGGTTTCCAGTCGTCGACGCGGCAGGGGCTCGCGCGCTTCGAACTCGACGGTTCAACCGGGCGCCTGAAATTCAACCCGCTCGCCAACTGGACGCGCGAACAGCTCGACGCCTATTTCGAGGCGCACGACCTGCCGCGCCACCCGCTCGAGGCCGAAGGCTATCCCTCGATCGGATGCTCGCCGTGCACGTCGAAGGTCAAGCCGGGCGAAGACCCGCGCTCGGGCCGCTGGCGCGGCTGGGACAAGACCGAATGCGGCATTCACACCGAAGTCACGCCGATCGACGACGATCCGGCGAACGACCCGGCGTTCTGAAAAAACTTCGTCATCCCAGCGAAAGCTGGGATCGCTGGCCGTGTTTGGCAATGATGGCGGTTTCTAGCTTCCGCAGGAACGACGGATTGGACTAGATTGAGGTGGCGGCCAGATCACCCCAATCAGGATTGCTGGCCTCGATCAGTTCGATTTTCCATTGGCGTTTCCAAGCTTTCATTGCCTTTTCACGGATGATCGCTTCGTCGATCGTTGGATACTCTTCGGCCAGCACAAGCTTCGTTAGCCCATATTTTCGGCAGAAGGCCGAGCCTTGGCCTGTCTTATGTTGAAAAACTCTCGCTGCGATGTCTGCGGTAACGCCGATATAGAGAACGCCGCCGCGTTTATTGGTCATAATATAGACCCAGCCGCCTCGCTTCATGCACGCCGCTTAGCGCAAGGACGCTAGCGATCCCAGCTTTCGCTGGGATGACGATTATTCTGCCTCACTCATAATCCTCGAACGCCATGCTGTCGTCGGCGAGGTCGCTGAACTTGGTCGTCTTCGCCTCGAAGTGCATGCGGATCTTGCCCGTCGAGCCGTGGCGCGATTTCGCGACGATCACTTCGGCAAGGCCGAAGACACGCTCCATTTCGGCCGCCCATTCCTCATGCTGCGCGTGGATCTTCACATCGTCGCCCTCGACCGGGCGCTTGGGCTCCTTCGCCGCGACATAATAATCCTCGCGGAACACGAAGAGCACCATGTCGGCGTCCTGCTCGATCGAGCCCGATTCACGAAGGTCGGACAGCTGCGGGCGCTTGTCCTCGCGGCTTTCGACCGCACGGCTGAGCTGCGACAGCGCCATCACAGGTACATGAAGTTCCTTCGCCAGCGTCTTCAAACCACGCGAAATTTCCGAAATTTCCTGCACGCGATTGTCGCCGCTCTTCGACGAACCCTGGAGCAGCTGGAGATAGTCGACGATGACGAAGCCGATGCCGTGGCGCCGCTGGAGGCGCCGCGCGCGGGTGCGGAGACCCGCGATCGTCAGGCCGGGCGTATCGTCGATGAACAGCGGCAAGGTCTGAAGTTGCTGCGCCGCGCGGCTCAGTTGCTGGAACTGCTCCTTGCTGATCTTGCCCATGCGCAGCGCCTCGCCCGACACCCCCGATTGTTCGGCGAGCACGCGCGTCGCGAGCTGGTCGGCGGACATTTCGAGGCTGAAGAAAGCGACCTTCGCGCCCATATTCTTCTCGGGCGGGATGCCGTCATCCTCGTCGCGGCGAAAGCGCTCGGCGGCGTTATACGCGATATTGGTCGCGAGCGACGTCTTGCCCATGCCCGGACGTCCGGCAAGGATCATCAAGTCCGAATTGTGCATGCCGCCGATCTTGGCGTTCATGCTGCCGATGCCGGTCGTGATCCCCGACAGATGCCCGCCCGAATTGAGCGCGCGCTCGGCCGCCTGCAGCGCGGTGAGGCTCGCCTGGTTGAAGCTTTTGACCGATCCCATCTCGGCCTCGCCCCCCGCGACGCGATAGAGCGCGGTTTCGGCCTCTTCGATCTGCGCCTGCGGATCGACGCGTTCGCTGGTGTCGAGCGCATTGTCGACGAGCGTGCGCCCGACGCCCGCGAGTTCGCGGAGCAAGGCGAGGTCGAAAATCTGGCGCGCAAAGTCGCGCGCGCCGATGAGGCCCGCGCCGCTGCCGGTGAGCTGCGCGAGGTAACCGACCCCGCCGACCGCCTTCATCGCCTCGTCGGCCTCGAAATAGGGCTTGAGTGTCACCGGGGTCGCGATGCTGTTGCGCTCGATCAGCGCCATCGTCTGCTGGAAGATGCGGCCGTGGAGCGGTTCGAAGAAATGTTCGGGGTTGAGCGCGACGGGCAGATCCTCGACGACTCGGTTGTCGATGAGGATCGCCCCGAGAAACGCGGCCTCGGCCTCGATATTACGCGGCATTTGGCGCGCGTCACCACTGGCGACGGCGGTCGGGATAAGGGCTAGTTCGGGCATCGCTGTCTTCATGGGCCGGTGCCCGAGGCGGCGCAACCGGCGATGTCGCCTAGCTTATCATAACTGTGGAATGCTGTGAATAAGTCGGCTTGCCCTTCGCCCCCGGCCAAGTAGAAGCACGGACAGCATGAGCCACGCAGACCCCTCGAAACAACGGATCATTTCGGTCGAACTCGACGAGGGGTCGATCGTCTGGCGCAATCCCGACGTCGAGCAGGAACGCCGCGTCGCGATCTTCGACCTCATCGAAGACAATAAATTCGTGCCGCAGCGCGGCCATGCGGATGGCTATGCCGGTCCTTACCGTTTGATGCTGCGTGTCGAGGACGGCCGGTTGATCTTTGAAATCTCACGCGAAGATGGTTCGCCGCTCGAGGCGATCATCCTCGGGCTCGGGCGTTTCCGCCGGCCGATCCGCGACTATTTCGCGATCTGCGACTCTTATTATCAGGCGATCAAGACCTCGACCGCGCAGCAGATCGAAACCGTCGACATGGCGCGGCGCGGCCTGCATAACGAGGCGGCCGAGATGCTGATGGACCGGCTCGACGGCAAGATCGCGGTCGATTTTGACACGGCGCGACGATTGTTCACGCTGATCTGCGTGCTGCACATCAAGGGCTGACGATGGCGACGGGGGCAATCAGGGGCGGAAAGGCGGCACAGATCGCCGGCGCGTGGCGCGCCGCGGCAGCGCACCTGCTGCGCCGGATCGGCGCCGCGATCGTGCTCCTGCTCCTCGCCGCCGGCCTTGCACTCTGGTGGGCCGCGCGCTGGACCCCCGACCGCACGCTCTATCCGACGCAGGGCGTCACGATCGACGCGGGCAACGGCGATGTCCGTTGGGGGTCGATCAAGGCCGCGGGCGCCGATTTTGCCTATATCATGGGAACCGACGGTTCGGCCGCGGTCGACCCGAAGTTCGCCCGCAACATGACGGGCGCGCGTGAGGCCGGCGTGCAGGCGGGCGCGATCCACCGCTACAGCCTCTGCCAGCTCGCGACCGATCAGGCCGCCAATTTCATCCGCCACGTCCCGCGCCGCGCCGACGCGCTGCCCGCGGTCGTCTGGCTCGATTATGACGACCGCTGCCCCGACCGGCCGACGCGCGCGCTTTTGCTCTCCGAACTTGCCACGTTCCTCGCGCAGATCGAGGCGCATACGGGCAAGCAGAGTGTGATCGCCCCCGGCCCGGCGTTCGAGAGCGATTACAAGGTGACGCAGGGCATTGCGCGCACCATCTGGCTGCGCCGCGATTTCTTCGAACCCGATTATGGCGCGCACCCCTGGGCGATGTGGCAGGCGAATGATTACGTGCGCCTGTCGGGCGCCGAAGGCACCGTCGGCTGGAACGCGCTGCGCCCGCAAGGAGAGATGTGATGAGCGAGGACCGTGATGCCCTGATCGACGCCGCGCGCGACGCCGCGAGCCGCGCCTACGCGCCCTATTCGGGCTTCCACGTCGGCGCGGCGCTGTTGCTAAAGAATGGCGATGTCGTCACCGGGGCCAATGTCGAGAACGCCAGCTATGGCCTCACCCTCTGCGCCGAAACCGTGGCGGTGGCGAAAATCGTCAACGAGGGCTGGATCGGCGAACTCGCCGAGGTCGCGATCGTCGGCGGGCGCCCTCATGGCGACGAATTGCTGGGCACCGACCCGGTCAATCCGTGCGGCCGCTGCCGCCAGATCCTCAACGAAGCCGCCGAGCGGTCGAAGACCGACATCCTCGTCCATTGCGCCTCGGGCGACGGCAAGGAGGTCATGACCTACCGCCTCAGCCAATTGCTGCCGGCCGCCTTCGGTCCCAAGGATCTTGGCCTCATCGACTGACCGCTTGCGCAACCCTTGCAGGACCGACAAGAGACACCATGGCCATTCTTTCCGACCGCTGGATTCGCGAAGCCGCCCAGACGCAGGGCATGATCGAACCGTTTGTCGAGGCGCAACGCCGCGACGGCTGTATCAGCTACGGCCTCTCCTCCTACGGTTATGACGCGCGCGTCGCGCCCGAGTTCAAGATCTTCACCAATATCGATTCGACCACCGTCGACCCCAAGGATTTCGATCCGAAGAATTTCGTCGACCGCGAAACCGACGTCTGCATCATTCCGCCGAACAGCTTTGCACTCGCGCGCACGGTCGAATATTTCCGCATCCCGCGCGATATCCTCGTCATCTGCCTCGGCAAGTCGACCTATGCGCGCTGCGGCATCATCGTGAACGTCACCCCGCTCGAGCCCGGCTGGGAAGGCCATGTGACGCTCGAATTTTCGAACACCACCCCCCTGCCCGCCAAAATCTACGCGAATGAAGGCGCGTGCCAGTTCCTCTTCCTGCAGGGCAATGAGCCGTGCGAGACGAGCTACGCCGACCGCGCGGGCAAATATATGGGGCAAAAGGGCGTCACGCTGCCCAAGCTATAAGCAGCGCTCCTTCACATTTCCGTCATCCCGGCGAAGGCCGGGATCTCGACCTATCGTTATAACGCACCGGCGGGATCCCGGCCTTCGCCGGGATGACGGAGAGAGCGGAGAAATGGGGCGTCGCGCTTGCTCTTCCGACGAAAATTGATAACGTTCCCATAAATCAAAACATGGGATGAGGTCATGAACTTCCGCACCGTCGCAATCGCGCTCGCCGCATCGCTTTCCTCGACCACCGCGCACGCCGAAGGCTTTCTGAAGGTCGAGGGCACCGAGATCGTCGACGGATCGGGCAAACCCGTCATCCTGCGCGGCATGGGACTCGGCGGCTGGATGCTGCAGGAAGGCTATATGCTGAAACTCGGCGAGGTCGGGCAGCAGCATAAAATCCGCGCGAAACTTGTCGAACTCGTCGGCGAAGAGCGCACCGCGGCCTTCTACCGCGCCTGGCTCGACAATCACACGACCGAGGCTGATATCGCCGCGATGGCGAAATGGGGCTTCAACTCGGTGCGGCTGCCGATCCATTTCGACCAGCTCACCCTGCCCGCCGACAAGGAACCCAAAGCCGGTGAGGACACGTGGCACGAGGAGGGTTTCCAGCGCATCGACCGCCTGCTCGCGTGGAGCAAGGCGAACAGCATCTACCTGATCCTCGATCTCCACGCCGCGCCCGGCGGTCAGGGCAACGACCTCGCCATCTCCGACCGCGACCCGACCAAGCCGTCGCTCTGGCAGAGCGAGGAAAACCAGCGGAAGACCGTGATGCTGTGGACCAAGCTCGCCGCGCGCTACAAGGATGAGCCGTGGATCGGCGCCTATGACCTGATCAACGAGCCCAATTGGAGCTTCGCGACCCCCGGCAAGGGCAACGGCTGCGACGAGACCGAAAACAAGGCGGTCTGGAGCCTGCAGCGGCGCATCTCCGCGGCGATCCGCAAGGTCGACAAGCGGCATATCGTGATCATCGAGGGCAATTGCTGGGGCAATAATTACAAGGGCCTGCCGCCCGCGTGGGACGCCAATATGATGCTGAGCTTCCACAAATATTGGAACCGCAACGACGAAGCGAGCATCGCCGAGATCAAGGCGCTGCGCACGAGCTATAACCGCCCGATCTGGCTCGGCGAGTCGGGCGAAAACAGCAATGGCTGGTATCGCGACGCTATCGCGCTCGTCGAGGGCGACGGCATCGGCTGGAATTTCTGGCCGCTCAAGAAAATCGGCTTCAACCAGCCGCTCGAGATCGTCGCGGGCGACGGCTGGATGAACATCGTAGCCTGGATGACCGGCAAGGGACCGAAACCCGAAGCCGATGCAGCCTTCGCCGCGATGATGCAGCTCGCCGAAAACACCCGCTTCGAGAAGAATATCCCGAAACCCGACGTCATCGACGCGATGTTCCGCCAGCCGCGCGATGCGAGTTCTCGGCCCTTCGCGAAGCGCACCTTGGGCGCAAAACCCCTCACCATCGCCGCCGCCGATTACGACCTCGGCCCGCCGGGCGTCGCCTATCACGACAGCGTCGACGCCAATTTTCATGTCGCGACCGGCGGCGAGCGGACGCCGTGGAACAATGGCACGACCTACCGCAACGACGGCGTCGACATCGCACGCGAGCCGGACGGCAAGCCCTATGTCAGCGACTTCGTGACGGGCGAATGGATGCGCTACAGCGCCGAGGTCGCGAAGGCGGGCCGCTGGACCGTCACCGCGCGCGTGCGCTCGGCCAAGGGCGGCCGCATCGGCATCGACGAGCGCGGCATCGCCATTCCCGCGGGCACCGCATGGCAGGCCGTCAAGCTCGCCGACGTCGACCTGCCCGCCGGGCCCGGCGCCGCCACCCTCCGCGCCATCGATTGCAGCGACTGCGAGGTCGCCGAACTGATCTTCACCCCGCGCTAGGCCGGAACCCATCGTCCTCCCAAGCGTCCTGTCTGCACAAGCGGACGGGGCGCGCTAGGGAAGGAATGCCCATGTCCATGATCGCCGTCTTCATCGGCCGCCTGTTCATTGCCTTGATTTTCATTGTGTCGGGGATCAACAAGCTGATCCATGTGTCCGACACCACCGCGATGATCGCGACCTCCGGCCTGCCCGGGGGGCTCGCCATCCCCGTCGGCCTCTTCGAACTGATCGCGGGCATCTGCATCGCGCTCGGTATCGCGGTGCGCCTCGTGTCGATCCTGCTCGCGGGTTTTGTTCTCGCCACGATCCTCTTCTTCCACCGCGAGTTCACCGACCCGGTGCAGGCGATGGCGGCGATGAAGAATCTGGCGATCGCCGGCGGCCTGCTCTGTCTCTTTGGCTATGGCCACACACGCTGGAGCTATGACGCGCTGCGCCAGCGCCGCCGCGACGAGTTGGCCACGCATCGGGCCGAGCAGCATGCGAGCGAAGCCGAACTGCGCGCCGCACGCGCCGAGGGCCGCGCCGAGGCGATCGGGACGCCCGTCGCGGTGGAAAAACGCCCCTTCTGGCGCCGCTAGACCTTCGCGCTTGGCAAGCTTCCCCGCCTGCGCTAGCCTCCACTTAACGTTTACGTAAAGGGAGAATGGCCATGGCGGGGACCCGCGAGTTCGACATCATCGTCTATGGCGCGACCGGCTTCACCGGGCGCCTCGTCGCCGAGTATCTTGCCGCCCATTATGCGGGCCGCAAGGACGCGCCGAAATGGGCGATGGCGGGGCGCAGCGCCGACAAGCTTGCCGAGGTCCGCGATCTGATCGGCGCGCCGCAGGACACCCCGCTCGTCGTCGCCGATGCGAGCGACCCCGCCAGCCTCGATGCCATGGCGGCGCGCGCCGAGGTTATCCTGACCACCGTCGGCCCGTACCAGCTTTACGGGAGCGAGCTCGTCGCCGCATGCGTCAAGGCGGGCACCGCCTACGCCGATCTTTGCGGCGAGCCCGGCTGGATGCGCGAGATGATCGACGAGCATGAAGCCGCGGCCAAGGCGTCGGGCGCGCGCATCACCTTCAGCTGCGGCTTCGATAGCATCCCGTTCGACCTCGGCGTCCATTTCCTGCAGGCCGAAGCGATCAAACGCCACGGCAAGCCCGCACCGCGCGTCAAGGGCCGCGTCCGCAAGATGGCGGGCGGCGCGTCGGGCGGCACGATCGCGAGCCTTACCGAAACGCTGAAGGCGATCGCGAAAAAGCCCTCGCTCGCACTGCTGCTCAAGTCGAGCTTTGCGCTGACCCCCGGTTTCGAAGGCCCGTCGCAGCCGACCGGGCTGATCCCCGAATATGACAGCGCGACGGGCACCTGGACCGCCCCCTTCGTGATGGCGCCGATCAACACCAAGAATGTCCACCGCACCAACTTCCTGCTCGGCCATAAGTGGGGCGAAGACCTTGTGTACGACGAGATGGTGATGACGACGATCGGCGACGCCGGAAAGGCGATGGCCGAAGCGATGGCGAAGGCGAATCCCTTTGGCGAGTCGACGCTCCAGCCCGGCGAAGGCCCGAGCAAGGAAGCGCGCGAGAACGGCTTTTACGACATCCTCTTCATCGGCGAATATCCCGACGGCACCACCGTGCGCGCGAGCGTTCAGGGCGACCGCGACCCGGGCTATGGCTCGACGTCGAAGATGCTCGCCGAAACGGGCATCGCGCTGCTTGCGAACAAAGGCAAAGGCGGCGTCTGGACCCCGGGCGCACTGCTCGGCGACGCGCTGATCGAACGGCTGACGGCCAACGCAGGCCTGACTTTCCAGATCGAGGAATAAGAGACCAATGACGACCTCTCCCAGCGCGCTCGACGCGCTGCTTTCGACGCTGCGCACCGAAGAGGGCGTGGCGAAGGCGCATATCGACGAAGGATGGATGCAGGGGCGCACCGCCTATGGCGGGATCAGCTCGGCGGTCGCGCTCGCGGGCACGATGGCGCTCCACCCGACCGACACGCCGCTGCGTTATGCGCAGATCAGCTTCGTCGGCCCCGTCGGCGGCGATTGCACCGTCGAAACGCGCGTGCTGCGCCAGTCGAAATCTTCGCTGTTCATCGACGCCGGCGTGTCGAGCGATCAGGGCTTCGGCACCGCTGCGGTCTTCGCCTTTTCAGGCGACCGCAAGAGCCACCTCGACCATGATCGCCTGTCGGTGCCCGACGCGCCCGACCCCGAGACGCTGGCGCCGGTGCCCAATCATCACGCGCGGCCGCCTTTCACGCGCCATTTCGACATGCGCCCGACCACCGGCCCGCGCTTCGGGTGGAAAAGCGATGTCGGCGAATATCTGACCTGGGTCCGTTTCGCCCAGGAGCCCGCATGCCATCCCGCGGTCGCGCTGCTCGCGATGGGCGACGCCCTGCCCCCCGCCGCGATGGCGCTGTTCAGCGAATTCGGGCCGATCAGCTCGATGAACTGGACGGTCAATATGCTAACCGGCGCGCCGGCCACCGACGACGGCTGGTGGCTGCTGTCGGCGAAGACCGGCTATGCGCGCCACGGCCTGTCGGTGCAGGACATGATGCTGTGGAACCGCGCCGGCGAACCGATCCTCAGCGGCAGTCAGGCGATCGCGATCTACGCTTGATCATTCGTCATCCCAGCGAAAGCTGGGATCTCGGGCGGCCCGCCCGGACGATAGAGATCCCAGCTTTCGCTGGGATGACGGTTAAACGGCCGGCAGCGTAATCACCGCATCGAGCCCGCCGTCGGCACGATTGCTCAGCGCCAGCGACCCGCCCTCGCCCTCGGCGATATCGCGTGCGATCGACAGCCCCAGCCCGGCGCCGCCGGTCGCGCGGTTGCGCGATTGCTCGCCGCGCGCAAAAGGCTCGATCAGCGTCTTGATCTGCTCGTCGGTCAGACCGGGACCGTCGTCCGATACGATAATCTGCGCCTGCCCGCCGTCGGTCACAACCGACAACCGCGCCCGCGAGCCATAGGCAATGGCATTGTCGGCAAGATTGCGCAGCGCGCGCTTGAGCAGCATCGGCCGCGCCAGCACGGCGGCGTCGGCAATATCGCCGATTTCGACATCCTTGCCGCGCTCCTGATAATCGGCGGCGAGTTCGCCGACCAATTCGCGCAGCGGGATACGCTCGCGCGCCTCGGTTCCCGCGCCCGACCGCGCCAGCGCCAAAATGTCGCTCAGCATCGCGGTCATTTCCTCGATGCTCGCGATCATCTTGTCGCGCAGCGTCTCGTCCTCGACCTGCTCGACGCGCACGCGCAGGCTGGCGAGCGGGGTGCGCAAATCGTGGCCGACGGCGCCAAGCATCCGGTCCTTGTCCGACAGCATCGTCGAAATACGGCCGCGATAGGCGTTGAACGCGCCGATCAGCTCGCGCACATCCGACGGCCCCTCTTCCTCGAGCGGCTCGGCATCGCGCAGCGCCGGATTGGCGCGCGCCGCGCGCGTCAGGTCGCGCAACGGCCGCGCCGCGCGCCACGCGATCAGCATGATCGGAACCAGCAGCAACAGATAGAGCGACAGCGTCTGCCAGACGAGGAAACCCTGCAGCCGATTGCCCCCCGCCGCGATCCGCGTGCGCACCGCAAAATAGCGCCCGTCGACCTTCGCGACGACGATGACGGCACGGTCGGGAAAGGCGGGCCGGCGCAGCCGCTGCCGTTCGCGCGGCGGGAGCGCCCACGCGTCGACCATCGCGGCAGGCACATTGGTCTCGCCGAGCAGGCCTTCGACATAAGCCGCAAGGTCGGGCACCCGGACGGCGCCGACGGGCATCGGCGGGAGATGATCGGAGATCACGAGTTTCTGCGCACGCTCGCGCGCCTCGTGCCGCTCGCGTTCGTTGCGGGGCGGCCTGAAGTCACCACGCCGGTCGCGCTCGATCGCATCGATGATCCGCGCGACGGCCATGCCGCCGCCGTGCGCCAGCGTCTGCTGCCGCATCCCGCGCGACAGCAGCACGAAATTGATCGCCTGCGCGACGAACAGCATCACCGCGACCGCAAAAACGAGCTGGCCGACAAGGCTTTTGGGCCACAACCGCAGTTTCACGCCGCCGGGCCCATCCGCTTGACCTCGCACGCCAGCGTATAGCCCCCGCCCCACACCGTCTTGACGATCTGCGGATGCGCGGCGTCGACCTCGATCTTCTTGCGCAGCCGGCTGACCAGATTGTCGATCGCGCGGTCGAAGATATCGGCCTCGCGCCCGCGCACCATGTCGAGCAGGCGGTCGCGGCTCATCACCTGCCGCGGATGGCGGACCAGCGCGTGGAGCAAATGATATTCGCCCGACGACAGCGCGACCTCATTGCCTTCGCCATCGACCAGCACGCGCTCGACTTCGCGCAGCACCCAGTCGCCAAAGGCATAATAGGTCCCGCCCGGATCGAGCGCGCGCCCGCCCTGCTGCGTCCGGCGCAGCACGGTGCGGATGCGCGCGACCAGCTCGCGGGGGTTGAAGGGTTTGACGACATAATCGTCGGCGCCGATCTCCAGCCCGATGATCCGCTCGGTATCCTCGGCGCGCGCGGTCAGCAGGATGACGGGAATGCTGCTCGTCTCGCGCAAATGGCGGGTCAGCGACAGGCCGTCCTCGCCGGGCATCATGATGTCGCTGACGACCAGATCGACGCCCTGCGCACGCAGCACCGATCGCGCCTCGGCGGCGCTCGCGACATCGGTCACCGCAAAGCCCTGCGCGGTCAGATATTCGCCCAGCGGCTCGCGGATCGACGGCTCGTCGTCGATCAGCAGGATGCGGGGCGTGTCGCTATCGGTCATCGGGTTTCCGTCAAAAGAAATGCTAGTTCGCCCACCGGCCGGGGGCGGCCGATGGGCGATAGCTGACAGGGACCGGCAACAAAGGCAATGCCGGGAGGGGAGGAAGGCCCTACGCTTTGCCGCCGGGCCCCTGCCAAATGCTTACTGGTTCGCGGGAGCAGCCGGAGCCGCACCGCGCTTGGCGCGCCATGCGCCGCGCTGGGCCTGGCGTTCCTCGGCGGTGACCTGACCATCCTTGTTCGCGTCGGCGGCGTCGAAGCGCGCCAGCGCGGCGGTCTGGAACTCGGCCTGACTGATCGCCTTGTCGCCATCGGTATCGGCCTTGCCCATCATCATACCGTGATGGCCACCGCGCTTGCCATGACCGCCACGCATGCCGTGGCGCTTGCCTTCGCCGGCTTCGCCGGATTCGGCACGCTTTTCACCGCGTTCGGCGCGCTTGGCGGCGCGATCGGCGCCATGCTTGTCCCATTCGGCCTTGCTGATGCTGCCATTGCCGTCGGCGTCGAGGCTGGCGAAGATTTTCGCCTGCCGCTCGGCACGCTGCGCGGTGCGGTCGGTAGCGTCGAGCTTGCCGTCCTTGTTCGCGTCCATTTTGGCGAACATCTGCGTGGCCCGGGCCTGCGCGTCGGCGCGCGTCTGCACGGCATTGCCGTCGGCGCCGGGCGCGGCGAGAACGGGCACGGCCACCAATGCGGCGGCGAGCGTAAAGAGCGAGATTTTCTTGTTCACGTAACGAACTCCTTCATGGGCCTTCCGGGAAAGAGCCGGAACCCGATGAAGCCGTTCTAGGCGCGGTTTGTCCCAGCGACGTGCCGGATCGACGGAAAATTGTCGCAAATTGTCGCAAAACCGGCGCGCCGTTCATTTCGCCGCAAGCGGCACCGGGAGCAGATAAGTCATCCCCTTTGTGAAGCCGCGCGGCGCCACCGACACATGGTCCTCGTCATTCAGCACGTCCGCCCGGATTTGCAGCCCCGGATAGGCGCGCCGTTTCAGCGTTTCGACCAGCGCATCGCTATCCCCAACCATATCCACGCGCTTGTTGAAGCGCGGATCGGCGGCGCGCGCCGCTTCATATTCGCCGGTATAGACATAGACTTTCGCCGGCATGTCGCGGTGTGCCGCCGCATAGGCCTTTTCCAGCGCGAACATATGCCGCTTGCCGTACCAAAGCGACGGGCTTCCCAGAATATAGCCGCTGAACATTTCGGGTTCGGTGAACAATATCTGTGTCCCCAGAAGGGCACCGTAGGAATGGCCGAGAAACAGCTTTTGCCGGGGATCGGTTCGATAGCGGCGCGCAACAAAAGGCAGAACCTGATCGCGCAAATAGGTCTGGTACGCCGCGCCCCCGCCGTGGACCGCGTCGGCCGGCGCGTCGCTCGGCCCTTCGGCGGTCGGGGTATAGTCACGCCGCCGGCTCCGCACCGGATCGTCGCCCTTGGCATAGGACAATCCGACCAGAATGAACTCCTGCACTTTCGGGCCCTCGACGTTCAATCGCCGCGCAATCTGCCGGACGACCGGAAAGGCATAGTCGGCGTCGGTGACGTAGAGCACCGGATAGGCGCGCTGTGGATCCTTTGCATAAGAAGACGGAAGGCTGACGAAGACCTGATAACCGCGGCCCGAAACCGGGTCAGGCACGTCCCAGACCTCGCTGCCCAGCAGGGCATAGGGCTTCCCCTGCCCTTCCTGAACGACCTGCGCCGCGGCTGTCTTGCCGTCGGCATGTCCTGTAGCTGCACCGCTACATCCCCCAAGCAGCGCCACGCCCAAGGCCGCCGCCCTATATCCCCTTGCCATCGCTGCCGAATCTCCACCGCCCATCCCTCACGGCCCGCCAATCCGCAATCAGCGACCGGCTGGCAATGGCACCGCGCGGCCGAACAGGTCGGCCGTTCATGCCGCGCGGCAGAGCGATAGAGCGTTGCAAGAGGGCAGCCCGAGCCGGTCCGGCCGCCCTCCCGCGAATATGACCCTATGGGCTTACGGGGGAATCGTCGTCCTTGTCGGCGACCAGGATGATCGCGCCAATGCCGACGAGCAGGCCGACAAGCCCGATGATCCAGCTCGAATTGCCTTCGAGTTCGTTTTCACCTCCGGCCGCCGAAGCTGCGCGGGACACGCCCGCCGCCGACGCCGCAACAGGCGCCGCGATCATCGATAACGCCGCAAAAGAGATTGCTGCCTTTTTGAGTATGCTCATGTCATTCTCCATCCACCCGGGGGTATCCCGACCGAAACTGACCAACGCACCTTCCGGGCGATGGATGCGTTTTAATGGCTGTTCATCGTGAAAGGCGGACGAGTCAGCCGATCGGCTGACGACGCAGCGGCCAAAAGTTTCGCAATTGCGTCAGCATGTTGCGCCGATAACGGCGCGCTCCTACGCTTGGCGAAACGAACAGGGGAGAATCGCATGACCGACATTGTGCCCGATCGACGGACCGTCCTCGCCGGGATTGGCGGCTTCGCCGTCGCCAGCGTCGCGGGGCCCGCCACCGCAAAAGAAAGCGGCGACGCCCGCCTCGACGCGCTGCTCTCCGCGCAATTCGAGCAAGGCCTGCGCGACGACCCGACCCGCGCCACGTCGCTCGGTATCGACACGGGCGTCCGCGCCGCCCTCCGCGCGCAATTCCCCGACTGGTCGCCCGCTGCGCGTGCCGCGCGAACGCGCCAGATCGACAGCGACCTTGCCGCCGTGCGCGCGATCAAGGGCGAGACGCTCGGCGATGCCGCGCGCATCGCGCATGACAGCGCCGAATTCGACCTCGTCACGCGCCAGCGGCTTGCCCGTTTCACCTATCATACGGGCGGCTTCGGCCACCGCCCCGGACCTTATGGCGTCACCCAGCTCGGCGGATTTTACACGGGGGTCAGCACCTTCCTCGACAGCCAGCACCCCGTGACGACTAAGGCCGACGCCGACGCCTATATGACGCGACTTCAAGCGATCCCGACGCTGCTCGACGCGGACACCGAAATCGTAAAGGCGAATGCCGCAATGGGCGTCGTCGCACCGCGCTTCATCCTCGACCAGGCGCTGCAACAACTCGCACGCCTCCGCGACGGCGACGTCGGCGGCAAAACGCTCGTCGCCTCGATCGCCAAACGCAGCGCCGCGCTGGGCCTTTCGGGATATGGCGAGAGCGCCGCGAAGGTTTTCGAGGGTCCAATCCGCGCCGCGCTCACCCGCCAGATCGACACGCTGACCGCGTTGCTCCCGCGTGCCGGCACCGACGCCGGGGTCGCGCGCCTTCCCGATGGCGCGGCCTATTACGCCGCGACGCTCGCACAGCATACGACGACCAGCCTCAGCGCCGCCGAAATCCATCGCATCGGCCGCGAGCAGGTCGCCGACCTGACATCGCGGATGGATGTGCTGCTGAAAGCGCAGGGCTATAAGGACGGCAGCATCCGCGACCGGCTGAACGCGCTCGGCAAGGCCGAGGGTCAGTTGTTCGCCAATGACGACACCGGCCGTGCCGAGATGCTCGCCTATCTCAACGGCCTGCTCGTCAAGATTCGCGGGCGCCTGCCCCGGGTGTTCAGCCGCATTCCCAAGGCCCCCTATGAAATCCGCCGCGTCCCACCCGAAATCGAGATCGGTGCGCCGGGCGGGTCGGCGCAGGCGGGAACCCCCGATGGCTCGCGCCCCGGCATCTTTTTCATCAACCTGCGCGATACCGCCGAATGGCCGCGCTACACCCTGCCGACCCTCGCCTATCACGAGGGCGCGCCGGGGCATCTGTTCGAGGGTGCGTTGAAATATGAAGACGCCGAACTGCCGCTCTATCGGCAGGCGGCGTCGGTCACCGCCTATGGCGAAGGCTGGGGCCTCTACGCCGAACAGGTCGCCGACGAACTCGGCATGTATGAAGACGATCCGCTCGGCAAGATCGGCTACCTCGCCTCTTACGCGTTTCGCGCGTCGCGTCTCGTCGTCGACACGGGCATCCATGCGATGGGGTGGAGCCGCGAACAGGCGATCGATTATATGACCCAGAATTCGTCGAACTCGCCGAGCGCATCGCGCACCGAGATCGACCGCTATATCGTCTATCCGGGACAGGCCTGCGCCTACAAGGTTGGGCAGATCGCGATCAGCCGCGTGCGCGACGAGGTATCGCGGCGGCGGGGCTATGACATCAAGCGTTTCCACGACGTGGTGCTGGGCGCCGGGCGCATCCCGCTCGCGGTGCTCGAACGCCGCGTTCACGCGGCATTTCCAGCCTAGAAACAGGTAAGCCCCGTCGCATTTCTGCGGCGGGGCTCCCTAGGTTCCGTCCGAAGACAGGAACCAGATTCTACCTTCTCTTTCGATCTAGTAGATGGGTGAAACGCCGCAGGCTCGATTTGGTTCCCGCGGCGCTCGATTTTTTTACGTGATCTTTCGCGCCGCGGCCGATCCGAGGATCAGGAACAGGACAACGAGCGCAAGGCCGACGAAGAACAGGATCTTGGCGATCCCCGCCGCGGTGCCTGCAACGCCGCCAAAGCCAAGCACCGCCGCGACCAGCGCGATCACTGCAAAGATCAAAGCCCATTTGAACATCGGACGTCTCCTTCGATTGCAGAGCAGGACACACGGCACCGGTTTCGAAAGCCCGCGAAACGGGTTTTCGAAAGACGAAACGGCCGGTGGCCGCGTATCAAGTCTCTGATTGATGTGTACGAAGGTGAAACGACGGATGCCGATGAAGGTTCCTGCCGCTCCCGCACCTTCCGACCGATAGGCTCTTGCCTATTCGGCCCGCGGTGCGTTTATGCGTGCAACGATCGAGGGAGTTTTCATGCACATAACGTCTTTGAACCGGCTGCTCGCGGCGGCCGCATTGGGCTGCTGCATTCCGGCGTCCGCCACCGCCCAGCAGGGCGAAACGCCGTCCACCGAGGGCACCGCCTATCTCAACAAGCAGATGGCGGCACTCGCCGAGCGTCACGGCGCCGACGGCTGGCGCGTGACGCCGAGCGGACTGCGCTGGCGCCGGATCGCGGGCGATGGCAGCGGCGCGCACCCCGGCCCGGCCGATAACGTCACCGTTCATTATGTCGGCACCTTTGCCGACGGCCGCGAATTCGACAGCTCGGTGCGGCGCGGCGAACCGACGAGCTTTCCATTGAATCGTGTCATCGACGGTTGGCAGGAAGGCGTGCAGTTGATGGGCGTCGGCGACAAGGTCGAATTCGCGATCCCCTGGCAGCTCGCCTATGGCCCCGTCGGCAAGGGTCCGATCCCCGGCGGCGCGACCTTGCTGTTCACGGTCGAGCTGCTCGGCGTCGAACCGGCCGGATAATCTTTCGGGGCGCCGGGGCGGGGCTGGACGTGCAGGCGCGGAAAGACCGCCTCGAGCGGCTTGGTGTCGGGCAGCACATAGACATATCCGCCCTTCTTCTGGAAAAGCGGGCGAACGCTCTTGTTGTAGAGCGCCAGCGGGACGTTGATGCATCCGAATGTAATGCGGTTGTCGTCGATGCCGGGCGACAACATCCGCTGGCGGCGGCGTTCCTTCTGGCTGCCCTTTGGGATCGGGTGGAGCGCCACCGACGTGGCATAATCGACCCAGAGCACCCTCTGCCGCCCCGCCGCCATCCCGAATTTCGCCAGGAAGCGCCCGGCGGGCGTGGTTCGCTCGGCGGGGCCAATCTCGGCAAGATCCTTCGATCCGATCCCGGGGGTGGCCTCGTCGCCGAGCGCAACGCCGATCAGGACCGGTGCCCGGCCGAGGAATTTCCCCTTCGCATCGAACAGGAACAGCGACGCCGCGGGCTTGTCGATGATGATGTACGGCAAGCCGGCGTTGTCGCCCGAGGCGGCAACCCAATCGGCGACCCGCGTCGCCGCCTCCGAACGAGTTGCGGCATCCGCAGCTTCGGCCTCGCTGGCCTGCGCCGCCGATCCTGCGGACACCGGAACGGTCAGCGCGAATCCCGCAAGCGCCACGAAGGTTTTGATCATAGGTCGATGCACTCAAATAGTGGGCGCCGTCGCCCGCGGGCGACGGCGCCGATAATCACGGTCGATCAGCTTTTGACGCCATATGGCGTCAATTGCGCGGCCGCTTCTGCTGCGCCTGCATGCGCTGTTCGATGCCGTCGACGCGGCCGCTCAGCTGATCGAGGCGCTGGCCATTATTCTGTGCCTGCCCCGATGCGGCCTGCGCTTCGGTCAATGCCTGCTTCGCGGTGGCGTCGGTCGCCTGCAATTGCGCTTCGAGCGCATCGACGCGCTGGCTCACAACGGCGACCTGCTCGCGCACGAAGCCTTTGGTCGCACAGCCGCCCAAACCCAGGGATCCGGCCAAAATAACCACCACCGGTGCCAGTTTTTTCAGAGACGGGGACATAGGAATTCTCCTGATCGTTAAAGCCCCCCACCCGGCCGGTCCAAGCCGAGCGACGCCGCGCAAACAACGCGATTCTGTCCGGCTGTGCATCGGTTCAGGCAGATGGATAACGCCGGCATGTTGCGGCGGGTTCCGGGGTCCGACCGGCGCGAACGGCGACCAGCCGAAGCCGGGATTTATCGCGTCATCGATGCAGGATTTTGGTGGAGCGGGTAGCGGGAATCGAACCCGCCTAGCTAGCTTGGAAGGCTAGAGCATTACCACTATGCTATACCCGCATTCCCAAGGTCGGCGGCGATTGCCATTTTGCCACCTTTGCGTCAAGCGGTTCGTCAAGCGCGCCATTGAGAACATCATGGCAACATGTTAAAGATGCGCCGTGCAAGACGGCGACGATCATGGCCCCGATAACGGCGCGGACACCCCCGTCCGCAAGATCATCCATGTCGATATGGATGCCTTTTACGCCTCGGTCGAACAGCGCGACGATCCCGCGCTGCGTGGGCTACCCGTCGCGGTTGGGGGTTCGTCGCGGCGCGGGGTCGTCGCCGCCGCCAGCTATGAAGCGCGCAAGTTCGGCGTCCGCTCGGCAATGCCCAGCATCACCGCAAAGCGCCAGTGCCCCGGCCTGATCTTCGTCCCGCCGCGCTTCGAGGTCTATCGCGACATCTCGCACCAGATTCGCGCAATTTTCCGCGACTATGCCGACGAGGTCGAACCGTTGTCGCTCGACGAAGCCTATCTCGACGTCAGCGCCGACAAGGCCGGGCTCGGCAGCGCGACCGCGGCGGCAAAGCTGATCCGCCAGCGCATCCGCGCCGAAACCGGCCTCACCGCCTCGGCCGGCGTCTCCTATAATAAATTCATCGCCAAGCTCGCCTCGGACCAGAACAAACCCGACGGCATCACGATCATCCCGCCCGGCAAGGGCGCCGCCTTCGTCCAGACGCTGTCGATCCGCCGCTTCCACGGCATCGGCCCGGTGACCGCGGCGAAGATGGAGGGGCTCGGCGTCTTTTCGGGCGCCGACCTCGCGGAAAAAGACCCGATGTGGCTCGCGACACATTTCGGCAACAGCGCCGAATGGCTCTATAATCTCGCGCGCGGGATCGATCATCGGCGCGTCAAGTCGAACCGGCCGCTGAAATCGCTCGGCGGCGAACGGACCTTCTTCAACGACCTGATCACCGACACCGAAATCCGCGAGGCGCTCGCGCATGTCTGCACCGTCGTTTGGGACCGCGCGGCGAAGAAGGGCGCGCGCGGCCGCACGGTGACGCTCAAGCTGCGCTACGCCGATTTCCGCACGATCACGCGGGCGAAGTCTGTCGCCGCGCCGATCCTCGACGGCAATTCGCTGCTCGCCGCGGGCGAAGCGATATTGGCGCCTCTGCTCCCCACCGAACAAGGAATCCGCCTGCTCGGCGTCACGCTGAGCAAGTTCGAAGGCGAGGAGGATGACGAGGAGGACGCCGCCGCCGCGACGACAATCGATCTTTTGAGTCTGCTCGGATAATAGTTACCACGCGCTCTCACCTTGATCCGGCCAAATTGGTTGGTGATCGCTTTGACAAGAGCAGATTTAGCCGGCTAGACCATATCCATTAGTGGAATGACTGTGGGGGCAGTTATGTGGCGCAAGCAAGGATCTAGATTCCATCGGCGGACAAACCAATATCCGCACCGGCGATGGTTGCTCGCCGCGATCGGCCCCATAATATTGTTTCCAGGCACGGCGTCCGCCGCAGCCCCTCTTCCGCCAGCGGCGGCCGACTTTTTCCAAGAAATGAAAAAGAAGCTTTGGCCGGATCAGAACGATGTGGCCATCCCTCGTAAAAAGAAGAGCATAAACGCAGGATATTACAGGCTTATCATTCACAAAAAGCCTTCGGTCGACGATATCCAGAATTGCAACAGCATCTTCGAGAAGCTTCCGGACTATAAGTTTCTGCACACACTGTTCGAGACGAAATACGAGGCCGGGATGGCCGCCATCTTGCCGCTCGGAAAATCCGAAGACGGTCAGGAAATGACCGCGGAGGTCAATCTTTTCCACTGGAAGCGATCGGGCAAGAAAGCATGCCGCTTCGAAATTTCCTATTTCGACCAAGCGAACGACCGATATGCCGGTCCCTGGATCGCTATCGATCACCGCACGCCGCAGGCAATCGCAGCCGAGATTAAATTTCGGCCCTGGGTGGTCGTTTCCGAAAATGAAGAGCGAAAGGCCGCCTTCTGGACGGGCATATCAGCCTTCGCCAACCTGCTCGGTCCGGTCGGCAATCTGTTCTTCGGCGACACGCAAAGCGATAAATACTCTATCCGCTCGCAAACCGAACTGAGCCTGTTCGGAAATAGCAAACCGGTTCTTACCGGCGCCACAGCGGCCGGGGACCCTTACACATTCTCGCGGCCGCTTGTGGTCAAGCCGGCTGATTCCGACATTGCGACCAGCTTCCTTCCCAAGAAATTTCCCTGGTCGTGGTCCGCGCCGGGCGGGAATGCGGCACCCCAATATGCCAGTTTCGAATTTAGCTTGGAATATCAAGGCAGCCTGCTGTCGGGCAACCGCGAATATCCAAATCTGTCGAACGCCGACGATCTTGCATCCATATTGGATGCCACGATTCCAGCGGGAATGAAGGAAGACGCCGGAAAAAGTTGGAAACAACTGGGCGGTGCATTCAAGAATCTGGCTGAGCAGAGCAATAACGCAGGGAACGCAGCGGGTTTCGACGCCGCATGCGCACCGGCATTCATCCAGTTGACAAACATGGGCGTCTCTTCGGACGATGCACGCATCATCCTGTTTGCCCATGCCCGCAATTCGGCGGTCGCCGCCGACATAGCCAACATCAAATGCCTGACGACCCGCGAAGCCATCGATACGCTCGAACGCTTTTCGATACCCTTCGACCTCTATCAGCCGATCAAGGACAAAGCCCCGCTGATGACAGCCGCGGGCGACAGCCAGCAGTTCGTGATCGGAGCGAATAAGACCGCCCTGCCGGCATATGTCGCCGGCGGCGTCACCATATATGACATGGACAATATTCTGAAGGCAAAGCTGGGTGACGCCGCTATCGGAAACAAGGGCACTGTCGCCACCCGTGCGCAATTTGCCGGTCTGATGAGCGGTATTCCCGCCCTGTCGGTGGCGCGCTGCCGGGCCGTGACGCTCGCCGGCGGGAACGCCGATTTTGCCTTTCCCGACACGCCCGCCGGCGATACTCCCGTCGACGGGGTCGCAGTCCACCTTGGCTTGATGAACGAGGGTCGTGTCATTGTGATCGCGCTTGGATTTGCCGGGCAACTGATTGCGCCGGGCCAAGCTAACCCGAAACCCGTGCTGAGCCATTTCTGGATCGGTCCGCCCGCCGAGGTCGGCGCCACCAATTGGGAGAAAATCCGTACCAAATTGGCGGCACTGAAAAATGGCGACGGCTGTGACCGCCCCAATTTCCAGACGATCGTCAATCCGCCGGTTCCGGTTCAGGTTCCGGCGAGTAATGCCGTGGTCGAAACGCCCGTGGCAACACCCGGCTGAATGGACGCCCGCTTCGATCCCGGCATCAATCGGCCGGAGCGAAGCGCCGTTCTTTGGTCGCCGTAAACCGGATCGACGGATGGCGCTGGGTCACATAGCCGACCTCCCACGCATCCTTCGCCATGAACACCGGCGCGCCGTCGCGGTCGGTGGCGCTCGCGCCGCGATGGTCGGCCTGGAACGCCTTCAACGCCGCGGCGTCGTCGCTCGCGATCCAGCGTGCGGTGTCCCACGGCGACTGCTCAAGCTTTGCCTCGACCTTATATTCGGCATCGAGGCGGCTGATCAGCACTTCGAGCTGCAATTGGCCGACGACGCCGACGATCATGTTCGACCCGATTTCGGGGTAGAAGACCTGGATGATCCCCTCCTCGGCCATGTCGTCGAGCGCTTTCCTCAGCTGCTTGGTCTTCGTCGGATCGACGAGCGCGACGCGGCGCAGCAGTTCGGGGGCGAAGTTCGGCAGTCCGGTGATCGTGATGTCGGTGCGCTCCGACAGCGTATCGCCGACGCGCAGCGTGCCATGGTTCGGAATGCCGATGATGTCGCCGGGGAACGCTTCCTCCGCCATCTCGCGGTCCTGCGCGAGGAACAGCATCGGGCGGCTGATCGCGATCGCCTTGCCCGTCCCGCCCTGCATCAGCCGCATCCCGCGTTCGAACTTGCCCGAGCACAGACGCATGAATGCGATGCGGTCGCGGTGCGCGGGGTTCATGTTCGCCTGCACCTTGAACACAAAGCCGGTCACCGCGTCATCGCCCGGCTGCACCGGCGCAGGCTCGGCGGGCTGCGGCTGCGGCCCCGGCGCGTGGTTCGCGAGCGCCGAAAGCAGGTCGATGACGCCGAATTCCTTGAGCGCCGATCCGAAATAGACCGGGGTCAGATCGCCAGCGCGGTAAGCGGCGGCGTCGAACGGCGCATAGCAGGCCGACGCCAGCTCGGTTTCTTCCTTGAGGTGCGCCAGCCCGCGCTCTGAAAGCTCCGCCGCGAGCGCGGGGTCGTCGAGCCCGGCGACCTTCGCGCGGTGGCCTTCGTACATGCGCGACGCATCGCCGCCCGGCCGCATGATCGCGGGATCGGCGAGGTCGTAGATCCCCTCGAACTGCCCGCCCATACCCGCGGGCCAGTTCATCGGGCAGACGTCGAGCGCGAGCCGGTCGGCGACCTCGTCGAGCAATTCGAACGGCGGCAGGCCCTCGCGATCGACCTTGTTGATGAAGGTGATGATCGGCACCGAACGCAAGCGGCACACTTCGAACAGCTTCAGCGTCTGCGGCTCGATGCCCTTCGCGGCGTCGATCACCATCACCGCGCTGTCGACGGCCGTGAGGGTGCGATAGGTATCCTCGCTGAAATCCTCGTGCCCCGGGGTGTCGAGCAGGTTGAAGACGAGCCCCGCATGTTCGAAGGTCATCACCGACGAGGTCACCGAAATCCCGCGCTGCTGTTCGATCTTCATCCAGTCGGAGCGAGCGCGCCGCGCCTGTCCGCGCGCCTTGACCTCGCCCGCGATATGGATCGCGCCGCCCGCGACGAGCAATTTCTCGGTCAGCGTCGTTTTACCGGCGTCAGGATGCGAGATGATGGCGAAGGTACGGCGGTCGGGGTGCTTCTGGGACATGGCGCGGGCGCCTAGCAGGTGGCGCGACATGTGGAAAGGGGCTGGCGTCGGCGCCCCGGCGGACGCATGATCGGTTCATGCGAACCCTGCTCCTCGCCGCCGCCCTGATCGCCGCCCCCGCCGTGGCGCAGGATTCACCCTGGGTGGGCGAATATAGCCTTGCCGAAGGACCCGACGTCGGCGGTGGGCTGCTGATCCGCAACGACGGCCGCTTCCAATATATGCTCGCCGCGGGCGCGCTCGACGAGCGGGCCGAGGGGCGCTGGGAAGCGCGCGGCGACATGGTCTGCCTCACCACCGACCCGAAACCCATACCGCCCACCATGGAGAAGGACGCGTTGATCGAGGTGGAGGGCGCCGTCCCCACCCTGCTCGTCACCTGGCCGGGCGGCAAGGGCGTCCCCGGCGTCGATTTCACGATCGGCTTCGATAGCGGCAACCCCGCCGAAGACTATACCCAGGTTTATGGCTGGACGATGCCCGAGGACGACAGGCGCATCCCGCGCTGGATCGAGGTGCGCGAACCGATCTACGGCATCACCGCGCCGCGCTTCATTCTCGCCGAAGCCGATGGCGGCAAGTTGCACGTCATCATCAAGCCCAACGATATCGGCGTCGTGAATTTCGAGGGCGCCTGCGCCGAAAAGACCGAACGCGGGCTCACCCTCCACCGCGCCGAGGGCGATATGCGGTTTCGGCGTCTGGGCGGCGAGTAGCTGTATCGCTCAAGTGACCGCTTTGGGGGTGGAGAGTTGCCGTTGCTCGATTTTCTTTCGTCATCCCGGACTTGATCCGGGATCCCGCTTTTTTGACGGACGGACTGGCTTCGACCTCAAGCGGGACCCCGGATCAAGTCCGGGGTGACGATGATTGATAGGACAGCTTCCGGTCGAAACCGGCCAACCCGACCTGAGCACCCTTCCCCCTTGCACTCGCCCGCCAAATGAGTCACATCTTTACGTGAACGTAAAGGTAAAGCACCCGCGAGAGGATAATTCCCCATGACCCTTCCGACCTTCGACACGATCAAGCTCGAACTCGCCGACCATGTCGCGACGATCACGCTCAACCGCCCCGACCGGCTGAATTCGATGCCGCCCGCGATGGCGGACGATATTCGCGAAGCGCTCGATCATCTGCCGGGCCTCGGCGCGCGCGCGTTGCTGATCACCGGCGAAGGCCGCGGTTTCTGTTCGGGCGCCGACCTGGCGGGCGATCGTTCGGGTGGCGGCGCGGTCAGCGGCGGGGCGCGGAGTCGTAATGCGCTGCGCGGTCATTATAATCCGATGCTGCTCGCACTCGCCAACCTCGACATCCCCGTCGTTGTCGCGGTCAACGGCCCCGCGGCGGGCGTCGGGTGCAGCTTCGCGCTGTCGGGCGACTTCACCATCGCGGGCAAGAGCGCCTATTTTCTGCAGGCCTTCGTCAACATCGGCCTCGTCCCCGACGGCGGCTCGTCGTGGTTGCTGCCGCGCCTCGTCGGCGTGCCGCGCGCGTTGCAGATGATGATGCTGGGCGAGAAGATTTCGGCCGACCAGGCGGCCGACTGGGGCATGATCTATAAATGCGTCGACGATGCCGAGTTGCTGACCGAGGCCAAGGCGCTGGCAACGCGCCTCGCCAACGGCCCAACGATCGCGCTCGGCACGATGCGCAAGATCCTGCGCGACGGTCTGACACAGGATTTCGCAACCACGCTCGACGCCGAAGCCAAGGGTCAGTTCATCGCCGGCGGCACCGCCGATGCGATGGAAGGCATCATGGCGTTCCAGCAGAAGCGCAAGACCGAGTTCAAGGGCAAGTAAGCAACCGTCGCCCCAGCGGAAGCTGGGGCCGCTATCGTTCATCCTGAACGCGAGCGATCCCGGCTTTCGCCGGGATGGCGACCCAAGCTACTCCGCCGCCTCCTCGACCATCACCTTCTTGTAGATGCTCGTGCGCGGATAGGAGCAGAGGCGCATCACCATCGGCTCGAAAAACTCGAGCGGTTCGCTGTCGTAATCGGGGTCGAACGCCGGCGCGTCATATTTCTCGCAGAATTCGGCGCAGGCGGCATAATGCGGGCTGTCGCGGAACTGGTCGCGCATGTCGCGGTCGAGCCCGAGATAGTGGAAGAAATAATGGCCCTGGAACACGCCATGATGCTGGACGATCCAGAGGTTCTCCTCTGAGAGGAAGGGCTTGAGGATCGCCGCCGCGACGTCGGGGTGGTTGAACGCACCGAGCGTGTCGCCAATGTCGTGGAGCAGCGCCATCACGACATATTCCTCATCACGCCCGTCGCGGTGCGCGCGCGTCGCGGTCTGCAGGCAATGTTCGAGCCGGTCGACCGGAAAGCCGCCATAATCGCCGCCGAGCAGCTTCAGATGGTCGAGGATGCGCTTGCCATTGTTCGGCGCGAACTCTTTCTGCTCGCGCGCGATAATGTCCCAATCTTCCTGCGTTCCGTCGATCATCGACCGGAATGTGGCGTGATCGTGCGTCATCTCGTTCATGGCAGCCTCTCCTATTTTGATGGAGAGACTATCCTATTCGTTGTTATTTGCAACGTTATAGGTCTTGACCTCGGCCTGCGTCAGGCAGCGCCGCGTCGACTTGTCGTCGGCGTTGGCGAGCGCTTTCTGCTGATACATGACCTCGGTCAGCAGCTTGCGCGACACCCCCATGCGGATCAGGAAATCATTGTCCTCGCTCGCCAGCAAGGCGGCATCCTGTTCGATGTCGCCGATCAGCTCCTTCGTCGCGTCGGTGCCCATCGCGACGCTCATGTCGATCGCGCTGCGGTCGCCGGTGCGCGTGAACATATGGACGATGAACAACCCGCCGGGATCGATCACGCGCGGCTGGCCGCCCATGAAGATGAAATTGCACGCGCTGAAACAGGCCCAGCCCGCCGGGATGCGTGTCGTGAGGCCAAAGTTCGAGCGAATGATCCGCCCCGCGGCATTGCCCGCGCGCGCGTCGCCGCCGGGCGAGCGCAGCCAGACTTCGCTGACGTCGGGATTGGCGGCAAGCGCGGCCTTCAGCCGGTCGGGCAGCCCCGCATCGATCCGCCCCTCGGCGAGCAGCACCTTGCCATTCTTCTTGGCGACGGGGGTCAGCTTCATCGTCGGGTTCGCCGACCAGTCGGGGGTCAGCGGACAGGTCGGGTTCGCGGGGTCGATCGCGGGTTTGGCGGCGCCGGTCAGGCACGCGATCAGGGCCGCCGCCGCCGCGACGCGAAACGCTTTACGCCGCGAGGACATAGCGCGCCTGGCCGGGGCCCTTGCACATCCGTTTCGACACGCGCGTTTCCTCACCCTCGACAATCACGATATCGGTGACGCTCATGCACTGCGAGCCGTCGGCTAGCTCATTCTTTGCCGCGATGGTCGACGATCCGCTGACATTCTGACGCGTCTCGCTCGTCCAGTTCGCGGTCGCGCCGACCTCTTCGCCGCGCGTCACCTCCTCGGTCGCCGCCGCCGCCTGCACCTGTTCGGCGGGATCGAGGCGGCAGGCGATGGCGTCGGTGAGCGTCCCGCTGACCTCCGAAATCGGAACATAGCTATAGACACCGGCCTTGCTCGCCGCGCTGCCGATCGCCTCGTTGAGCACACCGCCCAAAATGCTCCGGCCCGCACTGCTGCCCTTCTTGCCCTTGGGACAGCCGCCATTGCCCTCTTCGCTCGGTTTCGGCGCGGGCGTCGTCACCTTGCGAAGCAGGCTTCCGAACTGCGCCTGAGCCGGGGTGACGGCCAGCAAGCAGGCTGCCAACACCGCGGGAGTCGCGAATATTTTCCGCATCATTTGATCCACCTCCGCCGCGCCCGAAACCGGGCTATCCAGCGACCCTCTTATTGACGGTTCATGCCACCCGCTGTGATTTTCATCAACTCTGCAACTTATGTCATCCAGACAGGTTGAATTAAGGCTGAATATGTCACAGTAACCCCGCCATGCTCTCGCAAAAAACCCGCTATACGATCCGCGCGTTCCAGCACCTTGCCGACCATTGGGGCAAGGGGCAGGTGCAGCTTGCGGATATTGCGGAGGCGCAGAATATCCCGCCCAAATTCCTGACCGTGATCCTGTCCGAAATGGCGCGCGAAGGTCTGCTCATCTCGCAGCGCGGGCGCGACGGCGGCTACCAGCTCGCGCTGCCCCCGATCGACATCAGCTATGGCGATCTCGTCCGGCTGACGCGCGGCTCGCTCGCGCTCGTCCCGTGCGCCGCGCGCAACGCGCACGAACATTGCAAGAATTGCCTGCCCGAATCCGAATGCCGGCTGCGCAGCCTGATGTTGAAAGTCCGCGACGACACCGCGTCGATCCTCGACCGCATCACGCTCGCCGATCCGATCGCGCTGGAACCCGTGTTCGAGAAGGACGAAGCGGCCGAATAGCCACCGATCAGCTGCGCAACAAAAAAGGCCCGCTTTCGCGGGCCTTTTTTGTAATGGTGGAGCCTAGCGGGATCGAACCGCTGACCTCCTGCATGCCATGCAGGCGCTCTCCCAGCTGAGCTAAGGCCCCGTACCATTCTGGATCGCCCCGGCCAATATTCTTGGCTGCTGCGATCGGGAGGCCGCCTTTACCAGTGCAGGCGACCGATGCAAGGGGCCAAATGCATCATCCGATGCTTTTTTGGCCCCCCGCGAAAATTATCAGGTTTCGACGTCGTCGTCGTCCGCGGTCGCGACGCCCAGATCGTCGTCGCCGCCCAGGTCGACATCATTGTCGGGCGAATCGCTGTCCTCGTCGACATCGACGTCCAGATCCAGATCCTCGTCGACGCCTTCTTCCTTGACGACCTTGCCGGGCTTTTCGATCTGTTCGAACGGCATCGGCTGCTTCGACTTCAGCACCGATTCCGGAATCCAGTTGTAACCGCAATTGATGCAGTTGATCGGGTCGTCCTTGGTCAAATCATAGAATCGGGTTGCGCATTTCGGGCAGCTACGCTTCGTGCCCCATTCAGCCTTGATCATATATGCCTCGTAACCCTTTGGAACAGGATAAAAATATAGGAAGAGCGACGGAAGTTGAATAGCTATCCGTCAAATCGGCGTGCGCCTTGCCAGATTGCAAGGCCGCTGTCAAAAGCCGCACGCCATGACCGATCAAACCGCCACGCCGCGCAGCTTTTCCGCTTCCGTTCCGCTCAAAGGTAGGATCGCGATTCCGGGGGACAAGAGCATCTCGCACCGCTCGCTGATGCTCTCCGCGCTTGCTGTCGGGGAAAGCCGTGTCACCGGCCTGCTCGAAGGGCATGACGTGCTCGCCACCGCCGCCGCGATGCGCGCGATGGGCGCGACGATCGAACGCACGGACGACGGCGAATGGCGCATTCACGGCGTCGGCG
Organism: Sphingopyxis sp. 22461; assembly: GCF_052044915.1. Classification (NCBI taxonomy): domain Bacteria; kingdom Pseudomonadati; phylum Pseudomonadota; class Alphaproteobacteria; order Sphingomonadales; family Sphingopyxidaceae; genus Sphingopyxis; species Sphingopyxis sp. 22461. The sequence continues at coordinate 165,106 of NZ_JBQENY010000002.1, forward strand.
TCGGCGGGCTGCTGCAGCCGCAGGGAGCGCTCGACATGGGCAACAGCGGCACCTCGACACGCCTGCTCATGGGCCTCGTCGCAAGCCACCCGATCACCACGACCTTCATCGGCGATGCCAGCCTGTCGGGCCGCCCGATGGGCCGCGTCATCGATCCGCTGTCGCAGATGGGCGCCGACATCAGCGCCTCGCCGGGGGGCCGCCTGCCGCTGATGGTGCGCGGCCTCGCGCCCGCCATCCCCCTCGCCTATCGCCTGCCGATGGCGTCGGCGCAGGTGAAGAGCGCGGTCCTGCTCGCAGGTCTCAACACGCCGGGTATTACCGAAGTGATCGAGCCCGTCCCGACCCGCGACCATAGCGAACGCATGCTCAAGGGTTTCGGTGCCGACCTGACCGTCGAATTGGGCGCCGACGGCACCCGCCATATTCGCATCCGCGGCGAGGCCGAGCTGAAGCCGCAGACGATCACCGTCCCCGGCGACCCTTCGTCGGCCGCCTTCTTCATCGTCGCCGCGCTCCTCGTTCCGGGGTCGGACGTCACCATCGCCAATGTCGGCCTCAATCCGACCCGCGCCGGTCTGGTCGAGGTGCTGCAACAGATGGGCGGCAGCATCGAGCTACTCGATGCGCGCGAGGTGGGCGGCGAACCCGTCGCCGACCTCCGCGTCCGCCACAGCGCGCTCAAGGGCATCGCCGTCGACCCCGCCATCGTGCCGAGCATGGTCGACGAGTTCCCGATCCTCTTCGTCGCCGCCGCGCTCGCCGAGGGCCGCACCGTCACGACCGGACTCGATGAGCTGCGCGTCAAGGAAAGCGACCGCATCGCGGTGATGGCCACCGGCCTCAAGGCGATCGGCGCCCGCGTCGAAGAAACCGAAGACGGCCTGATCATCGACGGCACCGGCGGCGACCCGCTTCCCGGCGGCGCGACGATCGCCGGCCACCTCGACCACCGCATCTGCATGAGCTTCGCCGTCGCCGGCCTCGTCGGCAAGGCGCCGGTGACGATCGACGACATCGCCCCCGTCGCGACCAGCTTCCCCAATTTCGAGGAACTGCTCGCAGGCTTGCAGCAATGATCATCGCGGTCGACGGGCCCACCGCGTCGGGCAAGGGCACGATCGCCAAGGGGCTGGCCGCGCATTTCGGCCTGCCCGTGCTCGACACCGGCCTGCTCTATCGCGCGGTCGGTTACCAGACGCAGCTCAATCATGGCGACGCCGACAATGCCGCCGACGCGCTTGCCGCGTGCCGCTTCCCGGGCAGCCTGCTGGACGATCCGGCTCTGCGTTATGAAACCACCGGCGGGCTCGCCAGCCGTGTGTCGATCCATCCCGCCGTGCGTCAGGCGCTGTTCCAGCGCCAGGTCGATTTCGCCAACCAGCCCGGCGGCGCGGTGCTCGACGGGCGCGACATCGGCACCGTCATCGCGCCGCACGCCGATGCCAAGCTGTTCGTCACCGCCAGCGCCGAGGAACGCGCACGCCGCCGTCATGCCGAGATGCTCGCGCGCGGCGTCGACGTCGGTTTCGATGCCGTGCTCGCCGACGTTCACGCCCGCGATGCGCGCGACACCGGCCGCGCCAACGCGCCGCTCCTCCGGGCGGAAGACGCCATGCTGCTCGACAACACGGGCATGGCCAAGGACGCCGCACTCGCCGCCGCGATCGCGTTCGTCGAAGAGCGCCGCAAGCGCCGCGCCTGACCGGCCTTTCGACCTTGCCTTGACAGGCTTTGCGGACTATATGCGCGCCGTCCGACGGGCTTTTTGGCAGGTCGAGGCATGGTCAAACCGCCGCTCGAAACCGAGCGTCGGGCGTGACGGGATGCACCCGTCGCGCCCATTTTGCTTTGCCCATGGCTTGCTCGCCAACGGTTCGAAGGATGCTGTGTCCTGCATCCGGCAGGCATGGCAGATCGGCCATTAAGACCAGCGGAACCAACCGCTTGGCCGGAACAAATGAAGTAAGGAAACACACATATGGCCACTACGGCTTTCCCGACGCGCGACGATTTCGCCGCGATGCTCGATGAATCGCTTGGTGGTGCCGACGGCGGCTTTGAAGGCCGCGTCGTCAAGGGCACCGTGACCGCGATTGAAAACGACCTGGCAGTGATCGACATCGGCCTGAAGAGCGAAGGCCGCGTGCCGCTTCGCGAATTCGCGATGCCGGGCCAGAAGGCCGACATCAATGTCGGTGACGAAGTCGAAGTCTATGTCGACCGCGTCGAAAACGCCAATGGCGAAACCATGCTGTCGCGCGACCGCGCTCGCCGCGAAGCCGCCTGGGACCGCCTGGAAGAAGAATTCAACAAGGAAGCCCGCGTCGAAGGCGTCATCTTCGGCCGCGTCAAGGGCGGCTTCACCGTCGACCTCGGCGGCGCCGTGGCGTTCCTTCCGGGTTCGCAGGTCGATATCCGCCCCGTGCGCGACGTCGGCCCGCTCATGGACCTGCCGCAGCCCTTCCAGATCCTGAAGATGGATCGTCGCCGCGGCAACATCGTCGTGTCGCGCCGTGCCATCCTCGAAGAAACGCGCGCCGAACAGCGCTCGGGCCTGATCCAGAACCTGGAAGAAGGTCAGATCATCGAAGGCGCCGTCAAGAACATCACCGATTATGGTGCGTTCGTCGACCTCGGCGGCATCGACGGCCTGCTCCATGTCACCGACATGAGCTACAAGCGCGTCAACCACCCGAGCGAAGTCATCAACATCGGTGACAATGTCCGCGTCCAGATCATCCGCATCAACCGCGACACGCAGCGCATCAGCCTCGGCATGAAGCAGCTCGAAAGCGATCCGTGGGAAGGCGTCGCCGCCAAGTACCCCGTCGGTGCGAAGCTGTCGGGTACCGTCACGAACATCACCGACTATGGTGCATTCGTCGAACTCGAAGCCGGCATCGAAGGCCTGGTCCACGTCAGCGAAATGTCGTGGGTCAAGAAGAACGTCCACCCCGGCAAGATCGTTTCGACGAGCCAGGAAGTCGACGTCATCGTCCTCGAAGTCGACAGCGACAAGCGCCGCATCTCGCTGGGTCTCAAGCAGGCTCAGTCGAACCCCTGGGGCGCGTTCGCAGAAACGCATCCGGTCGGTTCGGTCGTCGAAGGCGAAGTCAAGAACGCGACCGAATTCGGTCTGTTCGTCGGCCTGCCGGGCGACGTCGACGGCATGGTTCACATGTCGGACATCGCTTGGGGCATCTCGGGCGAAGAAGCGCTGCACCTCCACCGCAAGGGCGAGGCCGTGCAGGTCGTCGTTCTCGACGTCGACGTCGAGAAGGAACGCATCAGCCTCGGCATCAAGCAGCTTGAAAAGGGTGCTCCGGCCGTTGGTGGCGGTGTCGCCGCTGCCGGTTCGGTGAAGAAGAACGACGTCATCACCGTCACCGTCCTCGAAGTCCGCGACAACGGCCTCGAAGTTCAGGCCGGCGACGATGGCGCGACCGGCTTCATCAAGCGCGCCGACCTCGGCCGCGACCGCGACGAACAGCGCGCCGAACGTTACCAGGTCGGCCAGAAGTTCGATGCGATGGTCATCGGCTTCGACCGTTCGAAAAAGCCGAACTTCTCGGTCAAGGCGATGCAGATCGCCGAAGAGAAGGAAGCCGTCGCGCAGTACGGCTCGTCGGACTCGGGTGCATCGCTCGGCGACATCCTCGGCGAGGCGCTGAAGGCCGGCAAGAAGGATTAATTTCCTCCTTCCGCCGACAGGCGAAACAAAGGCCCGCAGAGTGTCCCTCTGCGGGCCTTTTTCGTGTCGCGATATATTTTGATCAAACAAGGATTCGTGATACCTTCTCCGCGCGTTGGGAGGGGTCTCACGCACAATGAGCCGGCAACGACCGGGACCCGCTTCGGCGGGGAATGCGTGACTGTATATATTAGGGGAAGCACATGATCCGGTCAGAACTGGTTCAAAAGATCGCGAGCGAAAACAGCGATTTGCGGCTCGAGGAAGTCGAGCGCATCGTCGACACTTTCTTCGATTCCATCGTCGAACAGCTCGCCTCGGGCGGGCGTGTCGAACTGCGTGGCTTCGGCGCCTTCTCGACCCGGTCACGCGAATCGCGCACCGGTCGCAATCCCCGAACGGGCGCAGCGGTCGACGTGAAGGCGAAAAACGTGCCCTATTTCAAACCGGGCAAGGAAATGCGCGAACGGTTGAACGGCTAAAACCGGGCGCCGCGCCGCGGCGCCGGTCCAGCGATCACCATCAGTTCTTGAGCCGGTATCCGGTGCGGAACATCCAGAAAATGACGCCCAGGCACAGCGCCAGGAACAGCGTCACCGCGCCCATGCTAACCTCGATCCCGACATCGCCCTTGCCGAAGAAGGTCCAGCGGAACCCGCTGATCAGGTAAACGACGGGGTTGAACAGGGTCACCGTCCGCCACGCCGCGGGCAGCATGTCGAGCGAATAGAAAGCGCCGCCCAAAAAGGTCAACGGATAGATGACGAGCATCGGGATGACCTGCAACTGCTCGAAGCTCTGCGCCCAGATGCCGATGATGAAGCCGAACAGGCAGAAGGTCACCGCCATCAGGATCATGAACGCCGCCATCAACAGCGGGTGCGCGACCTGTACGTCGACGAACAGGTGCGCGGTTGCAAAGATGATCGATCCGATGATCACCGACTTGGTTGCCGCCGCGCCGACATAGGCGATCACCGTTTCCAGCGGCGACAGCGGCGCCGACAGCATTTCGTAAATCGTCCCCGTCCATTTGGGCATATAGATGCCGAACGACGCGTTGCTGATGCTTTCGGTGAACATCGTCAGCATCATCAGCCCGGGCACGATGAACGCGCCATAGGGGACGTTATTGACTTCGGTCATCCGGCTGCCGATCGCCGATCCGAAAACGACGAAATAGAGCGCCGTGGTGATCACCGGCAGCATCAGGCTGGTCCAGAAGGTGCGCCCGAAGCGCGCCATTTCAAAGGCGTAGATCGCGCGCACGCCGCGCCAGTTCGCGGTCATGCGGCTTCTCCCTTTGCGCCGTTCGATTCATGCACCAGCCCGACGAAAATATCCTCGAGCGAGCTTTGCCGCGTGTGCAGATCCTTGAACTGGACCCCGATGTCGGTCATCCGCCGCAACAACGAGGGCACCCCGGTCGCCTCGGCCTGGCTGTCGAATTCATACACGAGCTCGTGCCCATCGCCCGCGAGCGCAAGCTTCCAGTCGGCAAGTTCGGCGGGCACCGCCTCCAGTTGGTCGGCCAGATTGAGCGTCAGCGTCTTGCGCCCCAGCTTCTTGATCAGCGCGTCCTTCTGCTCGACCAGGATCAACCGCCCGCCGGTGATCACCCCGACGCGGTCGGCCATTTCCTCGGCCTCCTCGATATAATGGGTGGTGAGGATGATCGTGACGCCGCGCTCGCGAAGGCCGCGCACCATGTTCCACATGTCGCGGCGCAGCTCGACGTCGACGCCCGCGGTCGGCTCGTCGAGGAAGAGGATCTCGGGCTCGTGGCTGAGCGCCTTGGCGATCATCACGCGGCGCTTCATGCCGCCCGACAATTCCATGATCTTCGAATCGCGCTTGTCCCAGAGCGACAGGTCGCGCAGCAGCTGCTCGATAAACGCGGGGTTGCGCGGCTTGCCGAACAGCCCGCGCGAGAAACTCACCGTCGCCATCACCGTTTCGAACGCATCGGTGTGCAGTTCCTGCGGCACCAGCCCGATCATCGTCCGCGCCGCGCGATAGCCCTGCGCATGGTCGTGCCCGCCGACGGTCACCGTCCCCGTAGTCGCGGTCACAATGCCGCAGACGATGCTGATCAGCGTCGTCTTGCCCGCGCCGTTCGGCCCGAGCAGCGCGAAAATCTCGCCCTTGTTGATCGTAAGGTCGACGTCGCTCAACGCCTTGTGACCGCTCTTATAAGTTTTTCCGAGGCCGGAAATTTCGAGAACTGGAGTCATGGCAGGCGGTCTAGCCGAGCCGCCCGGCGACGGGAAGCGGCAAACATCGCTTGACCTCCATGAACCCATCGGCTTGACCCTCCGGATCATGCGGACGTGGCGAAATCGGTAGACGCAGCAGACTTAAAATCTGCCATCCTCTGGGTATGCGGGTTCAAGTCCCGCCGTCCGCACCAGCCTTGCAGGATATCAGAATGCCCGACGCACAATCACCGGCCACCAGCAAGATTCGGCAAATGTGGCGGGCGGCGATATTCGCGTTGACCGCGCTAGGGCTCGCGGTTCCGGCGGCTGCCGAAGAGGTTGATTGCAAGGTCGGCGCCTATCGCCTGCCCGACGGCGGGACGGTCGACATTGCGACCTCGACCGCAGGCGCGCTCCGCTGGCGCAATCTTGACGGAACAAGCGGGAAGCTCGTCCAGACCGGCGACATCTGGGTCAGCAGCACCGGCTGGACCGACCGCCCCGATGGCGTGCAAGTGCGGTTCGGCGATTGCGCTTCGGGTAGGATGCAGTTCGGCAACCGCGTCGCAACGCGGATAAAGCTGGAGACGCGTGACACCAGCTTCACCAGCCACGGCACGCGCCTCGTCGGCCGCCTCGTGCTGCCGGCTGGCAACAAGCCCGTCCCGATCGTCGTCCTGCTCCACGGCGCGGAACCCGATTCGGCGCGCGATACCAACGCGCTCCAACGCATGCTCCCCGCCGCGGGCATCGGCGCCTTCGTCTATGACAAGCGCGGCACCGGCGCATCGGGCGACAAATATACCCAGGTCTTTTCATTGCTCGCCGACGACGCGGCCGCCGCGCTCGCCGAGGCGCGTCGCATGGCCGGCCCACGCGGCGCGCGTTTCGGTTTCCAGGGGCCGAGCCAGGGCGGCTGGATTGCGCCGCTCGCGGCAACGCGCACTACGGTCGATTTCCTCATCGTCAGCTTCGGTCTCGCCGTCTCGGTCGCCGACGAGGATCGCGAGGCGATCGCGTTCCAGATGGGTCTCAAAGGCTATGGCCCCGACGTCATCGCCAAGGCGCAGGAAATCAGCGCCGCCGTGACGCGCGTGTTCGAAAGTGTCGTGGCAGGTGGAACAGTCGACGGGCTCGACGAACTGGATTTGGTGCGGGCACGCTATCGAAACGAGCCATGGTACAAGGACGTCTATGGCAATTATACGCACATCGTCCTCGGCATGACGGCTGAGGAAATAAGGGCGAAAGCACCGGCATACGCCTTCGGCACGCCCATCCACTATGATCCGATGCCGACGCTCCGCGCGGTGACCGTCCCGCAGCTCTGGGCGCTCGGCGGACAAGATATCGACGCACCGGCCGGCGAAACCGCGCGGCGGGTCACCGGGCTCATCGATGCCGGCAAGCCGATCACCCTCGCCGTCTTTCCGAACGCCGAGCACGGAATGACCGAATTCGAGCCCGCGCCCGACGGCAGGCGGATTTCGACCCGCTACACGCCGGGCTATTTCCAGCTGCTCATCGACTATGCAAAAGGCGGCAAACTCGCGGACGCCTATGGCAACGCCGAAATCACCCGTCCTACAGCGGCGAATTGAGTTCGCCGATCGCCCGGATGCCCACTTCCGGTTTTGCCCGGCATCATTATGATGGCCGCCGATGCCGCTAAAAACAGACATATCGACGTTCGGGACGAAAGCACGCCTGCACAGGATCATCGCCGGCCTCGCGATCCTGTCGCTCGCGAGTTGTGGCCTGTTCGGCGAGCGCGGCCCGGTAAGGATTGCCGCGATGGGCTCGCTCAATCCCGCGGCGACTCCGCTCAACGGCGAACTCTCGTCCGCCAACGCGGCGCTGCTTAACGCAACCTCGCAAGGGCTCGTCAGCTATGACGGCGAGGGTCAGATCGACACCGGGCTCGCCGATCGCTGGACCGTGACCACCGACGGGCGCAGCTATATTTTCCGCCTGCGCGAAGCCAAATGGACCAACGGGCGCAAGGTCACCGCCGAGGATGTCGCCGCGATCCTGCGCTCCTATCTGGCGCCAGCCAGCCGTCACGTCCTGAAGAATGATTTCCCCGAGATCGAGACGATCAGGGCGATGACCGACACCGTGATCGAAATCCGCCTTTCGGTGCCGCAGCCCGCGATCCTCGAACTGCTCGCGCAGCCCTCGATGGCGATCGTCAACAAGGGCATGGGCTGGGGACCGATGCGCGCGCGCAGGATCGGGCGCGCGGTGCTGCTCTCGCCCGTCCCCGACCCGCTCGCCGAAGACCCCGAGGCCGCCGAAGCCGCCGCGAACGACCCCGCCGCCTCGATAGAGCTGGTCGGCACATCGCCCGCGGGCGCGCTCGCGCGGTTCAAGAACGGCTATGCCGATGGCGTCATCGGCGGGCGTTTTTCGACCCTGCCCTATTTCGCGGCGTCGAACATCGGCCGTTCGCGCCTGGTCGTCGATCCCGTCCCCGGCCTGTTCGGCCTGTCGTTCGTCCGCGCCGAGGGCTTCCTCGCGATCGACGCCAACCGCGACGCACTCGTCCGCGCGATCCGGCGCGAGCGGCTGATCGAGGCGTTCGGGCTCTCCGAATGGCAGCCGCAGGTCACGCTCCGCCCGTCGCTCTACGCGCGCGACGGCGGCCCCGCGCCGCTCGTCCCCACTTGGGCCGAATATGACGAGGCGTCGCGCCTCGCGCAGGCGAAGCGCGCCGTCGACGCCTGGCGCGCCGCCGGACGCCAGATCGAACCGCTGCGCATCGCCGTCCCCGACACCCCCGGCGGGCGCATCCTCTTCGCTTACGTCTCCGCCGATTTCAACGCGATCGGGGTGCCGAGCCAGCGCGTCCCGATGGCGTCGGCCGCCGACCTCCGCCTGATCGACGAAATCGCGCCGAACGACGATGCGCTGTGGGCGCTGCGACGCCTCTCGTGCCGCCGCGACACGCTCTGCAACCGCGAGGCGCAGGAGCTGATCGACCAGGCGACGGCCAATATCGACGCCGGCCAGCGCCGGGTGCAGGTGAGCGAGGCCGAGGCGGTGCTCGCCCGCTATGCCCCCTTCATTCCGCTCGCAACGCCGCTCCGCTGGTCGGTCGCGTCGCAGCGCCTGACCGGGCTGCGTGCCAACGGCCGCGCACAGCACCCATTGAATCATCTGATCGCCTTACCTAACTAATACAGTGGCGCTGCACCTTCGAGCGCTTGTGAAAGGACCCCGATGGCCCCTTCGACGCCGCCCAATCCCGACGCGATCTTCGACGCGCTGATTTCCAATCGCAACGATCCCGCGGCGCTCCGCAAGCGCGTCGAGACGCTCGAAATCCTGCTCGAACGCAGCTTTATCATCCCCGGTATCAACCGCCCGGTCGGCCTCGACGCGATCGTCGGCCTCGTCCCCGTCGTCGGCGACGTCATCGCCGCGACGATGGGCGCCTACCTCATCTGGGAAGCGCGCAACCTCGGCATGCCGAAGTGGAAGATCTGGCGCATGGTCGGCAATCTCGGCGTCGACACCGCGCTCGGCGCAATCCCGCTCGTCGGCGACGCGTTCGACTTCTTCTTCCGCTCGAACACGCGCAACCTTCGGATCATCAAGAGGCATCTCGACAAGCATCACCCGGGCACGATCATCATCGATCAATAGGCGCTTCGCCTCCTTCCCTTGGGGTGTCTAATGCTGCTAGCACAGCGCCTCCACACCCCAGGGGAGACTTTCCGAATGATCCGCGCCAGCCTTGCCGCGCTTGCCCTCAGCTGTTCCATCACCGCCGTCGCGGTAGCCGCGCAGGACGCAAAAGACCCCTACCTCTGGCTTGAGGATATCGAAGGCTCGAAAGCGCTGGGTTGGGTCAAAAAGGAAAATGCGGCAACCGACAAGCTGATCACGAGCCGCCCGGGGTTCGAGGCCGACCGCAAGCGCGCGCGCGAAATCCTCGACGACGACCGGCAGATCGCCGAGCCCGGCGAGGTCATGGCCGAAACCATCACCAATTTCTGGCGTGACGCGAACAATCCGCGTGGAATCTGGCGCCAGAGCCCGCTCGACGCTTATCTTGCCGGCAAGCCCGTCTGGACGACGCTGATCGACGTCGACGCGCTCGGCAAGGCCGAGAAGCAGAGCTGGGTCTGGCACGGCGCCGACTGCCTCGCGCCAGATTACAAGCGTTGCCTCGTGTCGCTGAGCCCCGGCGGCACCGACGCCGACATCGTCCGCGAATGGGACCGCACGACCAAAAGCTTCGTGGGCGACGGTTTCACGCTACCGCAGGCGAAGAGCAGCGTCACGTGGGAAAATGCCGACACCCTGCTCGTCGCGACCGACTATGGCGCGGGCAGCATGACCGCGTCGGGCTATCCGCGCATCGTCAAGCGCTGGAAACGCGGCACGCCCCTGTCGGCGGCCGAAACGGTGGCCGAGGGCGAAAACGAAGACGTCGGCATGAACGTCTTCGCCTTCACCGACGGCGACAAGCGCTGGCCGATGATCAGCCGCGGCAAGACCTTCTACACCGCCGACATCAAGCTGCCGAACGCCGACGGGTCGCGCTATATCTCGTCAATCGTCCCCGACACCGCCAGCGTGCGCGACGTCGTCGACGGCCAGCTGATCATCTTCATCAACAAGGATTGGGCGAATATCCCCGCGGGCTCGCTCGCCTCGCTGTCGCTCGCCGATATGTCGGCCGACCGGCAGGTGCCGATCGTCACCGCGATGACCCCGACGAAGGCGCAGGCGATCGAGAATGTCTCGGCGACCGACAACATCCTGTGGGTGAAGGCGCTCGACGATGTCGAGGGCAAGCTGTTCGCGCTGCGCCGCGACCCGAAGACCGGCCAGTGGAGCCAGAAGGAGGTTCCGCTCGCCGCGAACGCCACCGTCACCATCGCCGGCACCGTGGGCAAACGCGACATCGTGCTCGCATCGGCCGAAACGATGCTGATGCCCCCGACGCTCTACGCCGTGTCCGAAGGCAAGGCGCCGCAGGCCGTGCAGAGCCTGCCCGCGACCTTCGACGCGAAGGACATGACCGTCGAAAAGCGCTTCGCGACGTCGAAGGACGGCACGAAAATCCCCTATTTCCTCGCGCGCAAGAAGGGCTCGACCGGCCCCGTCCCCGCGCTCGTCCACGCCTATGGCGGCTTCCGCGCCGCGCAGACGCCGGGCTATCTCACCGGCCAGCCCTACCGCGCCGGCCCGCTCGGCCTCTTCTGGGTCGAGGACGGCAACGCCTATGTCCTCGCGGGCATCCGCGGCGGCGGCGAATATGGCCCCGCCTGGCACCAGGCGGCGCTGCGCGAAAAGCGGCAGGCGAGCTTCGACGATCTCCATGCGGTCGCCGAGGATCTGGTCAGGACCGGGGTCAGCGCGAAGGGCAGGATCGCGATCTCGGGCCGCTCGAACGGCGGCGTGCTCGTCGGCGCGGCGATGACGCAGCGCCCCGACCTCTATGGCGCGGTGATCTCGGGCTCACCGATCAAGGATATGTGGCGTTACGACAAGATGCTCGCGGGCGCCTCGTGGGTCGCCGAATATGGCGATCCCGACGTAGCGGAGGACTGGGCCTTCCTGTCGAAATATTCGCCCTATCATAACATCCGCAAGGGCGTGAAATACCCGCCGATCTTCCTCTACCTCTCGACCAAGGACGACCGCGTCCACCCCGGCCACGCGCGCAAATTTGCCGCGCGGCTGATGGAAAACGGCAACCGCGTCTATTATCACGAATATATCGAGGGCGGCCATTCGGTCGGCGCCGATCATGCCGAGGATGCGGTGCGCGCCGCGATGCTCCACGGCTTCCTGCTGCGCGAACTGGTGGAGAAGAAATAGGCTCTCGCCAGCTTAGCGGATCTGCCGTTTCTCGAGCTTCCGCGCGAGCGTACGCCGGTGCATCCCAAGCCGGCGCGCGGTCTCCGAAATGTTGAAATCGGTCTCGACCAAAACCTGGTGGATATGCTCCCACTCGACGGTCTTGATCGACGACTGGCGGTCGCCCACCGGCGTTTCGGCATTCCCCTCCGCGCGGTCGAACGCCGCCTCGATATCGTCGGTGTTCGAAGGCTTCGCGAGATAATAGGAAGCGCCGAGCTTGATCGCCTCGACCGCGGTCGCGATGCTCGCAAAGCCGGTGAGCACGACGATCCGCATCGCGGCATCGCTCGCGCGCAGCGCCTCCACGCACGCCAGCCCCGACGCGCTGCCGAGCTTCAGGTCGACGACCGCATAGCCCGGCCGGAAATTCTGCAAAAGCGCGGCCATTTCCTCGGGACTGTGCGCGACCTCGGCGGCATAGCCGCGCCGCTCGAACGAGCGTTTCAGCGTCCGCGCAAACGTCTCGTCATCCTCGACGATCAGCAATTTCCGCGTTTCGCTCATGCCGTCTCTCCACCGGGGCGCGCGACCGCCGAAATCGGCAGCGTGATCCGCACCAGCGCGCCGCCCGCATCGCGGTTCGCCACCGTCGCCCCGCCGCCGAGCTTGCGCAAGACGTTGACGAGCAGGAACAGCCCGAGCCCCCCGCCCGGCCGCCCCTTGGTCGACCGATAGGGCTGGCCGAAATTCGCGAGCATTTCGTCGCTGAACCCCGGCCCGCGGTCGGCGATCTCGATCACCGCCATGTCGCCGTCGCGCGTCGCGGTGACGCCGATCCAGTCGGGCGACACTTCGGATGCATTGTCCATCACATTGTCGATCACCTGCCGCAGCGCGGGGTCGGACACGATCGCGACATCGGCGCCGAAGCGGTCGTTGAACTCGACCGTGCCGGGGCGGCGCAAAGTGCGCGCGCCGGTGACGATGTCGGTCAGGAAGGCGCGCATCGTCGTCAATTGCGGCGCCTCGCCGCGCGCCTCGCCCGCCGACATCAAAATGCCGCTGACGATCGCCTTGCAGCGCTGCACCGCCGCGTCCATGTCGGCGAGGTCCTCCTGCATCTCGCGATCCTTCGCGAGCCGCGGCGCCGCCTTCCAGTCGCCGATCAGCACCGACAGCGTTGACAGCGGCGTCCCGAGCTCATGCGCCGCGCCCGACGCGAGCAGCCCCATCCGCACGATATGATCTTCCTCCGCCGCGCGCTGGCGGCTCGTCGCAAGCGCCGCGTCGCTGTCGCGCAAATTGCGGTTGATCCGCGTCACAAATGCCACGAACAGCACCGCGATCAGCAGGAAGCAGACGAAGCTGCCCTTCAGATACAGCCCCATCGGATCGGCTGCATAGGCGGGCGGCAGCACGAGCGGCGTCGGATCGATCCGCAGCGCCGCGAGCGCGGCAAGCGCCGCGACGACGATCGCCCACGACGAGCGCGGGGTGAGCAGGATCGCGCCGATCACAACCTGCAGTAGGAACAGCGACGCAAAGGGATTGGCGAGCCCGCCGCTGTGATGCAGCTGCCAGCAGAGCGCCGCGACGTCGAACAGCAGCACCGCGGTCAGCTCGGCATTGGTCACCGCGCGGCCGCGGCGAAGCAAGGCGATGCTCGCGAAGTTGATCGCGATCAGCACCATGATCGCGGCGAGCAGCGGCGCGTGCGGCAGCGCGATGCCCATCGGCCCGCTGACGATGCCGATCGTCGCGAGTTGCCCCCCGACCGCAATCCAGCGCAGCTGGATCAGCAGCGTCATGTTGCGGCGACCGGCGGGCGCCCTCGAAGGCGTGGTCGGCGGGATGGTCGGACGGGTCATCAATCGCGAATACGCCACAGCCGCCACGCAAAAAAGAGGCTGAGTCCACAAAGCGCGAACCAGGTCAGCGCATAGACCAGATGATTATCGGGAAAGCGCACGATGGTCAGCCCGCCGACCGGATAGCCGCCGGGATTGGGCTTCGCGTCCGCATCGACGAAATAGAGTGCGGCGTTGCTGAGCGCCCTCGCCTTCGCGATCGCCGCGACGTCGCGCGAAAACCAGCGGTCCGCCGCCGCGTCGTTCGAGCGCAGGAAGGCGCCCTCGGGCTCGGTCACCCGCAAAAGCCCGGTCACCGTCACCGGCCCCGCGACATTGCCCGCCGCCCGCGTCTTCGGATCGCGCCGATCCTTCGGCACGAAGCCGCGATTGACCAGCAAGGTGAACCCCGGCGTTTCGAGTGGGGTCAGCACCCAGAAACCGGGACCGCGATCGGTCACCGCCTGCACGAGCGTTTCGCGATCATGCCGGAAAGCACCCGTCGCCGTTACGCGCCGATAGGCATCGCGCTTTGCGCTGACCTGCCCCCATTTGTCCGGCCCCGGAGCAGCGACGGGCGCCGCATGAATGCGCGCCTCGACCGCCGCGACCAGCTCATGCTTCCACACACGCCGTTCGATCTGCCAGACGCCGAGCGCCGCGAGGCCGATCGCCGCGATCAGCGCCGCCACGGCAAAGGCCGCGCGGCGGGTGCGTGTCACGGCACCTGGCCCGTCGTCGTGCCCGCGGTCTGACTGGTCGGCTCGTGCGGCATCGGCATCATGTTGGTGTTCAGGTGGTGCATCACCCACAGCGAGCCCGCGAGCATGATCACGACGACGATCACGGTGAAGATCAGCGAGGTCAGCGACCAGCCACCCTCGGCCTTTGGCGTCATGTGGAGGAAGAAGACCATGTGGACGACGATCTGCACCACCGCAAAGCCCATGATGATCGCGCCCGTCGCCCCCGCGCTGAGCGGCATCGTCATCACCAGCCAGAAGGGGATCGCGGTCAGGATCACCGACAGGACAAAGCCGATGACATAATCGCGCATCGACGCGTGCGGCATCTCGATCTCGTGGTGGCCGTGCGCGGCGTGGGGATCGGCGCTCATCGCAGCACTCCCATCAGATAGACAAAGGTGAAGACGCCGATCCACACGACGTCGAGGAAGTGCCAGAACATGCTGAGGCACATCACGCGGCGCTTGTTCGCGGCGATCAGGCCGTGCTTCGACAGCTGAAACATCAGCGTGACGAGCCAGATGATGCCAAAGGTGACGTGCAGCCCGTGCGTGCCGACGAGCGTGAAGAAGCTCGACAGGAAGGCGCTGCGCTGCGGCGTCGCGCCGATCTCGATCAGGTGGTGGAACTCGTAAAGTTCGATCCCCAGGAAGGCGAGCCCGAACAGCGCGGTGACCGCAAGCCAGATCTGCACGCCCTTCACCTTGCCCTGCTGCATCTGCAGCACCGCAAAACCATAAGTGATCGACGAGAAGAGCAGCATCGCGGTGTTGAGCGCGATGAGCTTCAGGTCGAACAGGTCCTTCGGCGCCGGCCCCGCGGCATAGCTGCCGCCGAGCACGGCGTAGCAGGCGAAGAGGATCGCAAAGATGAGGCAGTCGCTCATCAGATAGATCCAGAAGCCCAGCATCGTGCTGTGCCCCTCGGGATGCGCATGCTCGTCGAGGTCGTAGAACTGGACGGGCGCGTCGGCGGTTATCGTCTTGGCACTCATCGCATCAGGCTCCGGCCGCCAGCTGGCGGGTCCGCGCTTCCTCGACCGCGGTGACCGTCGCCGCCGGGATGTCGAAATCGCGCTTGTAGTTGAAGGTGTGATAGATCGCGCCGACGATCGTCGCGGCAAAGCTCAGCGCGACGAGCCACCAGATGTGCCAGACCAGCGCAAAGCCCATGACGAGGCAGAAGCCCGACAGGATCATCCCCGTGCCGGTATTGCTCGGCATATGGATGTCGCGATAGCCATCGACCGGCCGCTGGTGCCCGCGCGTCTTCATGTCGTACCACGCGTCGAGGTCATGGATCACCGGCGTGAAGGCGAAATTATAGTCGGGCGGCGGCGAGCTGGTCGCCCATTCGAGCGTGCGGCCGTCCCACGGATCTCCGCCGGTTTCATCGCGCAGCTCCTTGCGGCGCCAGATGCTCACGGCGAACTGGACCAGCATCGCACCGATGCCCGCGGCGACGATCAGCGCGCCGATGCCTGCGATCACGAACCAGATTTGCAGGCTCGGGTCGTCGAACACGCGCATGCGCCGCGTCACGCCCATCAGGCCGAGGATATAGAGCGGCGTGAAGGCAACCCAGAAACCGACCACCCAGCACCAGAAGCTGATCTTGCCCCAGAACACGTCGAGCTTGTAGCCGAACGCCTTGGGCCACCAGTAGTTGATCGCCGCGAACAGGCCGAACAAGACGCCGCCGATGATCACATTGTGGAAATGCGCGATCAGGAACAGCGAGTTGTGGAGCACGAAGTCGGCGGGCGGCACCGCGAGCAGCACCCCGGTCATGCCGCCGATAACAAAGGTCAGCATGAAGGCGACCGTCCACATCATCGGCAATTCGAAGCGGATGCGGCCGCGGTACATGGTGAACAGCCAGTTGAAGAGCTTGGCCCCCGTCGGGATCGAAATCACCATCGTCGTGATGCCGAAGAAGCTGTTGACGCTCGCCCCCGATCCCATGGTGAAGAAATGGTGCAGCCACACGAGATACGACAGGATCGTGATGCAGATCGTCGCATAGACCATCGAGGTATAGCCGAAGAGCCTTTTGCCCGAGAAGGTCGAGGTGACTTCGGAAAAGACGCCGAACAGCGGCAGCACGAGGATATAGACCTCGGGGTGCCCCCAGATCCAGATCAGGTTCACATACATCATCGGCGATCCGCCGAGGTCGTTGGTGAAGAAATTGGTGCCGACATAACGGTCGAGCGTGAGCAGCACGAGCGTCGCGGTCAGGATCGGGAAGGAGGCGACGATCAGGATGTTCGCGCAGAGCGAGGTCCAGGTGAAGACGGGCATCTTCATCAGCCCCATGCCCGGGGCGCGCAGCTTCAGGATTGTGACGATCAGGTTGATGCCCGACAGGGTAGTGCCGACGCCGGCTATCTGTAAGCCCCAGATATAATAGTCGACGCCGACATTGGGGCTGTAGGCGATGCCCGACAAAGGCGGATAGGCGAGCCAGCCGGTCTGTGCATATTCGCCGATAAACAGCGAGACCATCGTCAGCACCGCGCCCGCAGTCGTCATCCAGAAACTGAAATTGTTGAGGAAGGGGAAGCTGACGTCGCGCGCGCCGATCTGCAGCGGGACGACATAGTTCATCAGCCCGGTGATGAACGGCATCGCGACGAAGAAGATCATGATCACGCCGTGCGCGGTGAACACCTGGTCATAATGATGCGGGGTGAGGTATCCCTCCGACCCGCCGAACGCCATCGCCTGCTGCAGCCGCATCATGATCGCATCGGCAAAGCCGCGCAGGAACATGATAAGCCCCAGGATCATATACATGATCCCGATGCGCTTGTGGTCGACGGTGGTGAACCACTCGGTCCACAAATAGCCCCAGAGTCGGAACTTGGTGATCAGGCCGAGCACGGCGATGCCGCCAAGGACGACGCCGATGAAGGTGATGACAAGGATCGGCTCGTGCAGCGGCAGCGCCTCGAGCGACAGCTTGCCAAGGATCGGACCGGTTTCGGGTGCGGGATGCGGGATGGTCATGGGATCTCGGCTCGTTCAGGACAGCGGGCGGTCGGCGGCGGGCGCGCGCAGCGCGGTGCGTTCGGGCTTGGAAGGATGGGGAAGCCCCTCGCCTTTCAGCATCGCCGGTGCGACCGGCTTCGCGTCGGGGCGGTCGTTCGACATCACCGGCGAGCTGCAAGCGGCCGCGACATAACGCATGCTCCAGCGCGCCGCATCGACGGTGCCGCGCGCGGCGAACTTGTCATAGGTGACCTGCCGGACATTGCCGATGCCAGCGATGCCCGCGCCGCCCGCGGCGTCGAGCGACATCATGTCGTGCATGCACATCTTGCCGGGCTCGACGCACATGTTGACGACCGCGTCGAACAATTGCGGATCGCTCGCGGCGAAACGGCGGACCGGCTCCTTGTGCGTCGGCTTTTCGAGCTTCAAATAGGTATCGCGGCTGAGGTCGCCCTCGGCCGAAGCCTTGGCGGTCGCAACCCATTTGTCGAACTCACTCGCGGGCAGGCTCTTCACCGCGAAGCGCATGTTCGAAAAGCCCCAGCCCGAATAATTGGCCGAAAAGCCTTCAAACTCGCCGGTCTTGTCGAAAACGCCGTGCAGCTTGGTTTCCATGCCCGGCATCGCGTAAATCTGCCCCGCAAGCGCGGGCACGTAAAAGCTGTTCATCACCGACGAGGAGGAGATGCGGAACCGGATCGGCCGGTCGACCGGCAGTGCCAGCTCGTTCACCGTCGCGACGCCCTGTTCGGGGTAGATGAACAGCCATTTCCAGTCGAGCGCGACGACCTGGACGTCGAGCGGCTTGACCTCCGCCGCGACGGGCTTGCCCGGCGCCGTCCGCGCGAGCGGGCGGTACGGATCGAGCAGATGCGTCGCGACCCACGTCACCGCGCCGAGGCAGATGATGATCAGGAGCGGCGCCGACCAGATGACCAGCTCGAGCTGCGTCGAATGGTCCCAGTCGGGCTTGTACGTCGCCTCCTTGTTCGACGCGCGATACTTCCACGCGAAGAAGATCGTCAGCGCCATCACCGGCACGATGATCAGCAGCATCAGCACGGTCGACAGGACGATCAGGTCGCCCTGCTGGCGCGCGACGTCGCCGGCGGGATCGAGCACGATCAGTCCGCAGCCCGACAACAAAGGCAGCGCGGCGAGCAGCGGCAAGAGCCGCAATCGGGCGGGAAAACGGGGGAGATTGCTTGGCATGATGCGCGCCTAGGCCTCCTTTGTTGCACTGCACATAGGACATTTTGTCCAATCCCGCGACCGCTCATGATCGCGCAGGGGCATTTTCATTCGGGGTAATTTTGCCCTATGACCGACTCGTGCCGCCGCATCCTGTCCTGCGGAGGGCGCCAGCTCAAGGATTGTTACCATGGCTGCCGATACCGTGCCCACCACCGAGGTCGAACGCGACGCCCGCGCCCTCCACGAAGACGGCGGCCACCGCATCGACCCCGCCGAGATCGCGATCGGCGTCATCATCGGCCGCACCTCCGAATTCTTCGACTTCTTCGTTTATGCGATCGCGTCGGTGCTGGTGTTTCCGAAGCTCGTCTTCCCGCACCTCGATCCGCTGACGGGCACGCTCTGGTCGTTCGCGATCTTCGCGCTCGCCTTCGTCGCGCGCCCGGTCGGCACGATCATCTTCACCGCGATCGACCGCGCCTATGGCCGCGGCGCCAAGCTCACCATCGCGCTGTTCCTGCTCGGCGGCTCGACCGCGGCGATCGCCTTCGTCCCCAGCTATGAATCGGTCGGCATCGGCGCCGCGCTGTTGCTCGCGCTGTTCCGCATGGGTCAGGGCGTCGCGCTCGGCGGTTCGTGGGACGGCCTCGCCTCGCTGCTCGCGCTCAACGCGCCCGAGAACAAGCGCGGCTGGTACGCGATGATCCCGCAGCTCGGCGCGCCGCTCGGCCTGATCGTCGCCAGCCTGCTCTTCATGTTCCTGATCGCGGCGCTGCCCGCCGAGGATTTCCTGGCGTGGGGCTGGCGCTATCCCTTCTTCGTCGCCTTCGCGATCAACGTCGTCGCGCTCTTCGCGCGGCTGCGCATCGTCGTGACCCCCGAATATGCCGAATTGTTCGAGAACCGCGCGCTCCAGCCGGCGCCGCTTCTCGAAACGGTGCGGTCGGAATGGAAGACGATCGTCATCGGCACCTTCGCGCCGCTCGCCAGCTTCGCGATGTTCCACATGGTCACCGTCTATCCGCTGTCGTGGGTGTTTCTGTTCACCGACGAAAGCCCGGTCCGCTTTTTGATGATCGAGGCGATCGCCGCGGTCGTCGGCATCGGAACGATCATCGCATCGGGCGCGCTCGCCGACCGCTTCGGCCGCCGCACGCTGCTCGCGGCCACCGCCGCCGCGATCGCGGCGTTCAGCGGCTTCGCGCCGCAGCTGCTCGACGCCGGCGAAATCGGCGAAGCGACCTTCATGATCCTTGGCTTCGCGCTGCTCGGCCTCTCCTTTGGCCAGTCGTCGGGCGCGCTCTCGTCGAACTTCCAGCCGCGTCACCGCTACACCGGCTCGGCCTTCACCTCCGACCTCGCCTGGCTGTTCGGCGCCGGCTTCGCGCCGATGGTCGCGCTCTGGCTCTCCAGCCAGTTCGGGTTGATCGCCGCGGGCGCCTATCTGCTCTCGGGCGCGATCGGCACGCTCGTCGCACTCTGGCTCAACCGCGAATTGGCGAGCACGATCGGCTAACCGCGCGCACATGGAATTCAGGGCGAAGATCGAACTGAGGGGGATCAATCCCTATGTGCTGGTCAGCGCCGCACGGGCGCGGCGGATCAAGGCCGGCTGGAAAAAGCCCCTGCCCGTCCTGGTCCAGGTGAACGGCCATCCCGATCCCGCCTGGCGGGTCAACATGATGCCCGCGGGCGACGGGAGCTTTTACCTCTATCTCGACGGCGTCGTCCGCAAGGCGTCGGGCGCCGATGTCGGCGACACGGTCGACGTGTCGCTTGCCTTCGACCCCGCCTATCGCAGCGGCCCGCAAGACGAGATGCTCCCCGAATTCGCGGCGCGCCTCGATGAAGACGCCGGGGCCAAGGCCAGATGGGACGGCCTCCAGCCGAGTCTCCAGAAGGAAATCCTGCGTTACCTCGCCAATCTGAAATCGGACGCGGCACGGCAGCGCAACATCGACCGTGCCATCGGCGTCCTCGGCGGCGCGAAGGCGCGTTTCCTCGCGCGCGACTGGAACTGAGCGACGCGTCCCGCACGGCGACATCGCCGATGATATAATGCCCGGTCTATCGAGGATCGACCGATCCGATGTCCACTGGGAGGTGCTTGCCCTCTGCAAATATGCGGGTGATCTCCCCGCCTCAGTCGCACGATACGGACAATCCCGCGAGAAGCGGAGCGTAGGCAGCGAGCCTTCGGGATATGAACGCGGTGAAAAGCCGTACGCGCTTGGCCTTGCGCGTCTCGAACATCTTTCTAAAATGAAATGAAATTATTTAAGTTGTCATATAACTTATAACTGGTAATGTGAGTCGGGTATGGCGCATCAAGCGCTGGCGGCGGGAGAATGGGCGCGTGAGGCAGGGCGGAACCGACGCTGTGCACGACGAGCGGTTGGCGCTTCGCAAGCGGCGGCCGTCGCTGGTCGACGCCGCGTGCGAACATATCCGCGCAAGCATCCTGTCCGGCGCACACTGGCCCGGCTCGCAGCTTCCTACCGAGGCGGAATTCGTCGATGTGCTGGGCGTGAGCCGAACGGTGGTCCGCGAAGCGGTCGCCCGCCTCGCCGCCGCGGGATTGGTCGAGGCCCGCCAGGGCAAAGGTCTCTTCGTCAGCGAGACCGCCCGTTATCAGGCATTCCAGATCACCCGCGAAGAGGTCGAAAATCTCAGCGACGTGATCCAGTTGCTCGAACTGCGGCTCAGCGTTGAAACCGAGATGGCCGCGCTGGCCGCCGAACGGCGCAGCGAGGTCGATGTGATGAGCATGCGCCAGCAGCTCAAGATCCTTGGCGAAGCAGCGATCGGCCTCGACGATTCGGTCAAGGCCGATGTCGAGTTCCACAATGTCATCGCGCGGGCCAGCAAGAACACCTATTATGCCAAGCTGATCGATTTTCTCGGCGTCCGCCTCGTCCCGCCGCGCTCGCTCTATCTGCGCCAGGGGCAAAGCTATGTCGGCGCGCGTTACAAGGCGGTGATCAGCGAAGAGCATGAGGCGATCCTCGACGCCATCATCCGCCGCGATCCCGACGCCGCACGGGTGGCGGCGCGGAGCCATATGAGCAGCAGCCTCAAACGGCACCGCGATCTGCAAGACTTTATGTCCTCCCACAGCCCGACGGGCTGAACCACACCAACAGCAATGACCTGAAGGCCAACTCAGGCACCGTATTACGTCCGACAGAATTATATGATCAATCCGCTTAATTTATATGATGTCTTACAGGGAGAGTTCCATTGAAGATCAGTCTTCGCGCTTCCGTGGCGTTGATCGCGCTCGCCAGCGGCGCTCATATGGCAAAGGCGCAGACCGCGCCGGCCGCCGAACCATCCGCAAATCAGGCGGCCGTGGATCCGGCGGCAAGCGATGTTCAGGACGGGGACGCCATCGTCGTCACCGGCATCCGCCAGAGCCTTGCTCGCGCCGCCGAAATCAAGCGCGAGTCGACCGCGGTGGTCGACTCGATCGTCGCCGAGGATATCGGCAAGCTTCCCGACATGACCACGGCGTCGGCGCTCCAGCGCGTGCCCGGCGTGCAGGTCGTCGTCGGCGGCAATAACGAGATCGTCGGCGCGCGCATCCGCGGCCTCGACGACATCATTACCACGCTCAACGGGCGCGAGATTTTCACCGGGGTCGGCCGCGGCTTCTCGTTTCAGGATCTGCCGGCCGAAGCGCTTGCGGGGGTCGATGTCTACAAGTCCAACTCAGCCGAGCGGCTCGAAGGCGGCGTCGCGGGCGGCGTCAACATGCGCCTGCGCCGCGCGCTCGACTTCAAGGAACTGACGATCGCGGGCAGCGCACGCGCGACCTATCTGCAGGAAGCCGGTTCGAAGAATACGCTCAATCCGGCGCTGAGCCTGCTCGTCGCCAACCGCTGGGACGCGGGGGAAGGCGAGATCGCGGCGATGGCCAGCATCTCGTACCAGCGCAACAAATATGCCCGGCCGGTCGCGTGGAACGACTGGACGCGCGCCACCAGCGCCGGCCCCGCCGGTTCGCCCCCGAACCTGCACGCGCCGACCGGCTTCGCCGCCGCAATCGAGTTTGGCAAATATGAGCGCCCGCAGGGCAATTTCTCGCTCGAATGGGCGCCCGATACCGATACCAAAATCTATGTCGAGGGCCTGTTCGCGGGCTTTCGCGGCAACGTCTATCAGGCGCGCCCGACCTTCCGTGCCTTCACCGGAACGTCGTTCGAGGCGACCGCGGGCGACACCTGCGAGGATTTCGCAGTCGGTCCCGACGGCTATTATTCGGGCAACGTGCGGAGCCCGACCAATCCGACGGGCACCGGCACGATCCGCGAGCTGTGCAACGCCACCGGCTATACCGCACGCAACCTCGAATATTACACCGCGACCGTCGCCAACAAGGCGCGCACCGACATCTATGTGATCGCCACCGGCTTCAACAAGGAAATCGGCGCGCTCAGCTGGAATACCGATATCTCCTATGAATCCTCGACCAACAGAAACAACAGCTTTCGCGTCGATATCGGCAAGCGCATCGCCGAGCTGGTTCAGGTCCGCGATAACAATCACGAGGTGCAGGCAACGATGCCGGGCAACCCGATGAACGACCCCGCCGGCCTCGCGTTCGCCAACGGCATGACCGAAGACATCAACCGCAGCCGCGGCACGTTATGGTCGGTGATGAGCGACGCCAAATACGACTTCGACGCCGGGTTGCTCGACTATGTCCAGGCTGGCGTTCGCGTCGCGCGGCGCAAGGCCGGGTTCGAGCAATATCTCGGCGGCCCACCCGCACCCGGCGGTTCGTTCGTGACGCCGCTCACCGCCGCCGGCCTCCCCTCCGACATATTGTCGCAGGCCCCCGGGGTGCCGCAGATGAACGACGGCGCATCCTTCCTGCAGATCGACCCTAGATATCTGACGCAGGAATCGATCAAGCGGCAGCTCAGGACGCTGTACCGCATCTCACCCGACACCCCGGCTTTCGATCCGACGCGCGACTATGATGCGCAGGAGAAAAGCTATGCCGGCTTCCTGCAGGCGGGGTACGAATTCTCGCTGACCGATGCGATCTCGGTCGACGGCATGGTGGGTGCCCGCTTGACCCGCACCGACCGAAACATTGCCGGTTCGGGCCGCGTGACCGATCCGGCAACGAGCACCTCGCGCGTCGTGCTGGTTCAGCGCTCGACCAGCGACACCGATCTCTTGCCCAACGCCAGCGCGCGCGTCCAGTTCGGCGGCGGCCTTCAGGCACGCTTCAACTATTCGAAGACGCTTTCGCGGCCCAGCTTCGGCCAGCTCAACCCCGGGCTCAGCTATGTCGTGTCCTACGTGAGCACGATCCAGAACTCCGGATCGGGCGGCAATCCCGACCTCCGGCCGCAAAAGGCCGACAGCTTCGATGCGTCGCTCGAATATTATTTCGGCCGCAGCAATTATGTTTCGGTGGTCGGCTTCTATCGCGACATCACCGACCGCATCATCAACGGGACCGAAGTGCGGACGATCGACGGCCTGCAATATGTGATCTCGACCCCCCGCAACCTGGGGTCCGCCAAGATCAAGGGCGTCGAAGTCGGCGGCCAGCTGTTCCTCGACTTCCTTCCCGAAGGTCTCGACGGCGCGGGCGTGATCGGGAACTTCACGATCATCGACAGCGAGGTGACGACCCCCGGCGACCGGCTTCAGGGTCTGCCGCTGCTCGGCGTCTCCAAATATAATTACAACATCGGCCTGATTTACGAGAAATACGGCATCTCGGCGCGGATGATCTACACCTATCGCTCCAGATATTTCGATGGCGACATCACCAATGGCCTATCGCTCCGCCCGGTTTCGATCCCCGTCGGGCTCAATGGCATTCGCGCCGCGGGGCGGCTCGACTTCGGCCTCAATTACGATGTGACGCCGAATATCACGGTCAGCCTCGCCGGTACGAACATCACCGGCCAGAAAACGCGCAACTTCGAATCGCGCCAGGATTTCGTCCGCGAAGTGCGGAACGACGACACGACATATTCGCTCGGCGTCCGCTTCAACTTCTGACCCGATGACGGCCCCGCGAATGACGAAAAACAGGAGGATGGTTTGAACAGGAAACGGATTTTCACCGCGCTGGCGCTGGCAACCGCGATAACCGCTGTCGGCTTGGCGGGCGCGGCGCACGCGCAGGCACCGGCGACGGTTCTCAACGCGCCCAGCAAGGCGCTGCCCGGCGACGTGCGCGTTGCGCGGACACAGGGCTCGGTGGCGATCGACTGGCCCTCGGCCGAGGGTGAGCGCGCGCAGCTCGTCCTGTCGCTCGATCCCGGCAAGCCGCTGATCGAGGCGGTCTCGATCGCGGGCAAGCCGATCCTCGGCGGGATCGATCCCGCCGGGGTTGTCACCGTCGGCACGCGCGATCTCAAGGAAGGCTGGACGGTCTTCTTCGACAATCCGCGCACGCGGCCGTTCGAAAGCTTCCCGCTGACCCTCGCGCGCAGCGACATCAGCGTGCGCGCGGAGGGTGGCTATACCAAGGTGATCGTCGGCGGCGCGGCGGCCGGGCCCTTCTCGGGCACCTATCAGTTCACCATCTATCCGGGCTCGCGGCTGGTGCGTGCGGCGATGGTGATGTCGACGCAGCGCCCCGCCACCGCCTACACCTTCGATGCCGGGCTCAGCGTCGCGACATCGGCGGCGCTGCCGTGGCAATCGATCGCCTTCACCGATCTGTCCGACACGATCGTGCGCAAGGAAGGCGAGGCATCGCGCAAACCCGCGGTCTCGCCCAAGGTGCGCGCGCGCATGATCGTTGCCGAGGGCACCGCGGGCGGGTCGCTGGGCGTGGTCCCGCCGCCGCATCAATTCTATTATCCGCTCGACTATGCCAACAACGACAATTCGGCGTGGTACGGCAGCGACTATCGCAACCTTGCCGGTCGCACGAGCTTCGGCGTGCGTCAGACGCTCGAGGGCGACCGGCGCTACGTCCCGTGGGTCAACGCCCCGCCGGGCACGACGCAGGACATGGGCGTGTTCCTGCTGCCCGACAGCGGCGACGCCGCGAGCGTCACCAAGGCCGCACTCGCCTATACCCGCGGCGACCGCTTCAAGGCGCTCGACGGGCACCGCACCTTCACCAGCCACTATCATGTCGAGCATACCGAAGCCTTCCTCAACACGGCGCGCTTCCAGCAATCGACCGGCGTGCCCGACGGGCTGGAGTCCCCCGCCTTCGTCAAGCGCTTCAAGGACATGAACGTCGAGATCGTCCATCTCGCCGAGCTTCACCTCGGCCGCGAGGCGCTCGATCGCGCCGGCGACCGGCTGACCCTGCTCAAGACGATGCACGCCGAGACCGCGCGGCTGTCGGATGACAAGCTGCTGCTGCTTCCGGGCGAGGAGCCCAACGTCCAGCTCGGCGGGCACTGGATCAGCTTTTTCCCCAAGCCGGTCTATTGGACGCTCGACCGCAAGGAGGGGCAGCCCTTCGTCGAGAATGATCCCAAGCTGGGCAAGATCTATCATGTCGGCTCGCCGGAGGATGTCCTGAAGCTGATGCAGGACGAGAAAGGCCTGATGTGGACCGCGCACCCGCGGATCAAGGGTTCGTATGGCTTCCCCGACAAGCATAAGGACACGCCCTTCTTCAAGAGCGACCGCTTCCTCGGCGGCGCGTGGAAGAATATGCCGTCGGACTATTCGCTGCCGCGCCTCGGCACCCGCGTGCTCGACACGCTCGACGACATGAACAACTGGGCGGCGAAACCGTCCGAGCGCAAATTCGCCCCCGGCGAGGTCGACGTGTTCCAGCTCTCCGACGAGAGCGAGCTCTACGCGCATATGAACATCAACTATCTCCGGCTCGACGGACCGTTGCCGCGCTATACCGATGGCTGGCAGAGCGTGCTCGACGCGCTGCGCGGTGGCCGCTTCTTCACCACCACCGGCGAAGTTCTGATCCCCGAATTCACGATCGACGGGGCGAAGAGCGGCGAAGAAGCCGCATTCGGACGCAATGCCGTGGTGCGGGCGAAGATCGAATGGACCTTCCCGCCCGCCTTCGCCGAAGTCGTGAGTGGCGACGGCAAAAAAGTCTATCGCGATCGCATCGACCTGACCGGCGGGGCGCCGTTCGGGACGCGCACGATCGAAAAGCGCGTCAACCTCAGCGGCCGGAAATGGGCGCGCATCGAGGTGTGGGACGTCGCGACGAACGGCGCCTACACGCCCCCGGTATTCCTGAAAGGGAAATAAGAACCTCCCCTGCCCGTGCAGTCGTCATCGCTTCGATGGCGACTGCACGTGGCCTTTTGACGCGGAGCGGTGCCCCCAACATACAGACCCGGCCCGGTCCTTCTTCGGAGCAGCCATGTTCGATCGAACCTATTACGCCACCCATCCCGACATGATGGCGGGCGTGTCCAATGACGAATTGCGCGATCGCTATCTCATTCAGAATTTGTTTCGCCCCAACCAATGCGTGCTCAACTACACCCATGCCGACCGGCTGGTGATCGGCGGTGTGCTGGTCGAGAGCGGGAGTGTCCGCCTGCCTGATCAGTCGGAGCCCGCCTCCGCTGCCGGCCACGCGTTCCTCGAGCGGCGCGAGCTCGGCATCGTCAACGTCGGCCGCGCCGTGGGGACGGTCACCGTCGATGGCGAGCCGTTCGCGCTAGGCGCGAAGGACAGCTTGTACGTCACGATGGGCGCGAAAGACGTCAGCTTTTCCGGCGACGATGCACGTTTCTACCTCGCCTCCTCCCCCGCCCATCGCGCCTTCGAGACACGAAAGCTGCCGCTCGCCAGCGCGAAGATACTCGAGCGCGGCAGCCTTAAGGAAGCGAACGACCGGACGATCCATCAACTCGTCATTCCGGGCGTGTGCGACAGCGCGCAGCTCGCGATGGGCCTCACGATCCTCAAGCCGGGAAGCGTGTGGAACACGATGCCGCCGCACGTCCACGAACGCCGGAGCGAGATTTATTTCTACTTCGATCTCGACGATCCCACGCAAGGCCGGGTGATGCACTTCATGGGTCAGGGCGACGCCACGCGTCATATCGTCATGGCGGACGGCGAGGCGGTGATCTCCCCGCCCTGGTCGATCCACATGGGCGCCGGCACCGGCGCCTACGCGTTCATCTGGGTCATGGCGGGCGAGAACCAGGACTATGACGACATGAACGTCCTCGACATCTGTCAGCTCGCCTAACCTGCTGATATTTAACCGGCGATCGCCGGAAACGGCGAGCGACGGCCTTCAGGCGTCGCAGCGGAGGCGGATCGAGCGGAATTAAACAACCTGATTCAGCATCTCGGTTGACGGAAACGTCGCGGTCGGGCCTCTTAGAGGGTGAGAGGAGTGAAACGACGGAACGCGAGGCGCTAGCCGAGTGGGTGGGACGCGAGATCCTGCCGCACGAACGCGACCTGCGGCTATGGCTGCAGCGACGGCTCGTCGCCGCGGCCGACGTGGAGGACATCGTGCAGGAATGTTATTGTCGCCTTGCCCAGCTCGATGACGTCGCGCACGTCACGACGCCGCGCGCCTATCTGTTCACCATGGCGCGCAACCTGGCGCAGCGGCAGCGCAAGCACGCACGCGTCGTCCGGATCGAAGCGCTGGCGGAAACCTTCGATGCCGAATCGGAAAGCGACCAGCTCTCGCCCGAACGGTTCGCCGCCGCGCGTCAGGAACTCGAGCGCGTACAGGCGGCGCTCGCCACCCTGCCCGAGCGCGCCCGGCGGATTTTCCTCATGCGCCGGGTCGAAGGGCTGACCCAAAAGGAAATCGCGGCGGCGATGGGCGTGAGCGAGGCGGTGGTCGAGAATGACGCGAGCCGCAGCCTGCGCGCGATCCTGAAGCTGATCACCGAGCCGGAACCCGAGCAGGCAAGATTGTCGGACGGAGGCGTTGCGCATGCGCGATCACGCTGAAGAGGCCGCCGCCTGGGCGCTGCGTCACCCGCTCGATGCGGCCGGACGCGCCGAGCTCGAGGCATGGCTGGCACAGGATCGCCGCCATGCCGGTGCGCTGCTCCGCGCGCAGGCGGGGTTGAGTGCGATCGACCGTGCGGTGGCAGGGGGCACGGTGGCAGCGGGCGCGCCTATCGATGTTGCGCGCCCCCTTCCCCCCGCCACCGCCCCGACGCGGCGGTGGCTGCTCGCGGGCGCCGGCGGCGCGATGGCGGCGGGGATTGCCGGGATCGTCGCCTGGCCGCACCTGATGGTCGAGCGCGTGACGACCGCGCGCGGCGAGATCAGGCGGCTGCCGCTCGCCGACGGCTCGGTCGCCACGATCGACACCAGCAGCAGTTTGCGCGTCGCGATGGCGGACGACAGCCGCCGCATAGCACTGCGGGAGGGGCAGGCCTGGTTTCAGGTCGCCAAGGATCGCAAGCGCCCCTTCGTCGTCGATGCCGGCATCGCGCAGGTGCGCGCGGTCGGCACCGCCTTCTCGGTGCGCCGCACGGACAGCGGCGTGCGCGTCGCCGTCACCGAAGGCAGGGTCGCCGCCTGGGCAACCGACAGCGGCGGGACGATGACGATCCTGGAGGCGGGGCAATATGCCACCTTCCGGCCCGGCGCGGCGGCGCCCGAAATCGCGACCGAGCCCGCCGCGATCGAGCGATCGCTGGCGTGGCGCAGCGGCGAGATCTCGCTGGAAAACGAAACGCTGGGCAGCGCCGTCGAACAGTTCAACCGCTACAATCGCCAACAGCTGGTGATCGCGGACCCGGATCTGGCGAGCGCGCGGCTGGTGGGGCTTTTCCAGATCGACCGCCCCGCCGATTTCGCTGCAACGTTGAGCGCCTCGCTCGACGTCGCCGTCACGACCACCCCTGGCGAGATCCGGCTGGCGCGAAAAAAGAACCCGCTACCCTGACGGAAACCCGCCGGCGCGGACTCTTGGTATCGAGAGCGCACCGGCAATAGGGCGCCCGATGAAAAGGGGAGGATCGAATTGACGCACGCGCGTATTCATCTGCTGGGGACCGCCGCCGCAATCATATGCGGCGTGGCTTCGCCCGCCGAGGCGGCCGCACAAGTCCGCCGTTTCGACGTTCCCGCGCAGGCCGCGCAGACCGGCATCCCGATGTTCGCGCATCAGGCCGGCATCCAGATCCTCGCACCCGGGGCCATTACCGAAGGCTTGCGGGTCAATCGCGTCAAGGGATCGATGGAAGTAGCCGCGGCGCTGCGGCTGCTCCTGTCCGGCACCGACCTGGTCCCGGTCAAGGTCGGCAAAGCGTTCGTGCTGAAGCGCCGCGCGGCGGTCACGCAGGCAAGCCTGGCGGAGACTCCCGCACAACAAGCTTCCGGCCCTGCAGCCGGCACGCAAGCCGGCGAGGACATCGTCGTCACCGGCATCCGCGCGTCGCTTCAGGAGTCGATCAACGCCAAGCGCGAAGCACAGTCGATCGTCGACGTCATCACCGCGCAGGACATCGGCAAGATGCCCGACCAGAATGTGGCGGAAGCGATGAGCCGCGTGACGGGCGTCCAGATCAGCCGGCGCGAGGGCGATGGATCGAACTTCACCGTGCGCGGGATTTCGCAGAACCGGCTCGAAATCAACGGCCGCAACTATATCGGGCCGGGCAATGGCGGTAACGCGGCGCTGGAATCGGTGAGCCCCGAGATCATCTCCTCGATCCTCGTCATCAAATCGCCCACCGCCGACATGCCCGAGGGTGCGCTCGGCGCGACGGTGAACCTCAAGACCAAGCGCCCGCTCGACCTCAAGGACTTCGTCGCCGCCGGACGCCTCCAGGGCGCCTATGCCGATCAGGCCGACCATGTCGGCTATCGCGGCTCGGCGATGGTTTCGAAGAGTTTCGGCGAGCGCTTCGGGCTGCTCGCCAGCGTCGCCTATTCGGACACGAAGACGCAGGGTCATTCGTTCGATGCCGGCGGCTGGACACAGACCGGCGCGATCGACGGCAATGGCG
This sequence comes from Sphingopyxis sp. 22461, assembly GCF_052044915.1. Taxonomy (NCBI): domain Bacteria; kingdom Pseudomonadati; phylum Pseudomonadota; class Alphaproteobacteria; order Sphingomonadales; family Sphingopyxidaceae; genus Sphingopyxis; species Sphingopyxis sp. 22461. The sequence goes on from NZ_JBQENY010000002.1 coordinate 195,516, forward strand.
ACGGCGTGGACGATCCGGGCCTGTACCGCCCGAACCGCTTCATGGCGCGCATCTTCGATCGCGCCGAACAGCGGCTGACGGTGAACGGCACTGCGCAGTGGCGCCCCACCGACACGCTCGAAATCATCCTCGACGCGACCTTCAACCACCTCAAGCGCCAGCGGAACAGCGTCAATTACCAGGTGTTGTTCAACAACAACGACACCGATGCGATCGTAAACGACAGCAACACGGTCGTCGCCGGCACCTTCACCGGCGTGACCGTCCGGCCGCTGATCTATGACGAGCCGACCGACCTCAAATCGACCCTGCTCGGCGGATCGGTGAAATGGGAGAGCGACCGCGCGCGGGTGAGCTTCGATATGTCCTATGCCCATGGCAAGGGCAGCGACGGCGGGCCGGGTGCGTCGTTCGCTTATGTGGTCGTGCCGCGCACGGGCAACACCGCGAACGCGAGCTATGATTTCAGGACCGGCAATCCGGTGCCGGATCTCTCGATCGACGCCAATTTCAACCCGAACGATCCGTCGCAATATCGGCTGCTGTCGATCTTCGACTATGACGCGGTGACCCGGAACAGCGGCTATGACGGGCGGCTGGACTGGGAGTATCAGACCGAAGGGGGCATCCTGTCCTCGGTGGAGACCGGGGTGCGCTACGAGCGCGTAAAGCTGCTCGCCGCCGATCCGCAGAACCTGCCTGTCGCGGCCAGCCTGCTCGCGGCCGACGACACGAACGGCGACGGCATCCTGACCGTCGACGAGCTACCCGGGCTCAGCTACGGCAAGGATTATGGCGCCTTCTTCCCCGGCGCCGACGGCGCCTTTCCCCGCGATCTCCTCGGCGGCACGCTCGACAAATGGGCCGCCCGCGATGGGCTGGGCCTTGCGAGGCCCGATCCCTCCGACACGACGATCACCGTCGGCCCGACCTCGATCAAGGACGTCAAACAGGATACGCTCGGCGCCTATGTGAAGGGCAATTTCGAGGGCGAATTCGGCGGCCTGCATTATTCGGGCAACGCCGGGGTGCGCTATGTCAGCACGGCGCGCGCGACAAAGGGATTTCTGTCGCCGACCGCCACGACCATGATCAAGGCCGATTTCAGCTATTGGCTGCCCAGCGCGAATCTGTCGATCGACTTCACCGACGATCTGACGCTGCGCCTGGCCGGGGCGGAGGTCGTTGCGCGGCCGGGCCTCAATCAGGTCAGCGCCAGCTTCGTGCCCAACACCGTCAGCATGACCGGCTCGCGCGGCAATCCCAATCTCCGGCCGTTCGAGGCGACGCAATATGACGCCACGCTCGAATGGTATTTCGCACCCTCGAGTTCGCTTACCGGTGCGGTCTTTTACAAAAAGGTCAATTCCTTCACCGTGAACACCGTGACCCGCGAGTTCATTCCCGGCTTTTCCGAGCGGTTCGGGCTGTTCGATATATCGCAGCCGCAAAATGGCGAGGATGGCGACATCAAGGGCTTCGAGCTCGCCTATCAACAAGCCTTCCGTTTCCTGCCCGCACCGTTCGACAATCTCGGCATCCAGGCGAACTACACCTATGTCGACAGCTCGACGCCGCTGGTCGATTCGATCACCGGCGAGAAGCTCCCGCTCCCCGGCCTGTCGCGCGACAGTTACACATTGATCGGCTATTATGAGGACGACATCTTCTCGGTGCGCGCGGCCTATACCTATCGCAGCAAATATCTGAACTCGGTTGGCGGCGCGGCCAGCGGCGGCAACACCTATATCTCCGCGCGCGGTCAGCTCGACGCATCGGCGCAGATCAACCTGACGCCCAATCTGCGCCTGACCTTCGAAGGCATCAATCTGACCAAGGCGATCGACCGCCAGTATCTGGGCGAACCCGATCGCCTGACGTTCAGCGCACAGGAGGATCGCCGGATCTTCTTCGGCGTGGCCGCCAGCTTCTGAGCAAGAGGATCACCATGGATCGCAAGCGCTTCCGCGCCCTCGCCACCCTGTCCGCCTGGCTTATGCCGATGGCGGCCATCCCCTCACCCGCGGCCGCCGAGCCGTATCCACGCGCCGATATCGTCATCTATGGCTGTACCTCGGGCGGGGTTGTCGCCGCGATCGAGGCGCGGCGCCTCGGCCGGTCGGTGCTGCTGGTGTGCCGCGAAGATTATCTCGGCGGCATGTCGACCAACGGCCTCGGCTGGTCCGACACCGGCAACCATCGCGCGATCGGCGGCCTGTCGCTCGAATTCTACCGCAAGGTGAAGCGATATTATGACGACCCGTCGGTCTGGACCCACGCCCCGCGCCCCGCCCGGGCCGAGAATTTCGTCGACGGCGATGCGATGTGGCAGTTCGAGCCGAAGGTCGCCGAGCGCATCTTCGAGGACTGGGCAAAACAAGCGGGCGTCATCATCGTGCGCAATCAGCCGCTCGACCGGTCGAAGCGCGGCGTCGAGATGGACGGCAATCGCATCACCGCGTTCCGCTCTAAAACCGGGCAGCGTTTCGAGGGCAAGGTCTTCATCGACGCGACCTATGAGGGCGACCTGATGGCCGGCGCGGGCATCAGTTTTACCGTCGGGCGTGAGGGCAACGCGACCTATGGCGAGACGCTCAACGGCGTCCAGCTCGCGAACACCACCAACCACCAGTTCACGCTCGACATCGATCCGTATCGCGTGCCCGGCAATCCCTCGAGCGGGCTGGTGCCGCGGATCAGCGCCGAACGCCCGGCGCGCGACGGCACGGCCGACCGCAAGATCCAGGCCTATACCTATCGCATGTGCCTGACCGACGTGCCGGCGAACCGCGTGCCCTTCCCCAAGCCAGCAGGCTATGACGCGAGCCAGTATATATTGCTCCAGCGCTACATGGACGCCGGCTATCGCGACTATTTCCGCAAGTTCGACCGCATCCCCAACGGCAAGACCGACACGAACAATTTCGGCGCCTTCTCGTTCGACAATATCGGGATGAACTATGGCTATCCTGAGGGCAGCGATGCCGATCGCGCCGCGATTGCGCGCGAGCACACAACCTATCAGCAAGGGCTGCTGTGGTTCATGGCGAACGACCCCGGCGTGCCCGCCGAGACCCGCGCGGAAATGTCGAAATGGGGGCTCTGCAAGGATGAGTTTACCGGCACCGGCCATTGGCCGCGCGAAATATATGTGCGCGAAGCGCGCCGCATGGTCTCCGACTTCGTGATGGCCGAACCGCATTTGCGCGGCACCAAACCGACGCCGCGGCCGGTCGGCATGGGCTCGTACAACATGGATTCGCATAATGTGCAGCGGATCGTCGACGCACGCGGCTTCGCGCGCAACGAGGGCAATATCGAGATCAGCCCCGGTCGCGCCTATCTGATCAGTTACGACGCGATCGTGCCGAAGAAGCGCGAAGCCACGAACCTGCTGGTGCCGGTCGCGCTGTCGGCGTCGCATATCGCCTATGGCTCGATCCGGATGGAGCCTGTGTTCATGATCCTCGGCCAGTCCGCGGCCGCGGCGTCATCGATCGCGATCGACGACCAGATCGCCGTGCAGGACGTCGACTACGACAAGCTTCGCGCAAGACTGACGTCGGAAGGGCAAATCCTCGAACTTGCGAACTGACAGGAACCCCGGACGCTAAACGCGTTCCGCTCGGCATGGGTCCCGCCGCCTAGTTACCAGGAGCGGACGATATGGGTTGCCTTTGGTTCGCCGAAATGCGCCATTGGCGCGGCGACACGCCGAATATCTGGCCATGCCAGCGGGTATAGGCGCCGATCGATCCATAGCCGAGCATCTCGGCAACATCGGTGATCCGCGTGCGCGGATTGGCGAGATATTGCGCGGAAAGTTGCATTCGCGCACGGTTGAGAAGATCGCTGAAGCTCGTCCCGTCGGCGTCGAGCATCCGTTGCAGCGTGCGCACTGTGGTTCCCATCGATTCGGCACAATATTGAACCGTGGCGCGGCCCGAAGGCAGCAGGAGCATGATCAACTGCTCAACCTCCTGTGCAGCCGTGCGCATCGCGGGGTTCATCACCGACGAGATCAGCTCGCGGGCATGTCCGGCAAGCGCGGAATCGGCGCGCGCCGCGGGCCGGTCGAGGTCGGCTGCGGCGATGACAAGGCCGTTGAACTCGCAGTCGAACGTAACATCGCAATGGAACAGCCGCCGATAGACCTGCATTTCTGACGCCTGCGGCTTGCCGCGCGAGAAGCACACCGAGAGCGGCGACCAATTGTCGCCCAGCACGCTCGCGCAGAGGCGCACGAGAACGCCCAGCGCGAGATCGGATGACTGGCGATGCGGCTCGGGGCTGCTCAGCGCAAAATCTTCGCGTAGCACGACCTCCTCGCCGAAAGGCTCGACATGCAGGACGAGCGTCGAGTTGATCTGGTTGCGAAATTCGGTGATCGCCTGAAGCGCCAGGCGGAGCGTCGGCTGGTGCGCGATCAACAGGCTGGCGACACCGAGATTGGCGAGCGCACGCTCCCCGGCCATGCGAAGGCCCAATGTCTCGCAGCCGGTAAACTCGGCGCTGCGTTCCAGAAGGCGCATGGTCGCTCGCGCCGAGATCAATTGTTCGGGATTCGCGAACAGTTCGGGCGACAGCCCGCATTCGCGCAGCAAAGGCCGCGGGTCGGCCCCCAGCCCCCGCATCGCCGGAAAATAGCCGGTCAGCGCCGCAACGCGGACGAGTTCCGCCACGCTTCTCTCCTCTGATCGCGCCCGTTGGCGTCTAATGCCAAAATTATGTCACGAAATGTGAAAAGTGCAAGCGGGCGCTGCTCTACCCCCAGCGGAACGGGAGAGTGAGAGATGGCCAAAGCCGTTCGTTTTTATGAAGCCGGTGGACCGGAAGTGCTCCGGATCGAGGATGTCGCGGTCGGCGAACCCGGTCCGGGCGAGGTCCGCATCCGCCATGTTGCGGTCGGCTGCAATTTTGCCGACACCTATTTCCGCTCGGGCTATTATCCCGCGCAGCTTCCCGCCGGGATCGGCGTCGAAGGCGCGGGCGTGATCGAAGCCATCGGCGAAGGCGTCACCGGTTTCGCGCCCGGCGACCGCGTCGCCTATAACGGCAGCCCGCTCGGCGCCTATAGCGCGGCGCGCGTCATGCCCGCCGCGCCGCTGTTCAAACTCCCCGATGCCATTTCGTTCGAGGATGCCGCCGCATCGACGATGCGCGGCCTGTCGGCAACCTATTGGCTCGCGAAGACCAATCCGCGGATGAAGGCCGGCGACACGATCCTGCTCCACGCCGCGGCGGGCGGGGTCGGGCTGCTCGCGGTGCAGCTTGCCAAGCTGATGGGGCTGCGCGTCATCGGTACCGTGTCGAGCGAGGCGAAAGCCGAAAAGGCGCTCTCGCTCGGCTGCGACGAGATCATCTTCTATCGCCGCGAGGATGTTGCCGCGCGGGTCAAGGAATTGACCGATGGCGAAGGCGTGACGACGGTGTTCGACAGCGTCGGCAAGGACACGTTCGAAGGCTCGCTGAAATCGCTGAAGCGCCGCGGCGTGTTCGTCGCTTGCGGCACCGCATCGGGGCCCTTCCCGCCGGTCGACGCCTTTCAGCTTTTGATGCAGGGGTCGGTCTATTTCACCCGCCCCGGCTTCGCCGATTATTATGCCGACCCCGCCGAGCGCGCCGAACTGTCGGACCTGTGGTTCGGCCATCTGGCCGCGGGCCGCGTCAAGGTCGAAATCGGCCAGCGCTATGCCCTTGACGACTGCGTCGCCGCGCATCGCGAACTCGAAGCCGGCCAGACGATAGGATCATCCATCTTCGTGCTCTGAGGGAGAGGGACGATGAAGATCGAAAAGCTCACCACGCATATCGGCGCCGAAGCCCGCGGCATCGACCTCGCCGAAGCCGCCCGCAGCGACGATCTGTTCGCCGAGATCCGCGCCGCACTGCTCGAACACAAGGTCCTGTTCCTGCGCGATCAGGACATCACCCGCGCCGACCATGTCGCCTTCGCCAGCCGCTTCGGCGCGCTTGAGGATCATCCGGTGGTCGGCAGCAATCCCAAGCATCCGGGGCTCGTCCAGATCTACAAGGACGAGACCTCGCCGCCCGATTATTATGAGAATAGCTGGCATTGCGACGCGACCTGGCGCGACGCGCCGCCAATGGGCGCGGTGCTGCGCTGCGTCGCCTGCCCGCCGGTCGGCGGCGACACGATGTGGGCCAATATGGCGAAAGCCTACGCCGACCTGCCCGACCCTGTGAAGGCGACCATCGCGCCCCTGAAGGCACGCCATTCGATCGAGGCGAGCTTCGGCGCACGGATGAGCGAGGATCAGCGCCACGCGCTGAAAGCACGCTTCCCCGATGCCGAGCATCCGGTCGTCCGCACGCATCCCGAGACGGGCGAGAAAATCCTGTTCGTCAACGGCTTCACGACGCACTTCACCAATTTCCACACCGCCGAAAACGTCCGCTATGGTCAGGATTATGCGCCGGGCGCGAGCCAGCTTCTCGCCTGGCTGATCGGCCGCGCGGCGATCCCCGAATATCAGGTCCGCTGGCGCTGGCAGCCGAACAGCGTCGCGATCTGGGATAACCGGTCGACGCAGCATTACGCCGTCATGGATTACCCGCCCACGATCCGCCGCATGGAGCGCGCGGGCATCGTCGGCGATCGCCCTTACTGATAACGAAAAGGAGAGAGACGATGCAATTTCTCGACGACAGCCTGCTTCCCGAAACGCAGGACAAATTGGTCATCACCGTCGCGCCCTATGGGCCCGAATGGCACCCCGACGATTTCCCCGAGGATATTCCGCTCACGATGGAAGAGCATATCCAGAAGGCGGTCGATTGCTACAACGCCGGCGCCACCGTGCTTCACCTCCATGTCCGCGAAGAGGACGGGTCGGGGTGCAAGCGCCTGTCGAAGTTCAACGAGCTGATCGCCGGGGTGCGCGAGCGCGTGCCCGATATGATCATCCAGGTCGGCGGCTCGATCTCCTTTGCTCCCGAAAGCGAGGAAGAAGGCGCCGAGGCGAAATGGCTGTCGGACGAGGTCCGTCACATGCTCGCCGACCTGAAGCCCGCGCCCGATCAGGTGACGATCGCGGTCAACACGACCCAGATGAACATCATGGATCTGATGACCGACGAGGAATATGGCCAGACCTCGCTCGCCAATCCGGCGCTGTATCAGGCCTATCGCGAGATGGTGGTGCCCGCGGGGCCGCAGTGGGTCGAGGAGCATCTGCGCCGGCTGACCGCGGCGGGTATCCAGCCGCATTTCCAGCTGACCTGCATGCCCGACATGGAAACGGTCGAGCGGCTCGTGCGCCGCGGGCTCTACAAGGGTCCGCTCAACCTGACCTGGGTCGGCATCGGCGGCGGCTTCGACGGGCCGAACCCCAATAATTTCATGGAATTCATCCGCCGCGCGCCCGACGGATCGACCGTCACGCTCGAATCGCTGATGCGCCACGTCCTGCCGGTCAATGTCATGGCGATGTGCCTCGGCCAGCATGTCCGCTGCGGCATCGAGGACACGCTCTACGACCAGCACGGCAACAAGATGACCTCGGTGCAGGGGATCGAGCAGATCGTCCGGATCGCGAAGGAACTCGGCCGCGAGGTAGCGACTGGCAAGGAAGCGCGCGAGATCTACAAGATCGGCGTGCAATATAATTCGGTCGAGGAAACGCTCGCCAAGCTCGGCATGGCACCCAACCGCCAACCCGGCCAGCGCGCGCTGCCGCTGCGCTACGCGGCCTGAGGCGGGAGCAAGGCGATGGCTTTCGGCGGCGAGACGACGATCCTCTTCGTTCCCGGGCTTCGGGATCATGTCGAGGATCATTGGCAGACCCATGCCGCGCGGGCGATCCCCGGCGCGGTGACGGTCGCACCACTCGCCGCCGACCGGCTCAGCCGCGCGGGGCAAGTGGCGGCGCTCGACGCCGCGCTTCGTGCCATAGCCGGCGAGGTGGTGATTGTCGCGCACAGCGCCGGGTGCCTGACGACGGTGCATTGGGCGCTCGCGCCAACACGGACGATCCGCGCGGCGCTGCTCGTCGCCCCCGCCGACATCGAAAATCCGCTGCCCGCGGGCTATCCCGAACCGGGCGCGCTCAAGGAAGGCGGCTGGCTGCCGATCCCGCGCAAGGCCCTGCCCTTCCCCGCGATCACCGTCGCGAGCCGCAACGACCCGCTCGCGGCGTTCGACCGGGTCGCGAGCTTCGCCGATGCGTGGGGCGCAGCGTTGCACGACGCCGGCGAGGTCGGGCATCTCAATCCGGCCGCGGGCTATGGACCGTGGCCCGAAGTATTCGGGCTGCTCGATCGGCTCGACGATCATGCCCGGAGCACGGTGCGATGAGCGCCACCCCCGTCAGCGACGCGATGCGCGCGGGCGGCCAGTGGAACGCCGCGTGGGACGAGATGGCGGCGCTCGATCCCGAGTGGCTCGAAACCTTCCTCGCCGCGGGCACATTGCCGCTGCGGCGCGGGATCCTCGATCCGAAGATCTATGAATTTCTGGCGATCGCGGTCGATGCCTCCTGCACGCATATGTACGCGCCGGGCACGCGCCGCCACATCGCCGCCGCGCTCGACAAGGGCGCGACGCCGGAGGAAGTGATGGCGGTGCTCGAAGCGGTCGCGGTGCTCGGACTGCATTCGGTCGCGCTCGGCGCGCCGATGCTTGTTCAAGAAATGAAAGCGCGCGGGCTGGCGATGCCCGCCGCGGCGCAGGATTGACATGATCGCGCCCACCGGCTTCCCGACAACGGATTGGAGACGGGCATGGCGGTAATGGCACCCACGGCGAACGGCGGCATCGCGGCCGGCGGCCCGCGCGACACGACGCTCTATGGATGGATCGTTTTCGCGCTGAGCTTCGGGCTCCTCATCTCCGACTATATGGCGCGGCAGGTGCTCAACGCGGTCTTCCCGCTGCTCAAGGCCGAATGGGCCTTGAGCGACGCCGAGCTCGGGCTCCTGTCAGGGGTCGTCGCGCTGATGGTCGGGCTGCTGACCTTCCCGCTCTCGCTTGCCGCCGACCGCTGGGGCCGGGTGCGCAGCCTCGCGTTGATGGCAGCGCTGTGGAGCCTCGCCACCCTCTTCTGCGCGGTCGCTGCGAGCTATCATCAGATGCTCGCCGGACGGATCATGGTCGGGGTCGGAGAAGCGGCTTATGGCAGCGTCGGCATCGCGGTGGTGATCAGCGTTTTTCCGCAGCGGTTGCGCGCGACGCTCTCGGCCGCCTTCATGGCGGGCGGGCTGTTCGGTCAGGTGCTCGGCGTCGCGATCGGCGGCGAAATCGCCGCGAGCCACGGCTGGCGGACCGCCTTCGCCGTGATCGGGCTTGCCGGCCTCGCGCTCGCGATCGTCTATCCGCTGGTGGTGCGCGAGAAACGGATCGCCGAGATCGCCGGATCGACCGCGCGCACCGCCGATACATCGGAGCCCGCGCCGCGCACCTCGCTCCGCGCGCTCTTCGCCAACCGCAGCGTACGCCTCGCTTATTGCGCAAGCGGCGTTCAGCTCTTCGCCGCGGGCGCGCTTCCCGCCTGGCTACCAAGTTATTTCAACCGCTATTATGCGATGCCGGTCGATGCGGCCGGACGGATGGCAGCGCTGTTCCTGCTCATCTGCGGCTGCGGCATGGTATTTTGCGGCATGGCGAGCGACCGCGCCGCGCAGGGCCGGCCCGACCGCAAAATCCTGCTTGCTTCGGGCTATGGCTTCGGTAGCGCGATCGCACTCACCGTCGCGCTGATGCTCCCGCCGGGACTGCCCCAGCTTGTCCTGCTCGGCATCGCCATGTTCTTCGTCGCCGGGACAACGGGGCCAGCGGGCGCGATGGTCGCGAACCTCACCCCCGCCGCGCTCCACGGCTCGGCCTTTGCGACATTGACGCTCGCGCATAATCTCCTCGGTCTCGCGCCGGGGCCGATCGCTACCGGACGGATCGCCGACGCGATCGGCTTGCTCGACGCGCTGCGCTTCCTGCCGATCGCGGCCGTCATCGCCGCGCTGCTCTTCCTCGCCGCGCGGCGCAGCTATCTCGCCGACCTCAAAACGGTCGCCTCCCAACCCTAGGAACCAGCATCATGCCATCATTCGCTGCGCGCGCCGCTGCCCCGGCGCCGGGCCTTGCCGTCGCGCTCGTCGTCGCCGCGACCGCGACCTTCCTCTCCGAACATTATGACGCGCCGGTCATGCTCTATGCGCTGCTGCTCGGCATGGCACTCAACTTCGTGACCGAGGCGCCGCGCGGCCGGGAGGGGATCGATTTCGCCGCCAAAGGGCTGATGCGGATCGGCGTTGCGCTGCTCGGCTTTCGTATCGGCTGGGACCAGGTTTCGGCGCTCGGCTGGGGGCCGGTGGTGATGGTCGTGACGCTTGTCGGCGCGACGATCCTCCTCTCGACCCTCGCGGCGCGCGCGATGGGGTTCAACCCGCTGTTCGGTTTCCTGTCGGGCGGCGCGACTGCGATCTGCGGCGCCTCGGCGGCGATGGCGCTGTCCGCCGCGCTGCCGCCGAACCCAAAGAAGGAACAGGCCACCCTGTTCACCGTCATCGGCGTGTCGGCGCTATCGACGTCCGCGATGGTCCTGTACCCGCTGATCACGCGTGCGCTCGGGCTCGACGATCATGCTGCCGGCGTCTTCATCGGTGCGACGATCCACGATGTCGCGCAGGTCGTCGGTGCCGGTTACGCAATCTCGCCCGATGCCGGCGACACCGCGACGATCGTCAAGCTGCTGCGCGTCGCGATGCTGCTGCCCGTCATCCTAGTCGCAGGACAGATCAGCCGGCGTGAAGCGGGTGCGGCGGGAACCGATCGACCGCCGCTGCTGCCCTGGTTCGTCGTCGCCTTCGTCGCGCTGGTCGCACTCAACAGCCTCGTCGCATTCCCTTCGACGGTCGCCGATGCCGGAAACACGCTCTCGCGCTGGTGCCTCGTCACCGCGATCGCCGCGATCGGCATGAAGACCCGGCTGGGCGATCTGGTGCAGGTCGGCTGGAAGCCCGTCGCGCTGATGATCGGCGAGACGGCGCTGCTCGCCGCGATGGTGCTCGGATGGCTCGCGATCGCGCCAATGTGACGCGCATTGCAAAAAACCTGTCACGAAATGTGAAATATCGCCGCCCGCGCACCGGTAGCCTTCGATCAAAGATCATCAATAGATCATCCTGGGAGGGAAAAATGAAGACGATTGCCTGCACAAGCCTTACCGCCTTCGCCGCGGTGCTCGCGGCCATGCCTGCCGCCGCGCAGCAAGCAGCCCCCGCCGATACCGCGACCGACATGGGCGACGCGATCGTCGTCACTGCGCAGAAGCGCGCCGAGAATATCCAGGACGTTCCAATCTCGATTGCGGCGGTCAGCGGCGAGACGATGGAAAGCGCCAATGTGCTGACCGTGATGGACCTTGGCCGCGTCGCGACCAATTTCCAGACGGTGCGCTCGTCGAACACCGGCTCGACGCGTATCGGCATCCGCGGCGTCGGCAGTCTCGCCAACACGCTGATCGAACCGAGCGTCGCGGTGTTCGTCGACGGCGTCTATGTCCCGCGCTCGGGTTCGATCCTCGGCGCCTTCCTCGACATCGACGGGGTCGAGGTGCTGCGCGGCCCGCAGGGCACGTTGTTCGGACGCAACGCCAGCGTCGGCGCGCTGTCGATCCGCAGCGCGCTGCCCGAGGATGAATTTTCGGGTGCGGTCTCGGCCGAAGCCGGCTCCTTCGACCGCTACAAACTGTCGGGCCACATCAACATCCCGCTCGGCGAGAATGTCTCGGCACGCGTTGCGGCGATGGGGCAATGGTATGACGGGCCGTGGAAGAACGTTTACGACGGCAAGACTTACGGCGCGTCGGACGACGTCGCGGTGCGCGGCACGGTGAAAGCCGAATTCGGCAATCTCGAATGGATCGTGCGCGGCGATTATACGCGGCTCGACGGCGACGGCGTCGTCAATTTCGATTTCGACCCCGCCTCGGTCGCCCCGGCACGGCTTGCCTTCCTCCGCGCGGCGTTCAGCGGCGGTCCCGACACCAATCTGAACGACCGGGTGATGAACCAGTCGGTCGCCTCGGGCCTGCTCGACAAGAATTGGGGCGTGTCGAGCACCGCCTCGCTCGAAATCGGCGGCGGATCGACGCTGCGCCTCGTCAACAGCTATCGCAAATGGACGAACGACCAGCTCGACGGCGACATCATCTTCCTGCCCGTCCCGCTCGCGACGCGGCGCAACCTGTTCGATTCGGGCAGCCAGAACCACGAACTGCAATTCATCTCGCCCGAACGCGAATGGCTGGGCGGCCATTTCGACATGGTTGCGGGTGTCTATTATTTCGAGGAGAAATTCGCGCTCGGCGAGCAGCTCAACATGGACACGCAGTTCTGCAACGTCCTCGTCCCGGCGGGGCCGGGACGCACCGCATGCGCGGCCTATTTCGCGAGCACCGGCGGCGTCGCCGCGACCGATCAGGACGTGTATCAGAAGGTCCGCAGCATCGCCGCCTATGCGCAGGGCAATATCTATCTTTCGGACGCGCTCACGCTGACCCTCGGCGGCCGCTGGACCAACGACCGCAAACGCGGCAGCTATTCGCAGCTATCGAGCCCCTTCACCCAGACGATCCGCGCGCCCGAAGTGCTCGACTATCCCGGCCTCTCCGAAAGCCGCTTCACCTATCGCGTCAGCCTCAACTACAAGCCGGCCGACGACGTGATGCTCTTTGCCACCCATTCGACCGGTTATAAATCGGGCGGCTATAATTCGGGCGGCGGCATACCGTCGCTCTCGACTTTCGACCCGCAGGGCAATCTGATCTCGACGCGCCGCGTCTTCGACCGCGAGACGGTCAAGAATTACGAGTTCGGCGCCAAGACAAGCTGGCTCGACCGCGCGCTCACTGCGAACATCACCTTCTTCCGCATGGACATCGCCGGCTTTCAGGATCGCGCCTTCGACGGGGTCAGCTTCGTCGTCCGCAACGCCGGCAACCTGCGCCAGCAGGGCTTCGAACTCGACCTGAAGCTCGCGCCGAGCGACCGCTTCTCGCTCTCGGGCTCGCTCGCCTATCTCGACTCCGAATTCACCGATTTCGCGGGCGCCTCGGGCCTGCCCGGTATCGGCGGGACACAGGACCTGACCGGCAAGCCGAACAGCTTCTCGCCCCCCTGGTCGGGCAATGTCGCAGTCGACTGGAACGGCGATATCGGATCGAGCGGCTGGACATGGGCGGCCAACGCCAATGTCTCGTTCGTGTCCGATCAATATGTCGGCACGGTCAACGACGCCAATCCGCAATCGATCGCCGACGGCTATGCTTTGCTCGGTGCGCGGCTGACGTTGAGCGGCCCCGACGACCGCTGGTCGCTCGCGATCTTCGGCAGCAACCTCACCAATACCCATTATCGCCCGCTCGCGGTCTATCAACCGCTCGGCGCGGCGCTCGGCCTCAACAACGGCGCCTTTCCGGGGAGCACGGCAAACCGCATCCTTGCCAACGAACCCCGAACCTATGGTGTAAACGCAACCGTCCGCTTCTAAAGCGATCGCTGCGGCACGGTACAAGTGATGCCGTGCCGCAGCGTCTACGCCTCCGGTCCTGCCGCCAGCACAGCATGCACCATATGCCGCAACTGCGATGCGAATATGTCGTTCATGGCCTGCGCGGCCTCCGTGCCAAAGATGCCCCGAAAGGTCGGGCCGGAGACGGCATGATAATTGACCGCGCCGAGCAGTTGAACCACGGTGGCGCGCAATTGGGCGTCCGAGGCGCCCGACCAGCCCGGCACGCCGCGAAGCATCGTTACAAGGTCGCCCAGAAACGGCTTGAGATACCAGGATCCGGCGCGTTCAGCCCGGACCTGATTGTCGAGGATTTCGCGCATCAACAGTCGCGACCGCTCGATCCGCGGCGGCGTGTCGGAAATCATCGCGACGAGCCAGTCCTGCAACCGCCGGGCCGCGTCGGCACCCGGTTCCGATGAAGCCTTCAGATCGGCCAGTTCGCCCGCGATCTGTTCCAGCACCAGTCCATAGAGACGCTCCTTTGTTCCGAAATGATGGAGCAATGCCTGCTTCGTCAGGCCAAGCTCCGCCGCGATCTGGGCGATGCTGACTCCGTAGAAGCCGCGCTCCGCGAATAGCGCGCGCGCTTCCTCGATCATGCGATCGCGGGTGGAGACGGAGGTTTTGAAAGCCGTGGCCATGCGCCATGGCTTGACGCCTACCGATCGGTAAGTCAACGTCCCTACCAACCGGTAAGGGGATTCGCATGGACCGCGGGGTCGAACTTGAACTGATCGATGAATTGCGGTCGCTCGCCGCGACGCGAAGCTTTTTCCTCGACGAGACCGTCGCGCAGAGCCCGGTCGAACAATATCTCGACGAAACACGCTTCACCCGCGAGCGTGAAGCGATCATGCGCCGCCTGCCCCAGGCCGCGGCGCATGTCAGCGAGCTCGCTGGCCCCGGCGCCTTCCTGCGCTGCGACGTCCACGGCCTTCCCGTCCTGCTGACGCGCGACAGGCAGGGCGCCGCGCATGCTTTTCTCAACGTCTGCCGCCACCGCGGTGCGCGGTTGGTCGAGGCCGCATCGGGTTGCGCGCATCGCTTCACCTGTCCCTATCACGGCTGGACCTATGCCAATTCGGGCCCGCTTGTCGGCGCCCCCCATTTCGAGAGCGGCTTCGGCGGGATCGACAAGGCGGGTATCGGCCTGAAGCCGCTGCCGGTGCACGAAGCCTTCGGTTTCGTCTGGGTGGCGGGAAATCCCGGCGGCGGCTTCGACTTCGACGGCTATTTCGCGCCGCTCGCGGACGAGCTCGACGCGCTGGGAATGGCGGCAATGACGATCGCGGCCGAGGACCGCATGGTCTGCAACGCCAACTGGAAGCTCCTGATCGAAGGCGGAATCGAATCCTATCACTTCCGCGTCGCGCATCGCGACACCATCGGCCCCTATTTCGAGGACAATCTCTCCGGCTATCGTGCGCTGGGGCCGCATCTGCGCTCGGTCCTGCCGCGCACCGGCATGGCATCGCTCACCGATACCTCGCGCGATGGCTGGCGGATGCGCGACCATGCCAACCTCGTCTACACGCTGTTTCCGACGACCCAGTTGCTCGTCCAGCAGGATCATGTGGTCTGGATCAGGCAGGAGCCGCTCGCGCCCGGCCGCACCAGTCTTCGCCTGGCTACGCTCGCCCCGACCGGCAGCGAACCGGGCGAAGCAAAGAGCAGCGACCATTGGCAGCGCAACCACGCGATCACCATCAAGACGCTCGAGGAAGACATCAGGATCGGCGAGGGCATTCACGCCGGGCTGGCTTCAGGCGCGAACGATCATTTCCTGTTCGGACGGTTCGAGGGAGCGCTCGACCGGTTCAATCAAACGGTGATGGAGCATCTCGACACCGCCGCCACAAGGAAGTCTGCATGACCGACGTCCAGCATAGACTACCGATGCAACAGCGCATCATTCGCTCGGCGGACGGTCTCGATCTCGTCGTCGATCATGGCGGCCCGGCGGGCGCCCCGGCGGTGATCCTGCTCCATGGCGGGGGGCAGACGCGACATAGCTGGAGCCGCGCGGTGGCGAGCTTGCGCACCGAGGGTTTGCAGACCCTGAACTTCGACGCGCGCGGGCATGGCGACAGCGACTGGTCGCCCGATGGTGCCTATTTCATCGGCGACCGGGCCAATGATCTGAAGGCTGTGGCCAGCCTCCTGCACGTCCCGTTCATCCTCGTCGGCGCCTCGCTCGGCGGCGCAACCGCAATTCACGCGATCCACGAGGGCTTGCGACCCGCGGGACTGGTGCTGGTCGATATCGTCCCCGAACCCGAGCCCCGCGGCATCGAGCGCGTCCTCTCCTTCATGCACAGTCACCGGAGCGGCTTCGCCTCGGTCGAGGAAGCCGCCGCCGCCGTCGATGCCTATAATCCGCACCGGCCCCGGACGCGCGATACGAGCGGCCTGATGAAGAATCTCCGCCGCCGCGACGACGGGCGGCTCTACTGGCATTGGGATCCGCGGATGCTGGACAGGCAGCGGTCGGACTCACTCGGCGCCCTGCCGGAAGCCGCCGAAACGCTGGCCACCCTCCCCGACCTTTCCGTCCTGCTCGTTCGCGGCCTGTCGAGCGATGTCGTGAGCGATGCCAGCGTCGCGGCGTTTCGCCGCCGGCTCCCCTGGCTCGAGGTCGCCGATATCGCCGGCGCGGGCCACATGGTCGCGGGCGACCGCAACGATATCTTCAACGATGCCATCATCGCCTTTTCCAGACATACGCTGCACAAGGAGCATCATGCCTCATAATCCGGCCTCGGCGTCGCCCGGTCAGCCCGCTACGGTATTCGCCCGGCAGGGCGATGTCTGGCACCCGACCATCCTGTCGAGCGGCCCATGGGACGCGCGCGCGCAGCATGGCGGAGCCCCCGGCGCATTATTTGCGTATCTCGCCGAAAACGCCCTGCCCGATCCCGAATGGCAGCTCTCGCGCCTGAGCATCGAATTGATCAAGCCGGTACCCGTCGCGCCGCTGACGACACATCAAGATATTCATCCCGGCCGTTCCACCACGCGCGTTACGATCGACCTGTTCGCCGACGAGACCCTGGTCGCCCGCGCCCATGCGCTTCTCGTACGCGGTCAGACTCTCGGTCTCCCGCCGGAAACGCCAGGCTGGCGACCCGCACAACTGCTGCCACCGCCGGACGAATGCCGCGATCCTCTCACTATTCCGGGCATGTCGACGGGCACCTCCTTCTACCATAGCGCGATGGAGCATCGCATGGCGCAAGGCGATTCGACCCGGCCCGGCCCTGCCGCGACATGGTTCCGCCTGACCGTCCCGCTGATACAAGACCAACCGACATCGCCCGCCATGCGCGCCGCGGCGGCCGCCGACTTTGGCAGCGGCGTGAGTTGGGTGCTGTCGGCCGAGCATTATCTTTTCGCCAACGCCGATCTCAGCCTGCACCTGCACCGTCCCGCGGACGGCGAATGGATCGGGCTGCTGTCCGAAACGCAAGTCCATGCCGGCGGGGTCGGCACCGCATTGTCGCGGCTTTACGACGAACGGGGTCCGATCGGCTTTGCCACCCAAACGCTGGTGCTGCGCGAGCGCCTGCCGTCGCCGATAGCCGTCAAGGCGAAAGAAGGCGCGTCGGCAGGATGAGCGCACCGCCGACGACGAAACTGGCGGTGACCGCACAGGAAGCGGCGGCGATCCGCACCGCCGTTAGCACCGCCGACCTCTCGCTCCTCGGCCCGACGCATCGCTTCGCGAGCCCTGATCATATCCCGGGCTTGATCGCGCTGCTCGCCGACCCGGCCATATCCGACCCGATCTATGACCTTCCCCGGCCTTTTACGGCCGACGTCATAGCGCACTGGATTTCAGACGCTCGCAAGCGGCAAACACGCGGCGAAGCGATATTGGCGGTGACGCTCGACGAACAGGGCGAGGTGTCGGGTTATTCCTATTTCACCATCTGGCCCGAGCGGTCGGCGGCCGAACTCGCCGGAGCGAGCCGGGCCGATGTGCAGGGCCGCGGCCGGGGCAAGGCAGGCGCCGCGCGCAGCTTCGCCTGGATGTTCGAGCATCTCGGCGTTCGCCTGATCGGCCTCACGGCCGCCAAGGACAATATACGATCCGCGCACGTGATCGAGGCGGCCGGGTTCCAGGCAAAAGGCGAACGACAGAGTATCAGGCCCGACGGATCGGTCCGCATCTCCAACTATTGGGAACTCGCCCGCGACGAATGGCGGGTCCTGCAGTCGAACCGCGGCTGAAGCGAGCGGCCAGCTCAACAGGGCTCACACCTAATGTTCCCGGCCGGCCCTCCACAATGTTTGCGTGAGGGGTTCGATCAGATAGCCGAGCGCGGTCCGTTCGCGCAGCGGCACCATCACCTCCGCGGGCATGCCCGCGCGCAAGCTGCCATCGCCCCGGAGAGCCGCAATCTTTTTCATTTCGGCGGGCGGAACGACAACCTCGATCTCGAAATATTCCATCCCCGTGCGATTGTCCTCGAAACTGTCCGCCGACACCTTGCTGATCTGGCCTTTCAGGATCGGCAGGCTGCGTTCCTGGATGCCCGAAAAGCGCACTTGCGTCTGCATGCCCGACGTCAGGTCGTCGGCGTCGTTCGGCGAGGCTTTCGCGAGCACGACGAGCGCCTTGTCCTGCGGCACGATTTCCATCAGCATTTCGCCCGGCGCGACGACACCGCCGACGGTGAAGACCTTCAGCCCGACGACGCGGCCGTTGGACGGCGCGCGGACGACCGACTGCGTCAGCCTTTCGCGCGTCGCGAACAGGCGCGGCTGCAGCTCGTCGAGGCGGACCTGGACCTCGCGCAGCTGGGTCGCGACCTCCTCGATCACCTGCCGGTCGAGCGATACCATCTGCAAGCGCGATTCGCCGATCGCCTCCTCCAGCCGCGCGACGTCGGACTGCAGCGCGCCGAAATCGCCGTCGAGCTGCGCCGAGCTGCGCTCCACCGCGCGCAGCCGGTTGGTCGAAACGAAACCGCGCTCGGACAATGTGCGGAGGCCGGTCAGTTCCTCGTTGATCAGACGCTGCTGAATCCGGTTCGATTCCATCTGGGCGCCATAGCCCCCGATCTGCTGGTTATGCTGCGCGATCCGCTGGCCCAGCATGCCCCGTTCGGTAACGCCCGAGCGTTGCCGCGCATCGAAAAGCAGGCGCTGGCCGCGCATTGCCTCGTCAGCAAGCACCCGATCGCCCGCGAGATAGGATGAAAATTCGGCCGGCCGCGCGATGTGCCGCGCGCCGTCGCGTTCGGCGGTCAATCGCGCGCGCTGCGCCAGCAAGGCCACGACTTCGCCGGTCAGGCCGCGTTCGGCGGCGACGATATCGGAGGCGGAGATTTTGAGCAGAACGTCGCCGCGGCGCACTTCGCTCCCCTCGGTCACCATCAAGGCGGTGACGATGCCGCCGTCCTTGTGCTGCACCGCTTGCCGATTGCCCGAAACCGACACCGATCCCTGCGCCATCGCGCCGGCGTCGAGCGGCGTGAACGCCGCCCAGCCGAGGAAGCCGACGAAAAAGGCCGCGGCGATCCATATCCCCGTGCGCAGCTCGCGCTTGGGGGAATCGATCGTATCGACGGGAAGCGGTTCGCCGTGCAAATCGTCGCCAAAGCTCATCGCGTTCATGGTTTTTTGTTCCTCGTCATCTTGATGACATTCGCCGCGGCGGCCGCGCTCTCGCGCAGCAATTCCATCACCTCGCCGCGCGGCCCCTGATATTCGATCACGCCATTTTTCAGCACCGCGAGGCGATCGGCGTCGCGCAGCGCCGACTGGCGATGGGTGACGATCATGATCGCCGTCTGGCGCAGCTTGGCGGCGGCGATGGCATCGTTCAGCGCCTCTTCGCCCTGGCTGTCGAGCGCGGCGTTCGGCTCGTCGAGAATGAGGACCTTGGGATCGCCATAGAGTGCGCGGGCCAGCGCGATGCGCTGCGCCTGCCCGCCCGACAAGCGCAATCCGCCATCGCCGATCGCGGCGTTATAACCACCGGGCAAATGCAGGATCAGGTCGTGAATGCCTGCGGCGATCGCGGCGCGTGTCACCTTGTCGTCGATGTCGACCGCATGTTCGCCGCGTGCCGCCGCAAAACGCGAGATATTTTCGCCGATCGTGCCCGGCAGCAGCGTCGGTTCCTGCGGCAGATAGCCGATGTGCGACGCGAGGCGTTCGGCATCCCAGTCGCCATATTGCGCTTCGTCGATACGGACTTCGCCGCCGTCGGGCGGGATCGCCCCCGCGGCGATGCGCGCCAGCGTGGTCTTGCCCGCACCCGAGGGACCGATCACGCCGAGCACCTCGCCGGGGATCAGCCATGTCGACACGCCGCGCAGGATCAGCGCGCTGTTGTCGGGCGAACGCAGCGAAATGTTGGACAGCTCGACATAACCCTCGGGCGCCGGCAGCGCGACGCGATCGCCGACCAGATTGTCGGTCGAACGGAACAGCGCCTCGATCGATGCCTTCGCCTGGCGCGCCTGCCCGATCGTCGGCCACGCCTGGACCATCTGCTCGATCGGCTGCAGCGCACGCGCCAGCAGCACCGACGCGGCGATGATCGCGCCCACCGAAATTTCGGCGTTGATCGCAAGCCAGGCGCCGACGCCGAGCGCCAGCGACTGCAGGAACATGCGCGCGAATTTGACCAGCCCGGTGTAGCGGGCGGCGGTCAATTGCGTGTTTGCGCTGGCCTCCAGCCCCGCGCGGCGATCGGCGATCTGGCGCGCGACCAGCGCGCGGCGCATCCCGAGCGCGCGGACGATCTCGGCCTTTTCGAACATCGACTCCTGTTTTGCATAAGCGGCCGCCATCGCCTGATGGCCCGTCGCGGCCGATTTCTTGGTCGCCCGCTCGTTGAGAAGCGCGAGGCCGAGGAGCACGACACCGGCGCCGAGGATCAACAGTCCGAGGGCGGGATGAATGATGAACGCGACCACGAAATAGAGCGGCGTCCATGGCAGGTCGAACAGGGCAATCGCCGATGGGCTGGCGACCGCACCCCGGAAAGTGTCGAAATCGCGCATCGCCTGTGCCGCCGCCGGGTCGGCATTGCCCTTTGCGCGGGCGAGCAGGCGATCGAGGATCGGGGCCGCCAGCTGGCGGTTGAGCCGCAGCGAGGCGCGCAGCATCAACCGGCTGCGCACCATGTCGAGCGCGCTGAGGCAGGCGATGGCGAGCGCGACGATGACGGTGATCCAGAACAAGGTCAGCACCCCGCCGGTCGGAACGACGCGGTCATAGACCTGCATCATGTAGATCGTCGGCGCGAGGTAGAGGATGTTGACGAGCGCGCTGAACGCGGCGGCCGCCACAAAATGCTGACGGCACGCGGCAAAGGCCTGTCTGATTTGCGGCGGAACGGCGGAATCGGTTCGCATGACCCTGGTTCTTTCCTGTTCGGTCGAGTCCGGACCGGCGGGGGCCGGCCCGGACCTCCCGGGGGCGCGGGATTTTAGAGGAGGCTCCATTCATAATGGGCCTGCTCGTGGTGTCCGTTCGCTTCGAACCGCGACTTCAGCCACCAGGGTCCCAGGCTACTGTCGAACCCGTCGCTCCAGCGATCATGGCTCAACGTCGAGGGATCGGGCGCGCCTGTTCCGCCCTGATCGACGGGCTGCGGTGACGGATCGTTTGCCGTCGCCTCGCTCTCGGCCGGCGGCGTGCCATTTGTCGCCGAATTCTGCCCCGCCGAAGCAAATGCGAACGAGGCGGTCTGCATGTTGGCGGCGGAGACACCGTCGAGACGCAGCTCATTCCCGTCGATGCGGACAAGCGTGTCGTTCCCCGACTGGCTGATGACGACGCGCGAGGCGAAGCTCTGCGCCGTGATGCCAAGCCCGCTGAGGTCGACGATGTCTTCACCGAGCTGGAAGTCGGTGACCCGGTCGTCGCCTTCGCCAAAGACGAATATGTCGTCGCCGCTGCCGCCAGCCATGACGTCATCGCCGTCGCCGCCGTCGAGCCGGTCGTCACCCGATCCGCCCGCGAGCCTATCGTCGCCGGCATCGCCGAGCAGCACATCGTCTCCCGACCCGCCGGCCAGATCGTCGTCGCCGCCACCACCGTCGAGACGATCGTCGCCCGAGCCGCCGCCGATGACGTCGTCGCCGCCGCGGCCGCGGATGACGTCGTCGCGCGATCCACCCTTCAGAACATCATCGGAAGCCCCGCCGGTCAGCCTATCGTCGTCGGACGGCGGGACCACGACGGCATCGTCATCGTCGTCATGATCGTCGTCATCGTGCCCATGATCGTCCTCATGGTCGTCACCATCGTCGTCGTCATGCGATGTCCCGGCATTCTGTGCGTTGGCGGTGGTGCCAAAGAAGGTCACGCTATGCCCTTCGGTCGCCAGCGTCGTGCTGCCATCCTCGTTATCGGTCGCCGTATAATCGGCGATGGTCTTGCCATCGGCGAGTTCGAAGCGGTCCTGCGCGCGCATTTCGCCGATGATCACATCGTTGCCGCCGTTCGAGCGGAACACGATGCGATGCGCCGACTGGAGAGCCGTGATATCGACGGTGTCGTCGCCCTCGCTGCCCTCGATGGTGATCGTGCTGGTCAGCAGGCTGGTGCCCACAAAGGTGCCGATCGGCGTGAAGGTGTCGCCGCCGCCCATGCCGTTGATCACAATCTCCTCGATATTATCGAGTTCGGCGATGATCGCGGCGTTGTTGGTGCCATTGCGGGTAATCACGATCTCGGTGTTCGCGTTGAGGCCAGTGATGCCGGCCGCCAGCGCTGCCGCTCGCGAGTAGATGCGATAGGTTTCGGCCGAGCTGTCGCCGACGATCTTCACCGTGTCCGTCGTCCCGGCAATATTCGCCGCCGCCGTGTCGCCGTTGATGACGTCGCGGCCGTCGCCCGCCGTCCAGTAGATGATGTCGTTCCCGGCATCGCCCCGAACCGTGTCGTCGCCCTGTCCACCGATCAACAGGTCGTTGGCCGCACCGCCGTTGAGCGAGTCGTTGCCGGCATGGCCGAACACCGCCTGCGATCCGGCGGCGCCATTTGCGCCATTCAGATTGGCGTTGTTGCCGGTCGTGCCTGCCACCACCGTGTAGGACACACCCGCAAAGCGAAGCGTTTCGATCGTGCTAAGCGTATCGGTGCCCTCGGCGCCAGTCAGGTCCGTGACGACCAGATTGGTGCCGCTCGACCCCAAGGCAAAGCTGCCCACGCCGCCAGCCCACACCGCGACATCGTTGTGCTGGGTGGGACTCAAAAACGGGGTGCTCGTGCCGCCATCGAGGCGATCGTTGCCAGAACCTCCGTTCAGGGTGTCGGCACCGCCAGCGCCGTTAAGCACATCATTCCCGCCGTTGCCATTCAACGTGTCGTTGCCACCGCCGAGGATGGCGACGGCATTCGCGCCGTCCGCAATGTCGTCGCCAGCCGTACCATTAAAAACGTTGTTTACGAGCGGCAGGCCGTTCCAGTCGTCACCCACCACGCCGGTCGCCACCGAGTAGACGGTCTCCGCATTGCCGCCGCCGTCGGTGAAGCTGACCGCCACCCGGAGGATATCCCCGACCTGGCTGCCGACACCCAGGACTCCCTCGTTCGGTGTGAACGAAGCGCCATTGGCGTTGAGTTGGAGATTGGACCAGGACGTGCCGCCATCTTCCGACACCTGCCATTGATAGGAAAAGCCGCTGGCGATGCCGTTGGCATCGGCGATGCCGCTGGTATCGACGGTCAGCGCCTGCCCCTCGGTCGGGGTCAAGTCGCTGATCACGGGTGCGCCGGTGGCGGGTTCGTTGATCAACTGGCTGATCGTATATTCTACCGTGCCGCCATTCCCGTCGGAGAAGCGCAGCTTCTCGATGTTGAACAGCCGGTCGGTGCCATCCGACAGGGGCCGGTTCTGGAGCGTCTCTTCGGGGATGTCCTCGCCATTCCCATCCTCGCCGTCGCCCGGATCGGTAAAGCCGGTGTGATCGACCGTGATGCTGCCGTCGGCATTGCGGGTGAACGTGTAATTTTCCACGACATCGGTGTAGACCGCGATGTCGGTGCTCGCGTTTGCCGCATCGCCGTCGAGGATCTCGCGGACGATCGACAGCTGGGCGGGGTTGATCTCGCCGGTGACCATGCGCGGGGCGATTTCGGTCATGCTGTCGACGCTGAACGCCGCCCAGCTGTCGCCCGGCTTGGGGGTGACGAGGATGCGGACGTTGAGCCAGCGGTCGCCATCGATGATGTCGTTGCCGGCGAGGCCCGTGATGACGTCGTTGCCGCCGCCGCCGAGCAGGATATCTCCGGCCTCCGACGTGCTGAAGATCACGCGTTCCTGCACGCCATTCTCGTCGAGCACGGGGATGGTCTGGCCGCCCACCACCTTGGTCACCGGGATGCCGGCGCCAAGATGCGCGACCAGCACGTCGAGTCCGTCGATCAGATCGACGTTCTTCGCCAGCAGGTCGTTCGAGTAGGAGTCGAGCGGCGAGTCCGGACCCGGGATCGCTGCGGTATTCTGCAGCTCGCCACGCGCATTGGTGCTGCGGCTGCGTCCTGTCAGCGTGTCGTCGAGATTCCAGCCCGACAGCCCTTCGACCAGGTCGAAGCGGTCGCGCAGGATAAACGCCTCCTGCGTCTCGAAGATCGGGATGCCGAGGTCCGAATTGGCCGCGGTGGAGTCGCCCTTGTGGATACCCCAGTCGAAGCCGGCCTGCCCGTTCGAGCGCTGGATGCCCTCATTATTCTGAAACATGATGTCGTCGCCGGATTCGGCATCATAGTCGGTATCGCCGCTGCCGCCGTTCATCACGTCGTGGCCGATGATCGAGGAGTTGAAGAACAGCTCCGAATTCTCGCCCGCCAGCGTATCGAAGCGCTGCCCGCCTTCCAGCCAGTCATTGCCTTCATTACCGAGCAGGAAGTCGCCGCCCGAACCGCCGAGGATGAAGTCGTCGCCGGTGCCGCCGAACGCTTCCTTGCCGTCGGGGCCGGTGATGATGAAGTCATTGCCCTGGTTGCCGAACAGCAGCGACAGGCCCGAACCGCCATGGATGACGTCGTTACCTTCATTTCCGTGGAGAAAGTCGGCCTCGCCGATGTCGGTGCCGGCGTTGGTGATGATGTCGTCGCCCTCGCCGCCGAACACCTTGTCGACGCCGTAACCGGCCTCGATCCGGTCGTTGCCCCCTTTGCCCCAGATCGCATCGTCGCCGCCGCCCGACACGATCGTGTCATTGTTCTCGGTGCCGCCGATGGTGAAATGCTCGTTGCTGTTGACGCGGATATATTCGGCGATGCCGTCATTGTTCGCGTCGATGCGCTCGACGAGGTTGGAGAAGCCGCCGAGGAAGGGATCGTCCGACACCGGATCGGCGCCCAATTGCTTGCTGATATCCATTTCCAGCGTCGGCATTTCGAATGCGGAAAAAAGATTACCCGGCAGCGCGGTCGAATGATCGTCGCCCAGATCGGTGTTGCGCATCACCAGTTCGGCGAACGTATTATTCTCCAGCTCATTGAGCAGATTGAGGCCCTGCGTGCGCGACAGATAATAGAAGCGGTCGGCGTCCTGCAGATTTTCCATCGTCATCTGGAACACAAAGCTGAAGGTCGAGCCGAGCATCCCGCCGAACGCCATCTTCTTTTCGGCGAGGCCGCCGATCCAGAAATCGATGTCGTTGAGCCCGCCGAGCTTCGCGTCATTGGCATAGGCGCCCTCGGCATTGAGGAAGTCGAGCCGGTCCGCGGGTGCGCCGGCGCCGCCAAGCACGAGCAAAGTCGCCGCTTCGCGAAGTTGTTCGACCGTCTTCGGATTCGCCTGCGTGTTGATCAACGTGTCATGCGTGCCATAGGCCGCGATGAAGTTGATGATCGACGCCGGGTTCTTGAGGTTGAGCGCGAAATCGGCCCAGCTTTCATAGGGCTTCAGCAACGTGTCGCCGGTCGCGTCGAAGAAGCGCTCGCGCGCGGTCTGGAGCGAGGGCATGCCGACGTCGCGGCCGCGCGCGAGGTTGATCGTCGCGAGATCGAGCGGAATGCCGAGCAGCTGGTTGCGCAGCACGTCGGTGACGAATTCGTCGATCTCGCTGCCCGTCTGGCGGCTCATGCCGCGGATGATCGCGCCCGACGCCTGCTCGGCGGTGCCGAGCGAGTCGTACATGACCGGGTTCAGGAAGCCGTCGAACAACGAGATGTCGTTCTGCACCGGATTGCCGTTCTCATCCATTTCGATGACCGCGATGTCCTGCCGCAGCATCGAATGGCCGAAGCGGTAGACGACATGCGCGAATTCGGCGGCGATGCTGGGATTGATGTCGGCCGAAGGCTCGAACACGAAAGCATCGATGTCCGGCTGCATCATGCGGCCGAATTCCTCGAACACCAGATGCTGATATTCCATTTCGTTGGTGAAGCGGCCGACCTGGAACAGGCGCTCGCCGTCCCAAACCAGCGATTCCGACAGCGTCGCAATCGCCGTCGGATTGCCGCTCGTCAGCGTCGCGAACTGCGCATCGGTCAGGTCGGTCAGCAGCCATTCGTTGATGAAGGCGCGGTCCATCGATGCGAGCGTCACATCCTTGGTATGCTCGACGATGCGGTTATGTTCGGCGTGGAACACCTGGTGCACCGCGGTCAGCGCGATATTCTCGTTCGCGCGGCCGTCACCCGCGATGAAGTGGCGGTCGAGCAGCTCGTTGTCATACGCCGCGGGGCCGCGCTGGCCCTGCGGGCCCGGCGTACCGTCGGCATTGGCATAGCCGAGCGCCGAGTCCGTGTCGGCCTGCAGCACGCCGCCGACCACGACCGGCGCGGCAGCATGCGCGATGTCGTCGAGGAAGGCATGGCCCGTAAGCACGACGCCCTGCGCGCTGACGGGCGCGGCGGGATTCCCCTCGCGCAGAACATCGTCCGCGGTGCCGAGCTGACCATCGGGGCCCATGCCTTCGACGAGCTGCGGATAGCCGTTCGCACCGGGGATGAAATTCCCATAGGGATCGGTCGCGATCAGCGGAATATTGCCGACATTGAGGTCGGTAAGCTCGATCCCCAGCACGTCACGCGCCTGCGCCTTGATATCGGCCCAGGTCGCAAGGCCGCCGTTGCTCCCCTCGAGCAGCAGGCCGCTCGAAACCGGCTTGCCGTCGGGACCCGCGATATATTCGCGCATGAAGACCTGCTTCGATGCGGACGAGGCATAGGTCTGGTTCTGGTCGACCCACGGCGTGGTCAGATTCTTCGGCCCCGGACCGTCGTCGGCGGTGCCGAGGACGCCGTCGGCGCCGGCATTCACCGTAACACGGGTGAGCGGAATATAATTCTGGCCGCCCGGAACATAGAGCGGATCATCGGGCGACAACGGCACATAGACCGTGCCGTTGCCGCCCTTCGCGACCAGATCGAGGCCATGATCGAAGAATTGTCCAAAGATCGTCATCCAGCCGTTGAACGGCGACGACAGTCCTTCGTCGGGCGAAACGTTCGGCAGAAAGACGGTGTTGCCGTCCATCTCCACCCCATGTTCGGCGAGCGCCGCGTCGAGCGCGGTGTTTGCTTCGGCGACGACGACATCGACCGCCTGCGCCTCTGCCAGCGCGGTTTCGGCGCCGGTCAGCGCGGCCTGTGCCGCCACAAGCGCGGCGGCAGCGGCAGCAGCGGCGGCGGCCGAGGCGGTCGAGGTCGCCTCCGCGGCCTCGGCATTGTCCTGCGCCAGCTGGTACGCGGCCTCGGCCGTGCCATATGCTTCCAGAGCCGCGGCGATCTCGGCGGCCTGTTCGCTGTTATCCGTCGTGTCGGCAAGGAGCGCCACATAGGCGGCGAGGCTCACGTCGCGCGTCTCCATCGCCGGGGCGACTTCGGCGCCGGCGGCTTCGAAGGCGGCCTGGTCGGTCGCCGCCTGCGCCGCAGCCGCGGCATCGGCCGCCTCTGCGCCGGTCAGCGCGAGCTGGGCAGCCGCGACGGCGGCAGCGAGGCCGGCGATCGTCCCTTCGGCGGCTTCGGCCGCCGCGATGGCGGCGTCGAGTGCGTCGCGTGCCGCAACGATCTGCGTCAGCGCGGTCATCAGCGGCTGGCCCGACAGGCCGGCGTGCGTCAGCGCCGCGGCAATGGCGGCGGGATTCTTCAGCGTCTGGTCGACGATCAGGTTGGAGATGATGCGCGGATCGGCGTCGATCACTGTGCCGCTGCCCGGGCCGGGTGACGACCCGCTGCCGGTGCCGGCGTTGGCGTAATTATTGTTCGTGTACCAGCTTACGCCCGTGTCGTCGGCCGTACCCATGATGCCATCCGCGCCGGGTCCGTTGGGCGCGGGATTGAAGTCGTAGCGATCACCGTCGGCGTCGTTCATATATTCGGGCGTGAAGATCCCCGGGAAGGACTGATCCGCCGCGCCCCATTTCTCGCGGCCCGGCAGCAGATTGTTGTAGCTGCCGTCGACGGTCCTGAGGCCATAGGGCAGCAGATGCGCCTGCGCGAACCCGTCATTGCCGTTATAGCCGGCGACCAGCGCGGCGAGATCGCCCCCCGC
Source organism: Sphingopyxis sp. 22461 (assembly GCF_052044915.1). Lineage (NCBI taxonomy): Bacteria > Pseudomonadati > Pseudomonadota > Alphaproteobacteria > Sphingomonadales > Sphingopyxidaceae > Sphingopyxis > Sphingopyxis sp. 22461. The sequence continues at coordinate 223,523 of NZ_JBQENY010000002.1, forward strand.
TGCGTGCGCCTCTGCGATCTTGATCTGGGCGAGGATGAAGTTCAGGTCGTGTTTCGTAAGCTGTACCATGTCGCGTCTCCGGTCCGGCCGCATGCGACGGACGCACACGGCCTCATCCGCAAAATCGTGCGGACGAAAGGTTGAACAGAAAGCTGGTGCGGCCCCCCGCCAGCAAGACCGACGTCGCGAATCGAATCGACTCACCCGACGGCTTAAAAACAGGTTAAGTAAAATCGGGATATGGAGTCGATTGGACTTTACGTACTAGCCCGATATGGGACTCTATGAGTCTTCTTCACTATCCTGATGGCAGGACTATTTAGTACTTTTGGGCAATATACGGACACAAATATTTTTCCCGGGACAAGCGGGATAAAAATATTCTGTTATCGATGAAATTTAACCGAAAGCGCGCGTGCTGAAATCGTCGTTCGCGCGGCGGCCGAGGAACTGGTCCCGGATAAAAGCGGACGCGTCTCCGCGGCTTTGCAGCGCGGCCACCGCTCCAACGCGATTATGCACGCCGAGCAGGCGGAATGCCGCCGCCACATGGACCTTCACCGTGCTTTCGGAAATGCGCAGCGAGCGCGCGATTTCCTTGTTCGATTTACCCATCGACATATGCGCCAGCACTTCGCGCTGCCGTTCGGTGAGGCTGGATAGCGAGGCCTGGTGCGAACCAGAAGAGCCTGTCGCCCGTACTTCGGCGTCGACGTCGCTGACGATCGGCGGAACATAGACCTGCCCGGCCATCACTTGCCGGAAGGCCTGGAGCATTTCATCCTGCTCCATGTCCTTCGGAATAAAACCATGCGCGCCGTCGGAGATGGCGCGGAGCACCGCGTCGCGATCGCGCCGCCAGTCGACGACCACCAGCGAAAGCTGCGGAAAGCGGTGACGCAATCCGCGAATACCACCGGGGACCACCGACTTCAGGTCGATCCCGCCATCGAGAACCAGCATGTCATGCGCGCCGGTTGCGGCCAGCCAGTCGAGAGCCTGTTCGGCATCTCCCGCGGTCGCAACGTCACAATGAATGAATTCGCGCCGGATGATGGAAGCGAGACCGCTTCGGCAAAGTAGCTGCCGTTCCCAGACCAGTGCCCTTGATACAGCGGACAAAATATTTCCCCCAAAGTTCATCAACGGTTGCGACCCGCTGTGAACGCCGGATAGCTGCTCCCCTCTTTTGTCTTGAGCTAGTCCGCCGGAAAGATCCGCCCTACCGAATCCTTCAGTTCGAGATGTAGCGGATTTTGCTTACAGAAAGCTGACGGGCACGAAATCTGTATCAAGTCGCTACAATGTTGTCGAAATCCAGCTCGATCGATGGTTCGCCCGAATGGCTTTTCATCGCTCCGCCATGCACTTCCATAATGCGCGCGACGATCGACAGGCCAAGGCCGGCGCCGCCAAAACTCGCATGTTCGCCGCGCCGAAAACGGTCCGACAGGGCAAGCAGCCGGGCGGGCTCGATCCCGGGTCCGCCATCGACGACGCGAATTTTGGGTCCCGGGCCGCGAACGATAACCACCTCTTTGCCCGCGGCGGTCACCCGCACGGCGTTTTCGACGAGATTGCGCAGCGCCGCGGTCACCGCTTCGATACGGCCCATCACCGGTGGCCCGCCCTCGTCGCGGTACGCGAGCGCGACCCCCTTCTGCGCCGCTTCGACCGCGCAAAGCTTGATCGCATCGAGCGCCGCATCCGCCAGATCGATCGGCCGGAAGGGCTGCGGCGCCGCCGCATAGGCGTCGAGCTGGGCGAGCACCAGCAACTGCTCGACCAGACGGTTCATCCCCGCGAGATCGGCGCTCACGCGGTCGGTATCGGCGGTCTTCAACCGCCCCAGTTCCAGCATGGCGACCGCAAGCGGCGTTTTGAGCTCGTGCGCGACATCGGCGGCAAATCCCTCTTGCCGCCGCGCCGCATCGTCCAGCCGCGACAACAGGGCGTTGACGGCCTCGGCAAAGGGCATGGCTTCGGTCGGGAAATCGGCGAGCGTCACGCGAAAACCGCGTTCGCGGCCCGTTGCCTGGTGAATGAATTCCGCGGCGTCATGGAGCGGCTTGAGCGCGCGGGCGATCAGCCACCGCGTCGCGATCGCCAGCGGGGCAAGCAGGACGATGATCGGGAAAATGACATGATCGATCACCTCATGGACGAGGCCGATATGCCCGTAGCTTTCGCGGACATCCTTTCGGACCAGTTCGAAATCGACGACCAGAAAGACAGCGAGCACGACACTGCCCGCGGCCGCCATCCAGGCAAAGCCTGTCCGCAGTTCGTCGATGATCGAGCGCCCCTGCTGCATCAATCGACGGGCTCGAGCATCAGATAACCGACGCCGCGGAGCGTCACCAGCTGATCGTGCACACCCAGCGTCGCGAGTTTTTTCCTCACCCGCGAGACCAGCACTTCGATCGCGTTCGGGGTTACCGGCTCGTCGAAGGAATAGAGCGACGCCTCGATCTGTTCGCGGCTGACGACGCTGCCCGCCTTGACCATCATCAATTCGAGCAGCGCCGCTTCGCGCTGGCTGAGGTGGAGCGGTTCGCCCTTGCACCTACCCACGCGCGCGATGGTGTCGAAATCGACCGGCCCCACGGAGAGGACCGGGCTCGAGCGAGCCCCCGGCCGGCGAAGCAGCGCGCGGACGCGCGCGGCAAGCTCCTCGATCGCGAATGGCTTGACCAGATAATCGTCGGCGCCCGCATCGAGGCCGTCGATGCGATCCCCCAACGCCGACCGCGCGGTGAGCATGATCACCGGCGTCGCAAGTCCGTGCGCACGCTCGACCATCAGCCATGCGCGCCCGTCGCCATCGGGCATGCCGAGGTCGAGCACGATAATATCATAGCTGGTCGCGGCAATCAGTTCGGACGCTTCGGACAGTATCGGCGCGATGTCGCAGCAAAACCCCATCGCCGAAAGCCCTTCGGCGGTCAAAGCGCCGATCCTGGCGTTATCTTCGACGATGAGTATGCGCACGCTGTTCCCCCAGGCGAGTGCAGCACCCCTCCCCGCGTTGGTCAAGCGCAACAACCTAATCCCTATGGCTTAATCCGATAGGTCGATGGACGGCCGGACGCGATCGCGCTTGAATTGTCGGAGCAGGGGTAGCAATTGTAACATTGGGCTGGGGGGACAGAATACTATGCGCAAAGAAGGCTGGTTCCTTTGCGTCCTTGCGGTGTCGTCGCTGCTTTGGCTGGTGCTGCACGCGTTCGACATCCTGTAGGCTCACACCGTTCGCGCGGCAGTCGCGATAGCGAATTGGTGAGCAAGCCTGCCCATCGCCTCCCTTACCCGACGGGCTGGCTCCGGCTTCGTCATCCAGATTTCCGACAACACATCGGGCACCATCAGATGCGCGGCCCGCCTGCACCGCTCGCCGATGCGCGCCAGCGAAAAGTCGCTGGTTCGATATGCGATCTGGGAAAATGGTGGCAGGGCTTGTATCGAACGCAAAAATTTGCGTCTAATTTAACAATAGGTTAGGTCGTCAAGAGGGCTTAATTCCCCCACACTTTCGTTCATTAGGCGAAAAGATTCGAACGACCGTATTCAGAAGCGCATCCATTTTCGTGGAAAATCTCTTCTCGATCAACCCCCGTTTCGAATGAGAGAACACTCGCTCGTCTGATCAATGCAACCGATGAGAGTTGGCCCGAGCGGTCACAGCGTTGCTCCGGCCGGAACACCCGTCGACGAGTGGGCGGCGAGAGCCTCTGATTGAATTCTGCTGGGGAGTGTTGCGGCGACCATTCGGGCAGACTCGAGAGTTGCGGCGACCGCGCGAACCGGATGATGCGCCGCATGGAGACAGCGGGCAGCGCTTGTCTCGCGCGCGCGCGACGCTGTTTGAGTGCGGCTTGGCGAGGGCCGAGCCTTATCGTCAGGCCAATCAACTATCCACGCGGGTGAGAAGGCGCGGGGCAACCTGTTTTCAGATGTCGGCTCGGTAAGAAGGTGGGTCCTCAATCCATTGATCAAGCTGGGATTCACGCCAGCCGACCGAGCTTTTGCTCAGACGGATTTGCTTCGGGAAAGTCCCTTCAGCGATCTTTTCGTAGATCGTCGATCGCGACAGTCCCGTTCGCGAAATAACTGTCGGGAGGCGTACGAGTCGGTCCGTTCCGCCGCTCATGCTTTCCTCCGGCGTTGCTTGCTGAATTCCCGATCACTGCCGATGAACCGTTCCACCATCGGCGCGATTAATTTTTCGGGCGCGAGCGGGGTCGCCAACCCGGTCAGTTTTGCGTGGATGGCCGCATAGTCCGCAAGATCGCGCATGAGGGATCCTGGCAGCTCGACACTCAGCTTGACCGGCCGCTCCTCGACGACCGGACCGAGGCGCAGCTTGCTCATCGCCGGCTACTCGCCAGCTGTTCCTCGAGAATAAGATCTCGGGTCACGATCACTCGCAAGGAGAAACCCGGCCGCACTGTGAGCGTCGGCGGAACGGAAAGTTCGCGTTCGACGAGCCGACGCCCGGCCTCGTTCGTGCTGTCCTGCAAACCCGAGCGTAGGGCCCGGACGAGGTCACCATCGCCGTCCGCGGCAAGTTCCGTTCCGATCCCAAGGAACGATGACACCACCGCTGCCCGAAGCATCCGGCCCCAGTGATTGTTCACCCGGTCCTCGGCACCGGCCATACCCGAGGCGTCGCCCGCCGGCTCGCGATCGAGCCGGATCGACCCGCCGCCCGGAAGAATGAGACGATCCCATGCAAGCAGGACGCGGCGCTGGCCCGCCGCCACGTCGCTGTCATACTCGCCGACAAGCCGGGCGCCTTGCGGAATGAGGAGCAGCCGCCCAGTCGGGCTATCGTAAACATTCTGCGTGACCTGCGCGGTAATCTGGCCGGGGAGGTCGGACCGGATTCCCGTGATCAGAGCGGCGGGGATAACCGTGCCAGCCTGAACCACGGCCGCCGAACTCGGCGCGACGACCCGCTCGGAGCTTTCGAACGCGCGCTGCGGCCCGCGGGCGAGAAAGGCTTTGCGCGCCGCCGTATGCGTACCCGCCTCCTTGGCCGGATCTGCGGCTGACGGCTGGGCATCAAGAATTCCGGACACGGCGGCCGCCGCGCTGCCGCCGCCCAGAAACAGGCGGCTTCCCTCGGCCACCTCGCGCTCCTGCAGCGCGCGCTGCCTCGCCTGCTCCCGCGCGGTTTGGCGCGGATCGGCGGTTGGCGGCCCCATCGCCGGGACGGGAACAGGCTCGCCCGCCTTTTGAGCCGACACGATCGGCCGACCCAGGTCCCCGGGGAGCGGCGGCCCGAGCTTGGGGACGGCGCCATAGTCTGCGGGCGCCCCGGTCACGGCCTCGGACCGGTTCGGCGACGTAACCTCGTAGAGCTCCTGTGCCGCCTTCGGATCGACCGGGCGCAGCGCCCAGAGAAGCGCGCCGCCGATTGCGATCCCGGCGGTGCCGCCGAGCACCGCAAGCGTCTTGCGCGAAAGGCGCATGACGCGAGGCAGTTCGCCCTCAAGACGAAAGCCGTCGGGGCTCGCAGGCGCTACCGCTGCCGCGTCAGGTGCCATTTCAGCGGTCGGAGCCTCGCCTTCGGCGTCCTCGGGCCGGCTCACGGGCGTACCCGCGCAGCCGACGCATCGCGAACGATACGGACCTTCTTCACCGCCTTTCCGGCGCCCAGGCGAAGCTCGCCGCGATCGAACAACCGGTCGACGATCATGAAGCGGCCGTCGACACGGTAGTTCAGAAGCTCGGCCACGCCCTTCTCGCCGACCGCAAAGAGCGGCGGCATCTCGCCGGTCGCGATCGAAGGGCTGAACTCGACAAAGAGCTGTCGGCCGTCGTCGAACGCGCGCACCGGGCGCCATGGCACCTTGTCGCCGCTGATCCGGTAGGCGAAGTTGAGCGACGGCAGATTGATCCCGCTGGCGACGGGCGCGGCCCTCACACGCTCGGCTTCGGCCGCGCGAAGCGCGATCAGCTCGTCCTGCGGATAGCGCCACGAGACTGCGGCCATATAGGTCGAAGGCGTCGCGCGCAGTTCAATGTGGTAAGTTCGGCGGCTCGTGTTGATGATTAGATTTGTAACAATGTCGGGCCGCGTTGGTTTCACGAGGATATGAACGCGCCGCTTCGCGCCCTCGCCGCTCAGCGTGTCGCCAATGATCCACCGAACCGTATCGCCCGCGGCGACCGGACCGGGTCCGACCAATTCCTCGCCTTCCTGCAAGGCGATATCTGTGACCTGTCCCGGCGCCGTATAAATCTGGAACAGCGCGCCTTCGGCCCAGGCATATTGCTGGATCGCATTGAGGAAGGTCGTGCGCTCGGGCTGCACGCGCGCCGCATCATTGGCGCGGCCGACCTGAGCGCGCGGATCGCCGGGTGCGGCATGAAGCGGAATGGCGAGCAGGGCAGCACTCGCAAGCAGGGAAATCCTCATCATTGATTGAGCTCCTTCGAAAGATTGATCGCGGTCACCCGGAGACCGAGGGGATTTTTCTGCAAGGCTTCGGGGGTGCGCGGCGGCACGATCATGACGGTCACGATCGCCGACCAGCGCGAGGTCTCGATAAGGCCGCCGTCCTGATAACGGCGCTCGGTCCAGGCGATGCGGAAGCTGTCCTTCGACGCGCGGATCACGCTCGATACGTCGACTGCGACCTGCCGCTTACCGACTTCGGCGAACGGGTCGTTGTGCCGCGCATAGTCGTTGAGCGCCTGCGCCCCCGAAGTATCCGCGAAATCATACGCGCTGAGCCAGTTCGCGCGCAGCACCACGGGATCCGCGGGGATCGAGCGGATGTGCTCGATAAAGCGCGCGAGGTGGAAGGCGACCTGCGGATCGGTCGGCGCATAATCAGCGACAGCCGGCGCGACCGCCCTCGCCTCGCCGAGCTTGTCGACCTCGACCACCCAAGGGGTGATCGTGCCGCGCAGCGACTGCCAGACGAGCGCCGAGGCGAGCCCGCCCGAGAGCGCGAGGCAGCCGAAGAAGGCGAGCCGCCAGTTCTTCGCCTGGATCCGCGCGGAGCCGATGCGGTCGTCCCAGATCTGGGCGGCACGCTGGTAGGGCGTCACCGGCTCGGGCGACTTGCCATAATGTTGTTGGGGTCGTCTGAACATGATCTCAATCCTTCTGGCTGATGTCGGGGGCAGAACCGGCGCCATGGCTGTCGCCTTGCTTCAGGGTCTGTGCGCCGATCGTGGCGCCCGACGTGATCGCCTGCCGCCGCTTCATCGCGGCCGCCCAGGCCGGCTGACCGGAGGTCTCCGCCCCGGCAGCTGCGGGCGCGGCTTTCCCGGCCTGCCCCTCGGCATAATTCTGGCGGAGCTTGGTGGCCGCCTGCCGCAGCGGCGAGCCAGCGCTGCTCGCAGCGTCGCGCGCGACATTGGCCATGCCCGAACCGAAGGCCCGCATCCCCGACTTGCCGGCAGCGCCGTGGGCATAGGAGGCCGAGGCCGCACCGGCGGCCCGAGAAGCTCCCGCCGCTCCCTTCCCGGCCATCGACGCGGCGGCACCTGTTGCAAGCGTGGCCCCTGCGGCGCCGGCGGCGATCGTCGCACCGGCGGCGAGCGTGGTTCCGGCGGCGGCGCCTGCACCGAGCTGCGGTCCGCCGGCAACGATGCCGTTGGCGACGCTCGGACCGAAGATGCCGAGACCGAGCAGCGTCAGCGCGCCGAGTGCGATCGCCATCACCTCGCGAATGTCGGGTTCGGTGCCGAGTCCGGCCTCCATGAAGCGCTCGAACAGGGTGACGCCGATGCCGGTGATGACCGCGAGAACAAGCAGCTTGATACCCGACGAGATGACATGGCCGAGCACACGCTCGGCCATGAAGGCCGTGCGGTTGAAGAAGGCGAACGGCAGCAGGACGAAGCCCGCGAGCGTCACGAGCTTGAATTCCAGGATCGTGACGAACACCTGCACCGCAAGGATAAAGAAGGCGAGCACCACGATTACCCACGCGATCAGCAGGATCAGGATCTGGACGAAGTTGGTGAAAAGCCCGACCGGGCCGACGAGATCGGCGGTTGCATCGAGCAAGGGTTCGGCGGCATCGAGCCCCGTCGCAGCGATCATGCCCGGGCGCATGAAGTCGCCGATCGCCATCGCCCCGCCGCTCGCCTTCAATCCGAGGCCCGCGAAGCTTTCAAGCAGGATGACGCTCAGCGCCTGGAAGTTGCCGATGATGAAGGCGAAGACACCGATATAGAGCGTCTTCTTGACGAGCCGCTGCAGCACATCCTCGTCAGTACCCCACGCCCAGAAGAGCGCGGCTATCGTCACGTCGATCACGATCAGCGTCGAGGAGAGGAAGCCGACCTCGCCGCCGAGCAGCCCAAAGCCGCTGTCGATATAGGTCGAGAAGACCGACAGGAAATTGTCGATAACACCGGTGTCGTTCATTGCTCGGGCTTTCCAGAACGAAAGAAATGGCGCCGTCTCGCTTCCCACGCCGCCTCGCACTCGGGATCGGTCTCGGCGGCGGTTCGGCAGCGACGCAGCGTGTCGCCATAGTCGGGGGGTGCGTCCGCTCCGGAGATCTGGGGAGCGGACGCACGGGGCGCGGGCGGTTCGAGCGCGGCGATGAGGGCAAGGGTCAGCGCAAGACCCAGGACGATTGCCGCCATCACCAGCCCGCCCGCCCGGCCCATCTCAATTGCCCTTGCGGAAGCGGCGGAAGCGTTCGCGGCCTTCGGCTTCGGCAGCGGCCGCGCGCGCGGCATCGAGCATCTCGGCGCGCCCCTGCGCCGTCATGACGGCGGCAAGGTCGGCGATCTGCTGCGACTGGATCGCGAGCAGCTGATTGCCCGCCTGCGCGGCCTGCAGCGCGCCGGTGGCCGACTGGCTGGCGCCGACGACAGTCGAGATCGACGTCCGCGTCCCGCCCATGTTCGAGACGATGCCGGCCTGCACCTTCATCGCGTCCTCGAAGGCGCCGACGCTGTCCTTCCAGCGCGCTTCGGCGTTGGCGACGAGCGCCGACGTCGGGCCCGAAAAGGCGGTGCCCTTGTAGCGCTGCTCGAAGCCCTTGCGGATGTCGGCGACGTCATAGGCAATGCCTTCGGCCTCGCTCAGCAGCTGCTTGGTCTGATCGATCTGCGCCTGCAGTTCGCCGAGCGTCGACGTCGGCAGGCTCTGGAGGTTCCGCGCCTCGTTGAGCAGCGAGGTCGCCTGGTTCTGGAGCTGCTTGATCTGGTTGTTGATCTGCTCGAGCGTGCGCGCGGCAGTCAGGATATTCTGCGAATAGTTGCGCGGATCGTGGACGATACCGCCGGCCTGCGCGCTCGCCGGCGCCGCGATCATCGGACCGGCGGCGGACGCGAGCAGCGCCGCAGCCAGAACGCGGACGATATTCTTCTTCATCGGGGGTACTCCTGGTTGGGGGCGACGGTGGGGGGAAGCAGCTCGGCCGCCCATTCGAGCTTGCGGTGGGAGAGCCAGGCGGCCGCGAACCCGCCGCGGCCGTGCGCGGCGAAGAGCTCGCCGATGCGGGTCTGGTCGGTCTTCGAGGAGGCGGCCGTGAAGGCGAGTGCAATGTCGCCGAGGCCCAGGTCGAAGAGGCGGTTGCCGCGGCGCGACTGGCAATAATAATCGCGCTTCGGCGTCGCCCGGCTCAATATCTCGATCTGCCGATCGTTGAGCCCGAACCGTTCGTAGATGCGGGCGATCTGCGGCTCGAGCGCACGCTCGTTCGGCAAGAAGATGCGGGTGGGACAGCTCTCGATGATCGCAGGCGCGATGCTCGACGTCTCGATGTCGGCGAGGCTCTGCGTCGCGAAGACGACGCTGGCGTTTTTCTTGCGCAGCGTCTTGAGCCATTCGCGGAGCTGCGCGGCGAAGGCCGGGCTGTCGAGAATGAGCCAGCCTTCGTCGATGATGATCAGCGTCGGGGACCCGTCGAGACGCCCTGAGATGCGGTGGAAGAGATAGGAGAGCACAGCGCCCGCTGACGAGGCGCCGACGAGTCCCTCGGTCTCGAAGACCTGCACGAACGCGTCGCCGAGCCTTTCCTCTTCGGCATCGAGCAGCCGGCCCCAAGGACCGCCGACGAGATAGGGCGCCAATGCCTGCTTGAGTTCGATCGACTGGAGCAGCACGGCCAGACCGGTGAGCGTCCGCTCCCCGACCGGCGCGGTTGAGAGTGACGTCAGCGCCGTCCAGAGGTGCTCCTTCGCCGCGGGATCGATCTCCACGCCCTCGCCCGCGAGCATCGCGGCGAGCCATTCCGCCGCCCAGTTCCGCTCAGCCGCTTCGTCGATCCGCGCGAGCGGCTGCAGCGCCACCCCGCCTTCTGCGTCGTGCAGCGCACCGCCGAGATCCTGCCAGTCGCCGCCCATCGCGAGCGCAGCAGCGCGGATCGAGCCGCCAAAGTCGAAGGCGAATATCTGCGCCCGCGGATAGCGGCGGAACTGCATTGCCATGGTGGCGAGCAGCACCGACTTGCCGGCACCGGTCGGGCCAACGACGAGGCAGTGGCCGACATCGCCGACATGGAGGGAAAGGCGGAACGGGGTCGAGCCTTCGGTCTTGCCATACAGCAAGGGGGCATCACCGAAATGCTCGTCCCGTTCCGCCCCCGCCCACACGGCGGATAGGGGTATCATGTGGGCGAGATTGAGCGTCGAAACAGGAGGCTGGCGGACATTGGCATAGACATGGCCGGGCAGCCCACCGAGCCAGGCCTCGATCGCGTTCATGCCCTCGATCGTGCAGGTGAAGTCGCGGCCCTGGATGACCTTCTCGACGAGACGAAGCTTCTCGGCCGCGAGCGCCGGATCGACGTCCCACACGGTCACAGTAGCAGTCACATAAGCGATGCCCGCATGATCGGCGCCGAGTTCCTGCAGCGCCACATCGGCGTCGGCCGCCTTGTTCGAGGCGTCGCTGTCCATGAGCACCGACTGCTCGTTGGTCATCACCTCCTTCAGGATCGCCGCGATCGACTTGCGCTTCGCGAACCATTGCCGCCGGATCTTCGTCAGCAGCTTGGTCGCATCGGTCTTGTCGAGCATGATCGCGCGCGTCGACCAGCGGTAGGCGAAGGCGAGCCGGTTGAGTTCGTCGAGCAGCCCCGGCCAAGTCGCCGACGGGAAGCCGGTAATCGTCAGCGTCCGCAGGTGCGACGTGCCGAGCCGTGGCTCGAGCCCGCCGACGAGCGCCTGATCGGTCAGCAGCGCATCGAGATAGACGGGCGTCTCGGGCACGCGAACGCGCTGGCGCTTGGTCGAGACGGTCGAGTGGAGATAGGTCAGCGTCTCGCCGTCATCCAGCCACTCGGCCTCGGGCATGAAGCCCTCGACGAGATGGAGGACGCGGTTCGTCCGGTCGACGAAGCTCACGACATGCTCGCGCGGAGCGACGCCCGAACGCGCCATGCCCTCATAAAGCCACCCTTCCGCGCGCGAGGCATCCTCCGCCGGCGGCATCCACAAAAGAGTCAGGAAATAGCGGCTCTCGAAATGCGCCCCTTCCTCCCGGAACTGCTCCTGCCGCTCCATGTCGACAAGCGTGGACGCCGGATCGGGAAACTCCGATTGCGGATAGTCGCTCGCGGGCAGGCGCTGCGCCTCGACGAACACCGCCCAGCCCGAGCCGAGGCGCCGCAGCGCATTGTTGAGCCGCGAGGTCACGGCGACGAGTTCGGCGGGCGTGGCGCTGTCGAGATCGGGACCGCGGAAGCGCGCGGTGCGCTGCAGCGATCCATCCTTGTTCAGCACCACGCCCTCGCCCACCAGCGCGACCCATGGGAGAAAATCGGCAAGGCAGGCGGAATTCGAGCGATATTCGGCAAGGTTCATCATGGCCGCATCCAGACAGGATATTTGAGGTGACGCCTTGCGACGTCGACGAAGAGGGGATCGCGGCGCGCCGCCCAGACCGAGAGCGCATGGCCGATCGCCCAGATGGCGATGCCTGCGATCCAAAGGCGAAGTCCGAGTCCGATCGCCCCGGCAAGCGTGCCGTTGACGATCGCGAGCGACCGCGGCGCGCCGCCGAGCAAGATCGGCTCGGCGAGCGCCCGGTGAACCGGGGCGAAGAAGCCCGGAACTTCCTCCATCAGATCAGCGCTCCGCCGCCGAAGGAAAAGAAGGACAGGAAGAAGCTCGACGCCGCGAATGCGATCGACAGACCGAACACGATCTGGACGAGGCGGCGGAACCCGCCCGACGTGTCGCCGAATGCGAGGCTGAGGCCCGTCACGATGATGATCATCACCGCAACGATCTTGGCGACCGGCCCCTCGATGCTCTCGAGGATCGATTGCAGCGGCGCTTCCCACGGCATCGACGAACCGCCGGCATGCGCCGGGGCGGAAACAACCAGCGCGACGAACAGCGCGGTAGAGCAGAGCATGGCGCGACGGGCGCCATGCCGGAAGGCATGGGTCATCATATTTCTCCTTCGGGGATGAGCGGGGTGATGCAGAACTGGCCGGTCGCAGGGTCGAGGCCATCGACACGGGCAAGTTCGGAAAGGCGGCGCCCGGTGCCGTCGCGTACCAGCACGGCGACAAGGTCGATCGTCTCGGCGAGCAGCGCGCGCGGGACCGTCACCACGGCCTCCTGAATGAGTTGCTCCATCCGGCGCAGCGAGCCGAGTGCGGTCCCCGCATGGATCGTGCCGATACCGCCGGGGTGACCGGTGCCCCACGCCTTCAGAAGCTCAAGCGCCTCCGCTCCCCGGACTTCGCCGATCGGGATGCGATCAGGCCGTAGACGGAGCGAAGAGCGCACGAGGTCCGCGAGCGTCGCCACGCCGTCCTTCGTTCGCATCGCGACGAGATTGGGCGCGGCGCATTGAAGCTCGCGCGTATCTTCGATCAGAACGATACGATCCGACGTCTTCGCAACTTCCGCGAGCAATGCGTTGGTAAGCGTAGTTTTTCCGGTACCGGTACCGCCGGCCACCAGAATATTTTTCCGCTCGGACACTGCGCAGCGGAGGATCTCGGCCGAGAGGTCCGACATGATACCGGCGGTGGCATAATCGTGAAGGGTGAACACCGCGACGGCGGGCTTCCGGATGGCGAAGGTCGGCGCTGCCACCACCGGCGGCAACAGCCCTTCGAAGCGCTCGCCGGTCTCCGGGAGTTCGGCAGAGACGCGCGGCGAGCCAGCGTGGACCGCGGCGCCAACATGGTGCGCGACGAGGCGAATGATGCGTTCGCCATCGGCGGCGGCAAGAAGGATTCCGCTGTCGGCGATGCCGATGCCCAACCGGTCGACCCAAAGACGGCCATCGGGGTTGAGCATGATCTCGATGACCGAGGGGTCGGCAAGCCATTCGGCGATGGCGCCGCCAAGCGCGGTCCGGAGCATGCGCGCGCCGCGTGCCTGCGGCTCATTGCCGGTCGATGCTGCGCCCATCGGAGTCCCCGTTCATTGGTCCGGGCAACGGCGCCCGGCTCGACGGGGACGAGTAAGAGACGCAGAAAAGTCCCGGCTTCAACAGGGATTTTCGCGCGTCAAACCATCGGAAAGAATGACTAGCCATTGCCTATGCAGCCGGCTCGGTCTGCAGCTATCTTACCGCGACTCACTCCGATGATGCTTGCGCGCGGCGCTATTTCGACAATCATGTAAACATGAATGATTCGGGGTCGCACCCACTTGACGACGAAGCTCGATGGAACCGCCTGACAGAGAAGCAGCGCGCGTGCCTTGACCTGCTCATCGAGCACAAGACCTCGAAAGAGATCGCCCGGCTTCTCGATATTTCGAAGCACACCGTCGATCAGCGGTTGAATCTGGCGCGCGACACACTTGGCGCGCAGGACCGGAACGAGTCCGCCTTCATCTACCGTCAGATGAAGGAGAAATACGACCGAGTGACATACGACGCGGTGGAGGTTCCGGCGACGCCGGCATTGGTGCGATCCGAGTTTCCGGACGGCGGCTCGCCCAACCTCATGGAACTGCACGACAGTTCGGCGTTGCGGGGCGGGTCATCGGGAATTCGCCCGCCGTTCAGAGGTCTTTTCAAGCGCGATCATAATTCGGCAAACCGGCTTTGGATCTATCTCGCCGGACTTGCCGCTGCGGTCTGGATTGTCCTGGGTGGTCTCGGCGTTGCCCAAGCGCTGAACCAGCTGATCCAGAACTGACCTCTCTTCAAATCGGTCCAATTGGCTGAGGCTTTGCGGCTTCGGCGAAGGAGAACCTATGTCTGAGAATATTGCCGCAATGGCAGCCCGGCTGCATCGCGACGTCCCAAATGCCGAGGGAAGTATCGACGACGCGCTGATTGCCGTGGCTTCGCTCACCACCAGCGTCGTTATGGCCCGGCGCGCGATCGGCGCACCGGCGAAAACGGGCCAAGGAACGATCATACGCTTGGTCGAGGCGCAGATGTCGCTCGTCAAGGTCAGCGGCAGCATTCTTCGCGCGCACAATGAGCTGGCCGAGATCGGCAAGGAAACGGCCGGGTACGATCTGCGCGAATGCCCATCCGTTGCCGGCACGAAGGTCGTTCCGCTTTCTTCGGCTGCGTGAAGCGAATTGACCGAGAGCGATCCGCATGAAAAGTCACTAGAATGCGCATAGCCATTTTCGCCACGATGTTGCTGATCGCTCTCGTCTATGCGGCGTGGAAGGGGGGCGGCCCGGAGCGGGCGATGGTCGCGATAGCCGTTACCATCGTGATCTGGGATCGCTTGTTGGTCGCTTCCGGGCTGGTCTCCTATCATGTGCTCGATTTTGGTTATCTCGCGCAAGACGCATTTGGAGCCCTAGCGACGCTTGCCCTGGCGATGGTCGCATACCGCTTCTGGACCATTCCCGCGGCGATCCTTCACGCTTTGCCCCTGCTCGCCCACCTGAGCCGAGCCGTGGACCTTTCCATCAGTCCTGTCGTATATCTGACGATGCAGGTTGCATCGTCCTGGCTGGTGCCACCCCTGCTAATCCTTGCAACCTGGCATCACCAGCGTCGCCTGAAGCAGTGCGGCAGCGATCCGTCCTGGCACATCTCGTGGAAATCGCAGCCCCGGGACAAGGGGCAGCACTCGCCAAAGCCCTCCTAGACGAATTCCAGTCGCTCGGCCGCCTGTGGGCGCAAGAGCCCGAGGCCATAGCGAGAATCGTCGGCAGCAATTCTCCCGTGGCATCCCTCATCCTGCACGCCCGCGACGCCGCAATCGCGGCGGCGAGTTCCGACATCCGCGGAATTCGCATCGATCCGTTCGCAGCTGAGGTCAGACAGTATCTGATCTTGTCGATGGGCAGCCTTGCGGACGAGCGCTTCCGCATCCTGTTTCTGGATTCTTCGCACCGTCTGATCACCGACGAAGAGATGCAGCGCGGGACGATTTCCCAGATCAGCCTCTACCCGAGAACCATCTTTCGGCGTGCCCTCGAGGTGAACTCTGCCGCCATCATTCTCGTCCACAATCACCCGAGCGGCGATCCGAGCCCAAGCGCGGAAGATATCGAAGTGACGAGGCGCCTTGACCAGATTGGCAGATCGCTGGGGATCGAGGTGCTCGACCATATCATCGTCACCGCCGCCTACGCACATCACCTCATCAGTCGCGATCCGACGGCCACTCGCGAGGCGGCGGCACCTTTCGCCCTCCGAAGCCCTGGCAGCCAGCAGACCTCGGACGACGAGGACCTGGCGCTCGCCAACGCACGGGCGACGATGCGGCGACGGCTGCTCCGCCAACAATTGCTCGGCGCGCCCGAGCTCTTCGGGGATCCGGCGTGGGAGATGCTGATCGATCTCTTCATCCACGAATGCGAGCGAAAGCCGATCTCGGTGACCTCGCTATGCGTTACACCCAGCATTCCCATGAGCAGCGCCATTCGGCTCTGTCAGAAGCTCTGCGACGCTAACCTCATCCGGCGCAAACCGGATCTCTATGATGGTCGCCGCGTCTTCGTCGAGCTCAACCCCGACGTGTCCCACCGCCTCCGCGCCTATTTCCTCGCCGGGTCCGATTGAGCTTCGCCGCGGCTCAACTCTGCCGCCAGCTTGGCACCGCCGTCCATCCGCTTGGCGAGCGCATCGACAAATCCCTCCCATCGCCGTTTGCCGGTCGCCTGCGCAGCAGCGAGCGCGGCGTCGGGTATCGGTGTCGTACTGGTCAGCCAATGCCGCACAAAGAGCGCCAGCGTCTCGTTGGTGAGGTCGGTATGCCATTCGAGCCGTTCGAGGAGCCGGACCAGGCGGTCGAGGCGCCGGATCAGCAGAGCTTCGGCCCGGTCCTGATCCTGTGGCAGCAACATGGTGGTGAGCGCCGCCTCGACGACCTCGGTCTTGGTGGTGCCGCGCTGCCGGGCTCGATCTTCCACGCTTCGCACGAGGCCAGCGTCGAGGCGGAACGTCTGCTTGATATGGGCGCGGCTCACAGGTCGATCCCGTCACCGGGATCGAGCGAGGCATTGCGCGCCGCGCGCGACAGGCGGCGATCCGCAGCCGCCCGGGCGCGGGCCGCGTCGCCCTGTGCGTCGTCGTCGGCATAGTCGAACTCGCCCTGCACGGGGCGGCTTGGCGGCGCTACATTCTCATGCGCGGGAAGCTCGGGTTCCTGCCGGATCCCGCTATTCGCAGCGTCGCTCTCGCCGTCATTCTGCTCCTTGGCTTCAGGCGCGGGCAATGCGAGGCGGACGGGAGCAGGCGCAGCCCCTTCCCTCCGCGCCCAGTCGTTGGGCTTCATCAGTCCGGCCTGCCGATCGGGCGGCGCGACGACCCGGGCACGGAACCGGGCGTCGAGAAAATATCGCGCCTTCCTCGCCCGGATCGGCGCAAGACCCGCGACCATCACGATCTCGTCGTCGGGCGGGAGCTGCATCACCTCGCCGGGCGTGAGCAAGGCGCGGGCCGTCTCGGTACGCGATACCATCAGATGACCGAGCCATGGCGAGAGCCGGTGGCCGGCATAATTCTTCATCGCACGCTGTTCGGTGGCGGTTCCGAGTGCGTCGGATATGCGCTTGGCGGTTCGCTCGTCGTTCGTCGCGAAACTGACGCGCACATGACAATTGTCGAGGATCGCGTTGTTCTGGCCATAGGCCTTCTCGATCTGGTTGAGCGATTGGGCAATCAGGAAAGCCTTGATGCCGTACCCTGCCATGAAAGCGAGCGCGCTTTCGAAAAAGTCGAGCCGCCCGAGCGCTGGGAATTCGTCGAGCATCAGCAACAGCCGGCGCGGCCGCGCCGCGGGGTTGAGTTCCTCGGTAAGGCGCCGCCCGATCTGGTTGAGAATGAGGCGGATCAGCGGCTTGGTTCGGCTGATATCGCCCGGCGGTACGACAAGATAGAGCGAGACCGGGACATCATCCTCCATGAGGTCGGCGATCCGCCATTCGGACGATCCGGTGACGGCGGCGATGACCGGGTCGCGGTAGAGGCCGAGAAAGGACATGGCGGTCGAGAGCACGCCCGACCGCTCATTCTCGCTCTTGTTGAGAAGTTCCTGCGCCGCTGCAGCGACCACCGGGTGGACCGATGTGCCGAGATGCTTCGTCGTCTTCATGCGCCGCAGCGTCGTCTCGATCGGGCGGCGCGGGTCCGACAGGAAGGCGGCGACGCCCGCGAGCGTCTTGTCCTCCTCGGCATAAAGGACATGGAGGATCGCACCGACGAGGAGCGCGTGGCTCGTCTTCTCCCAATGGTTTCTTTTCTCGAGGCTGCCCTCGGGGTCGACGAGTACGTCGGCGACATTCTGCACGTCGCGCACCTCCCACTCGCCGCGGCGGACCTCGAAGAGCGGATTATAGGCGGCCGACGCCTTGTTGGTCGGATCGAAGAGCAGCACGCGGCCGCGCTTCGCGCGGAAGCCCGCGGTAAGCTCCCAATTCTCGCCCTTGATGTCATGGACGATGCAGCTGCCGGGCCAGGTCAGCAACGTGGGGATGACGAGGCCGACGCCCTTCCCCGACCGCGTCGGCGCGAAACAGAGCAGATGCTCGGCGCCATCGTGGCGCAGATAGCGTTTGCCAAGCCGCCCGATGATCACCCCGTCCTCGCCGAGCATGCCGGCGGCGCGAACCTCGCGTTCGCTCGCCCAGCGCGCCGAGCCGTAAGTCTCGGCGCGGCGCCGCTCGCGGGCGCGACAGATCGACATGAAGATCGCGACGATGATTGACAGGAAGCCTCCCGAGGCGGCGATCGCCGCGCCGCGATAGAAGACCGGCGGCGCATAGGCATCGAAGGCGAACCACCACCAGAAGAAGGCCGGCGGGGGATAGACGGGATAGCCCGATAGGCGGAACCAGGGATCGCCGAGCGCCGCCTGATAGCCAAGCTCCCATGCCGTCCACTGCGTCGCGGTCCATACCGCGCCAAGGACGATCAGGAAGATGACGGTGATTTGTCCCCAGAGGATGCGGTCGTTCATGGGCTTTCTCCTGTCCGGTCAGATGCCGATCCCGCGGCCGCGGCCGAGTGACCAGTCGATGCCGCCGGTTGCTGTCGCGGTACCGCTGATATGCTTTCCGAGGTGCGGCTCGAGCGCTGGCCGCCAGGGCACGAGCTGGAAGCCGAGCCCGTCGTCGATCATCGCGAAGCGTCCCGAGGCGAGCTGCACGCGCTCGCGGTAGATGCCGCTCACATGCTCGCCCGGTGCCGATGGCCGATGCTCGAGGCCGGTCCGCGCCGCGATCGCGCCAACGGCCGCGTCCACCTCGCTGCGGTGGAGTGTCTCGATCCGCTCCCGGGATGACCCGCGCTCTATGCCGCGCGGCACCAATTCCTCGCGCTCGAGAAAGGCGGTGCGCGCCTTCATCGCATCCCGGACCTCGCGGCCGAACCCTTGCGAGCGCATCGACCGGTCGGGCGCGGCAAGCTGCCGATCGAGCCAGGTCGCGCCGCGGGCCTCCACCTGCTCGCCGAGCGGGAGGTCCGAGCGAACCGCGAGCGAGATGTGGCGGGCGCCGTCGCGGCCGTCCCAGTGCCTCAGCTCGACGATTGCGCCAGGCTTTGCGTCGCCAGTCCACTCGAGGTCTGGAAAGCGGATATGGTGGGTTCGGCCATCCACCCCGTCGACGATCGCATAGGCGGAGCCCGCGAGTTCGTCGTCGAGCCCGCGTGCGACGAGGCGGCCGATGACTGCCCGTTCGCCCTGTTCGCCGATTGCCAGGGCCGAAGGATCGAATGCGATCCCGCGCGCCGACATCTCGCGGTGCATGGTCTTGATGATATCGCCGCGTTCCCCGATGGCGCGAAGCCTCTCCTCGGCCGCCGGATCGATGAGATATTGAGCGGGACCGACACGCGATGCGAGCTCCAGCGCTTCGAGTTTCGCGGCGCGCCCCAACAAGTGCCGGTCCGTCCCCGCATCGCGCCCGGCGACCGGACGGAGGTCGACGATTTCATTCTCGCGCGATCGCCGCGCGAGTTCGGCGTCGAGGCTGGTCCAGCGCTCGGCCTCGACTTCGCGGTGCAGGGCCGCATCGACCTGAAGCTCGCTCCTGGGGCCAAGCTCCAAGGTCGCGATCTCCGACGCTCGGCCGCGCACACCCTCTGCCATATAGCCCCGGTCGACGACGAGATCGGTGCCGTCTGCGGCGGCGCCGCGCACCAGGACATGGATGTGCGGATTGTCGGTATTCCAATGATCGACCGCGACCCAGTCGAGGCGCGTCTCGAGATCGATCTCGAGCTGGCGCATCAGGTCGCGCGTGTAGCCGCGCAGGTCTTCAAGCTCGGCCGCATCCTCGGGACTGACAATGAAACGGAAGTGGTGACGATCGCCGCCGCAGCGCTCCGCGAAGGCTCCGCGATCCGCCTCATCGCCGGCGGCATCGAACATAGAGGCGTCGCGTCCGTCGCGGGTCACGCCGTCGCGTTCGAGATAGGCTATGTGACGTCCGAGCGGAGCGGCGCGAAACCCCGCCCCGCGATGCCGGACGATCCGCGCCATCACGGTGACACGGCGCATCGCCGCGCCGCGCCGGATGACCGCAAGCGCCCGGCGACCGCGCCCGTGGCGGCCGGTCCCGCCGCGCGAAGGCCCGGCGCGCCGGAGCCGCGTGGCGCCGGAACGCGCGACCGCGCGCCGCACTTCCGCCGCGAGCCGCTTGCCGCGGGCAGCAGAACCCGCCCCCGAGTCTCTCCCCCGTCCCGGCCTGACCCGGAAATCATTGTCGTCACCGCTCATCGGCTGCGTGCCAGACGGCAAGCCGTTGAAAGGAAGACATATCCCGCATCAAATATGGCGCGGCGGACGACGTGCCATACGCAAAAGCCGAGACAAACCAACCACATACCGCCAGCGAGCTGGCCGGTCTTTTATCTTGCCATGCCCCCTTCCCCTTCGACACGAGCCAGAACAGCCGAGCCAACAGGTCCCGGCAAGCCACCGAAGGTGAGGCGCGACGGATCATTGGTCGCGACCGGAAAGCGGAACGAAGAGCGCCGCAGGTGCGCGAGGTGATGCAGCTTCTGCTGCATTTGCGCTGCGCCCGGATTGCAGCGGAGCTGCACCGGGCTGCGCAGCCGCATCGTCGCCGGAGCGATCGGTGAACAACGATGCGCTGCGCCAGGACGGTGCCGTCGGTGTCGGCGCGGGGGCGAGCGAAGCGATGCCCGATGCGCCGATCGCCGGTGCAATCGCGGTAACATAAGCGATGGTCTCGGCGGGAAGCCGGCGCCGTCCCGCCGCATAGGCGTCGGCGCGGCCGGGACCCGCATTATAGGCGGCGAGCATGAGCGAGACGTCGCCATATCGGTCCCACATCATGCGCAGATAGGCTGCACCCGCATGGATGTTCGCGCGCGTATCGAAGGGGTCTGAGCCCAGCCCATATCGCGCAGTCAGCATGGCCCAGGTCGCGGGCATGATTTGCATCAATCCCATCGCGCCCGCGTGCGACACGGCGCGCGATCGGCCGCGGCTTTCAACATGCATGACGCGCCATATCCACGCCTCGGGAATGGCGAACCGCTGCGAAGCCTCGCTCACATGTGGTGCATAGGGATGAGCGGCAGGCGCGGCGGCAGCCTGCTCACGCGCTGCCGCCGGACCGGCAGGCAGCGCCGCGAGCGCCAGCAAGGCGGCAGCGGCGATGCGCATGGCGCGGAAGCGCGCCGAGCGAGCCGAAGGCCGCATCGCTCAGCCCTTCGCCTGCGGTGCCGGGCGCGACCACAGAAGATGATATTCATCCTCGTTTCGCGTGGAGCGAATGAGATTGGCGCGAAGCGGTGCAGGCAAGGCCGGGTCGTCGATCTGCAGCGCGATATAGGAACCGGCGCATTCGCCGCTCCGGTCCCAGCCCGCTCCGATCTCGACGCCATCGTCGGCCTCGATGAGCAGCACCCGCCAGCCCGGCGCATTTTCCGCGTCGGACGGCGCAGCCGGAACGATCGCGATCATCGCGTCGAGCAGAAGGGTCCGGATCGATCCTGCGTAGCCCTCGCCTGCGGTTTGAAAGCTTCCGATCATCATGATGTCTGTTCCTCGTCCGGCAGGTTGGTGGAATGCCGCGCGCCGTTACGGCGCCAGCGAAGCGGCGCGCCGGAGGCGTCGCGGGTGAGAATGGGATGCGCGGTGCCGATGACGGCGGACGCCGGCAGCGGCCCGAAATATCGACCGTCGAGGCTGTCGGGAGACAGGCCGAGGACGAACAGCTCGCCGCGCCCCAGCCGGCGGCAGCCGAGCCAGAGCGGCAGCGTTCGTCCCATGCGGTCGGCCGATCGCGCGCGCGCCGCAGGCGCGCCGTCGATCGTGACGAAGACACCGCTCCGGCAGACGAGCGCGCCTTCAGTGGCAGCGACTTGTTTCAGGAGAGGCACGCCGCGCGGCAGATAGCCGCGCTTCGAAAGCCAGGCAGACAGCGGCGCGGGCGGCGCAATGGCGATAAGGTCGCCGCGCGCAGGCTTGGCGCCGACGTCGATGGCGTAGAGCCCCACCGGCACGCTTGGGCTCGCGTTCCAGATGAGCCGCGGCTGCGGCGCGAGAATCGCGGCCGCGCCGAACAGCCCGCAAAAGAGCGCGCCGCAGGCAGCGGTGGTGCGGAGCCACCGCCGGTTCATGGCCGGGCCTCGCCGTGGCGGAGCCACGCGGCATGGCGTTCGGCCGAGTAGGAGCGGAACGGCAGCGCGGCGGCGAGCCGCTGCCCGATATGGCGCCAGTGATCGGGCGACACGTCGCAAGCATCGACGCCCGAGGCCTCGATCATGTCGATCTCGCGGCATACCGCCCGGATGGGTTCGAGGTCGGAAAGGCTGAGAAGAATTTCCCCTCCCGGTTGAACACCGGGATAGGTCGCATAGGGCGCACCGGGCGCGACCGCCCTGATGATGACAAGGCTCCAGAATACGCATCCGAGATCGTTCATGGTGCAGCCGATCAGCCCGAAGCTCGCCCCCGGTCGGAAAGATGCGATGCGCTTGTGCGGACCGCCGGATCGCTCGGCGGCAACCCGCCCGAAGCGGAGCTGCTGTTCGAGCCGGCCCTCGATCCAGGTCATTTCGACGTCGGTCAGGCCGCCTGCGGGGAGCCGAACGCTGGCAGGCGGAGACACCGCCGCCGGCATGGGCGACGGCAAAGCCGATGCCATTCCCCGGCGCATCAGCGGCGACCTGGGCGCAGCGGCGAGATGTCGCCGACGCCGGGATCCGACGTCGATGTCTTGCGTCCGATCGCCGCCCAGGCGTCGAGATCGGCGATCGCATAGACAACGCGTCCGCCAAGCTTGTGATAGCGCGGTCCCGTCCCGTAGCAGCGATGCTTCTCGAGCGTCGCCGCCGACAGGCTCAAATGGACGGCTGCCTCCGGCGTCCTCAGATAGCGGGCGACGACGGGCGTAGGACGATCGGACAATGGGGCCTCCTGCCAAGGACCGGAACCCGGGTCAGGGTTCAGGAACGAGGAGGCGCTTTTGGAAAATCATGCCAAGGATTCGGAACGGACAAAGCGAAGGGCGTCGGAATGTCCCGATCAGGCTGCGCCGAGCAGCGCGTTGAACCCGCCGTCGCGCATGGCAACGGCGGCGCGCTGCCAGCGCGCGATGCGGCGGCGTTCGCTCGAAGCGTCCCATTCGGCGGCGGAATAGTGGCGCGCCTCGGCGAGCAGCAGCGCCGCTGCCATGTCGCGGGCCGATGCGCCCTCGGCTATGGCGTCGAGAAGGCGAAGCCATTGCACCAGGCGCCAGTGCTCGGTCGCGCCCGGGACACAGTCCGGCGCGGGACGAGCGCCACCCGTATCGAGAAGTTCACGGTGCAGCGCCATGATCAGCGAGGCACGGAGGCCGGCCTGCCCATCGGCGGGTGTGAGATACGCCAGCCGCTCGTTCGCGCGGCAGCGCCGGATCAGCAGACGATAGCGCCGTCCCCCGGCGAGCAGGACGACATGCCAGTCGCGGTACGAAAGCAACTCGGCGGCAATCTCGGGTCCGTCGACGATCTGGGCGAGGCGCAGCGCGGCAAAGCCCTTGGGCGCCGGGCGCGCGATCGTGACGAAGGCGCAGGTCTGCGGCCGCCACAGGGCGGGTGCGGCCGCGGCCGGAAGATCAGGATCGAAGGCGAAAGACCAACCCCCAGCGGCTGGCGAGCCGCCGAAAGAGCCGCGGGCGGTCGGCGCCCGGCGCCGCCGCGGCGGCGGCATAGCCGCTGCGATAGGCGGGGCTTCGGCGCAGGAATTCCTGCGCGAAGTCCGCGCGATCATATCGCTCGAATATTTTCGGAAAATATGGCGACTGCCATCCGACTGCCTGATCCATTCGCACCTCCGACCCGTTTGAGGAGAATAAACCGCCGCTTTCAGCCAATATTGCCCCGCCCATGGCGGCGTGGTTACCGGCGCATACATCATGGACTTAGCGCAAAAATATCCGAGCTACGCACGCTAAAGCCCTCAAATTGGATATAACATCGCCCGGCCGAGACCGGGCGATGGGCGCCGCATCAATTGTCGTTGCGGCGATTCTGACGGCTCCAGACCAGGTCATATTCGCCCTCGTCGCCAGCGAAGAGCTGCGCGAAGATCGGGGCGATGAAGCTCGGGTCGTCGAGCTTGACCGAAAGATAGGGACGCTTGTCCTGGCTCGTCTTCGACCAGGCTGCGCCGACCTCGGCATCGCCGACGAATACGCGGTGGCTCGGGGCGTTGCCGCTGTGGTTCTGCTCGGGGGTGATACGGACCGCTTGGGCCTGCACCGAAAGGGTGACGATCTCGCCCTGATATTCACCCGAGACGAGTTTGAAGCTGCCGATCTTGCTCATGACGATGTCCTTTGCTGCATGTCGGGCCGCACCAGCGCGGCCTCGATGCGCATCGACAGCCGGCACGGGAGCGCGCCGCAGCCGCCAGGCCCGGAGCGAAGCGGAGGACGGCGGGCCGAGGCTTTCTTGGCTCGCGAGGAACGGCGGAACGCCGGGGGAAGAAAGTCGCAGGCCCGCGGTTGCGGCCAGCGATCCAGCGTCAGCGGCTTGCCGGCAGATGGCGCAGATCGGAGGCCGGGCTGGTGCGAGATGCTGCGAGGCTTCGACGCGAGATCAGTCTTTCAACCGACCCGGTTGAGGAAGGAGTTCGGGCTCAAGCTGTGCCGAGCGCTCCGTCGCACGGGGGGATTCCTCTCGGCTGTCCCGAGCCCCCGCCAGGCTGCAACGGCCGCCGCGAGAGCGCCTGCAATTCCGAGCGCCTCAAGCGTATATCCTCCGCCGATCGCGAGCCCGGCCAGCCCCTTCGCGGCCTGATAACCGGCAAAACCGGCGGGGCCGGAAAATGCCGCCGCGACGATCGCGCGATAAAAGGGCGGCAGGACAGCGCAAAGTGCCCGTCCGGCAACGAGGATGAGAACTCCGACCAGCAATCCTGCCGCGATCGATGCCGGATAGCCGAAGTCGCGGCCGATGAGGTAAATCGAGATGCCGACGCCGGCGTAAAGCGGAAGCGCCACCGCAGCCAGGCGAAACATCAGCACGGCGATATAGATGGCGGCCGCGGCGCCGAGGATGATGATGAAGGTCACGGGCGTCCTCCTGTCGGACGCGCTCTCCACCACCACCGCAGCGCAATCTGCCTCGCGGGCATAGCGAAATCGCCCCGAAGGTGAAACCGGAACCGGGTCCACCCTGGAGCGAAATCCCGCGCGATATCAGCGGTTGAACGGGTCATATTCGCAGACGATGCAAGCGGGGTCGCCGTCGAACTCGTCGAGCGGCATGACCGAATATCCAGCCGATGTTTCAACGAGGACGATGATCGTCATCATCGTGCGGGCGAGATTCCAGCCAAGCGATTGGGCGGTTGAAAGCGGCATATCGAGGCTCCTGTCGGGGAGCGGGACCATCCCGCTCGACAGTCGCCCCGCCGGACGGGGACAGGCCGCAATCACCGCAGCGAAGCGAAGGCCCAAGCGCAGCGCCGGGACCCCTTGCGGGTTGATTGAAGGAGGCCGGTCCTCGGCCCAGGGATCAGCGGCTATTCGAGAGCGGGTGGGGCCGCTTCCGGGCCGGAGACATGGCGCTGATCGAGCGTCGGTTTGCAGGATTACGCGTCGATGACGGAAATCTCATCTGCTCCAGGGATCGACGATCTCGATACCGCAATGTTCGAAATCCCGGCTGTTTCGCGTCGCCAGAATAGCTCCCCGCGAACGGGCGATCGCGGCGATCTGGGCGTCAAACTGGCTTATCGGGCGCCCCATGCCACGGCGTGCCGCTGCGATTTCGGCAAATGCCGTCGCTGCGTCGCCGTCGAATGCCAGGAGGCGACCGGAAAAATCCTCGGAGAACATCAAGAGTGCGGCGGCTGCCAGTTCGTCGCGCCGCCGACCTTTGTCAAGAATTGCGATACCGTAGAGAATTTCCGCCTGGGTGACCGTCGTCACGAAGAGCGACGAAGCAGCTTGCCGCCCGATCCAGTCGAGAACCCGCGGCTCAGGCGCGGCCCGCAAGACTTCGGATAATATATTGGTGTCGAGGAGGATCATGAGAGATCGATGGGCTCGCGCGTGTCCTCGCGTGGCGCAATGTCGAGTTCGATGCCGCCGAGCGGCGCGAAGCGCGCGCGAATGGCCGCCGCGAGATTGCCCATCGGCGCATCGTCGGTAGAAAGCGCCGAGCGGAGGATGTCGCGCACCTCTTCTTCCATCGAACGGCCATGCGCTGCCGCCTGCAGCCGCAGCCGGCGCTTCAGCGCGTCGTCGATGCCCCTGATCGTCATGCTGCCCATGTCGCGTCTCCTTGAGCGTAGATATTAGTCATTGACTGCAAAACAATCAATGACTGCAAAGGAAAGTGCGGCCCCGCTCGAAGGCGGAGCCGCAATGCTGTCAGTTGCCGGGGGCGTTCCAGATCAGCACCTTCTTCGAGGGATCGTCGCCCGGCGCGTTCGCGACATTGCAGAAGATCTCGCCGAGTTCGGGGGCCGACAGCGACACCGAGATATATTCGGCGCCGGTCGAGCGCGCGGTTTTCGTCCAGCCGCCGCCGAGTTCGAAGCCGTTCCGGCGGCTGACCACGCGGAAGTCGGGCTCGCTTTCCTTCATCTTGCGGCCGTTCGGAACGATCGCGATCGGCACGGTGACCATCAAGGTCGCGAGCGTGCCCTCGTAGCTTCCGTCGTCCTTGAGGGTCAGATTTCCAATGGTGGTACCCATGTTCAGTCTCCTTTGATGCTCGGGGACCATCCCCGATGGCGCCAGAAGGAGGGGCCGTGAGCCGCCGTCACCGAGCGCATGCGAGGGCGAACCCCCGCAGGGGGTTGACGGCATTAGGCGAGCCGAGCCCCGCAATCAGGCAGCCAATGCGGGAAAGGTCCCATGCAACGGGAGACAATGGGCCTCAGCGGAATCATGACTCCGGACGCGAAAGCCAGGCTCGCGGCCGTCGCGATTGCCCCGCTCCGCGCTCCGTTGCCGCATCCCGGCGCAAGGGCCCGAACCTTCAGTATGCCCCGCCGCCGGCTCGTACCTCCCTCCGGCCGGCGGCGCCCCCGGCACCCTCGCTTTCCGGTCTTTCATCCACAGCGATGACACCGCTTCGCCGCAGCGCGCCTTGACGAACAGCGGGCAATGAGAACAAAGAAGGAACATAAGACCAGCTTACCGAGTTATCCGCACCTATGCGCCAGTCCGTCGTTCTTGAAGATATTCGCGCCAAAATTGCGCAAATCGAAGGCGTTGGCGCGCGTCATGACGTCATTCCGTTCGGGATCGATGATCTCGACTCGCGAATCCCGGCGCGCGGAATCGCGACGGGCGCGCTCCACGAGCTCGCCGGCAGCCCCGAACTGGCCGACGATGCGAGCGCCACGATCTTCCTCGCCGGCATCCTCGCGCGGAGCGACGGCCCGGTTTTCTGGTGCCTGCGCTGGCGCGATCTCTTCGCCCCCGCGCTTCATCTAGCCGGACTGCATCCCGACCGGCTCATTCATGTCGAAGCGGGCAGCGACACCAACGTCCTCCTCGCGATGGAGGAGTGCCTCCGCCATCCGGGGCTCGCCGGGGTCGTCGGCGAGGTCAAGAAGTACAGCACCACCGCGTCGAAGCGGCTGCAGCTCGCCGCCGAAGCCTCGGGCGTCCCCGCCTTCATCTTCCGCCGGGCCTGCAAGGCCGGCGAGCCTGCCGAAGGCAGCGCCGCTTTGACCCGCTGGCGCATCACCGCGAGTCCGACCGAGGATCTCGGCATCCCCGCGATCGGACGCGCGCGCTGGCGCGTCGCGCTCGAGCGCGCGCGCGGGGGCAATCCCTACAACTGGATCGTGGAGGGCTGCGATGCGACGGGTCGTATCGCTCTTCCTGCCGCACTGGTCGACCGACCGGCTGCGCAGGAAGATGCGCAAGCCGCAGCCTGACGGCAGCGCCCCGCCCCGCCCGCTCGTTACCGCGATTCCCGACCATGGCCGGCGTATCGTCGCGGCGACGTGCCGCGAGGCGCAAATGCTTGGCATCCAGACAGGCATGACGATCACGAAAGCGCGGGCTTTCGCGCCCGAGCTGGATGTCGTCGACGCCGAGCCCGAGGCTGATCTCGACGGGTTGCGTCGCCTCGCCCTCTGGGCAGGTGCACGCTATTCGCCGGTTGTCGCGCCTGATCCGCCCGACGGGCTCTGGCTCGACATCACGGGCTGCGCGGCCATCTTCAGCAGCGAGCGAGCCTTGCTCAAGGATCTTCACCGCCGCGTCGCGGCCTTCGGTCTCAGCCTGCAAATTGCGGTCGCGGACACGGCCGGCTGCGCGCATGCGGCCGCCCGCCATGTCCCCGCCGGGCGGCCTGTCACGGTTGAACCCGGAGCGCACCGTAAGGCGATCGCGCTCCTACCCGTCTCAGCGCTCCGCCTGCCGTCCGCCGATGTCGAAGGCCTTCGCAAATTGGGCTTCGAGCGGATCGAGCAGCTGATCGGGAGCCCACGCGGTCCGCTCGCGAAACGGTTCGGGCGCGAACTGCATCGCCGGCTCGACCAGGCACTCGGCACGCTGCCGGAGCCGATCGAACCGCTCTTCCCCGAAGGGCTGCCGCAGGCGAGGCGCGGCTTCATGGAGCCGCTCGCGACGGCGGACGCCTTGGCGCAGGTGATCGGCGACCTTGCGCACGATATCGCGGGCCAGCTCAACCGCGCGGGAACGGGCGCGCGGCGCCTCGACTGCTATTTCCACCGCGTCGACGGGCAGACGCAGGCCATCCGTGTCGGAACCGCCTCGCCCTCGCGCGATCCCCGGCATCTTGCGAAGCTGCTCGCCGCGCGGATCGAGAGCATCGATCCCGGTCTCGGGATCGAGGCGATGACCCTCGTCGCCGCGCTCGCCGAGCGGCAGCCAGGGAGCCAGGCCGACGCGCTCGAAAATATCGGACGGCGCGGACCCGATCTTCCCGCGCTGGTCGACACGCTCGCCAATCGCTTCGGGCAGCGCGCGCTCCAGCGCGCGGCGCCGCGACCGAGCGCGATGCCCGAGCGCTCGGTTGCTGCCCTCCCCGCGCTCGCGCCCGAGACAGGCGAGAGCTGGAGCGACTGGCCGCGGCCGTCGCGCATGCTAGCGCGGCCCGAACCAGTCGATGTCGTCGCCTTGCTCCCCGACGATGCGCCGCGCCTCTTCATCTGGCGCCGTAAACGCTACCGGGTCACCCAAGGCGATGGACCCGAGCGGCTCCAAGGCGAATGGTGGCGCGAGGGCGGGATCGAAGGCGAAACCCACCTCACCGTCCGCGACTATTATCAGGTCGAGACCGAGACGGGCGGCCGTTACTGGCTCTTCCGCCTCGGCGACGGGGTCAATCCCGCAACCGGTTCGATGCGCTGGTTTATTCACGGAGCATTCGCTTGAGAATGCGACCGGTAGCGAACCGCATTCGCTTGAGACTGCCACCGGTGTTTAACTGCATTTGCGTGATGCGGCCATCAAGCAGCGTTGCTTTCGCATGACCGATGACGGGGCGGCCTATATCGAGCTGCAGGTCACGACGCATTTCAGCTTCCTGCGCGGGGCCTCGTCGCCCGAGGAGCTCTTCACCGCCGCTGCCATGCTCGGACTGCCCGCGCTCGGCGTCGCCGACCGGCACAGCGTCGCCGGGATCGTGCGCGCGTGGGACGCCGAGAAGGTTACCGGCGTTCGCGCGTTGACCGGCACGCGCCTCAATCTTGCCGATGGCACGGCACTTCTCGTCTATCCGACCGACAAGCTGGCCTATGGGCGGATGTGCCGGCTGCTCAGCGTCGGAAAGACGCGCGCCGGCAAGGGCGCCTGCCATCTCGACTGGCCCGATCTCGAGGACTGGAACGAGGGTCTGCTTGCGATCCTGCTTCCCGACCGCGCCGATGGCGCAGCCGAGGCGGCGATCGCCCGCGCCAGTCGCATCTTCGGCGATCGCCTCTATCTCGCACTCACGATCCGGCGCCGCCCCGGCGACGCGATCAGGCTGCGCGATCTCGCAGCCTTGGCCGCCAAAGCGAAAGTGCCGACGCTCGCAACGGGCGACGTCCTCTATCACATGCCCGACCGGCGCCTGCTGCAGGATGTCGTCACCTGCATCCGGGAGAAATGCACGATCGACGAGCTTGGTGATCGCCGCGAGCGCTTCGCCGACCGCCACATCAAGACGGCGGCCGAGATGGAGCGCCTGTTCCGCCGCTACCTCAAGGACAGCTCGCCGGTCGCCCGCACGGTCGATTTCGCGGCGCGCTGCACCTTCAGTCTCGAAGAACTGCGTTACCAATATCCCGACGAGATCCAGGTTCCTGGACGCACCCCGCAGGAGGAGCTTGAGCGGCTGACATGGGAGAAGGCTCCCGTCCGCTACCCCGAAGGCGTCAGCACCGAGGTCCGCACGCAGCTCGAGCATGAGCTGCGATTGATCGGAGAACTCGATTACGCCCCCTATTTCCTGACGGTTCACTCGATCGTCGCCGAAGCCCGCCGCCGCGAGATTCTCTGCCAAGGCCGCGGCAGCGCGGCGAACAGCGCGGTCTGTTACGTCCTTGGTATCACTTCGATCGATCCGGTGCGGTCCGAACTCCTGTTCGAACGCTTCGTCAGCGCCGAGCGCCGGGAGCCGCCCGATATCGATGTCGACTTCGAGCATGAGCGGCGCGAGGAAATCATCCAGTGGATCTACGAGACCTATGGCCGGACCCGCAGCGCGCTGACCGCAGTCGTCACGCGTTATCGTTCGCGCGGCGCCGTCCGCGAAGTCGGCAAGGCGCTC
Source organism: Sphingopyxis sp. 22461 (assembly GCF_052044915.1). Lineage (NCBI taxonomy): Bacteria > Pseudomonadati > Pseudomonadota > Alphaproteobacteria > Sphingomonadales > Sphingopyxidaceae > Sphingopyxis > Sphingopyxis sp. 22461. The sequence continues at coordinate 254,100 of NZ_JBQENY010000002.1, forward strand.
GGGCTTAGCGAAGACATCACCGCGGGGCTCGCCGGCGCGGTCTGGGGTTACAGCCGCGAGGGCGTCGAGGAAAAGCATGCCGAAGCGCTGAACCTCGACCTCGGGGACAAGCGCCTCGCGCTGACGCTCGAGCTCGCGCGCACGCTCATCAACACGCCCCGCCACCTTTCGCAGCACCCCGGCGGCTTCGTGCTGACGCGCGACCGGCTAGACGAACTCGTGCCAATCGAGCCCGCCGCGATGGAAGACCGGCAGGTCATCGAATGGGACAAGGACGACATCGACGCCCTCGGTTTCATGAAGGTCGACATCCTTGCTTTGGGGATGCTGAGCTGCATGCGCCGTGCCTTCGAATTCCTGCACGATCACAAAGGACTGAAGCACGATCTTTCCACCATTCCCGCGGAAGATCCCGCGACCTATGCGATGATCCGCAAAGCCGACACGCTGGGCGTTTTCCAGATCGAGAGCCGCGCCCAGATGGCGTCGATCCCGCTCATGGCGCCGCGCACCTTCTACGATCTCGTCATTCAGGTCGCGATCGTCCGGCCGGGCCCGATCCAGGGCGACATGGTCCATCCCTATCGCCGCCGCCGAAACGGACAGGAGGAGGTGACTTACCCGACCCCCGAACTCAGGCGCGTGCTTGAGAAGACGCTGGGGGTCCCGCTCTTCCAGGAGCAGGCGATGCGCGTCGCGATCGAATGCGCCGGCTTCACCCCGAGCGAGGCCGATCTCCTCCGCCGCGCGATGGCGACCTTCAAACTCACCGGCGGGGTCAGCCATTTCCGCGACAAGCTGATCGATGGCATGGTCGGCCGCGGCTACGACCGCGAGTTTGCCGAAAAGACCTTCAAGCAGATCGAGGGTTTCGGCTCCTACGGCTTTCCCGAAAGCCACGCCGCGAGCTTCGCGCTCATCGCCTATGCCTCGTCGTGGATGAAATGCCATCATCCCGACGCATTCTGCGCCGCGCTGCTCAACGCCCAGCCGATGGGTTTTTACGCGCCCGCGCAGATCGTCCGCGATGCCCGCAATCATGGCGTCGAGATCAGGCCCATCGATGTCAATCACAGCCGCTGGGACTGCACACTCGAAGAAGCGGCCAACGGCAAATATCATGCGGTGCGCCTGGGTCTGCGCATGGTCCGCGGTCTCGCCAATGAGGATGGCGCCGCGGTCGCCACGGCCCGTGCCGGCGAGCCCTATAGCAGCGCCGAGGAAATCCAGCGCCGCGCCGGGGTCGGGCGCGGCGCGCTCGACCGGATCGGCGACGCGGACGGCTTCGCCTCGCTCGGAAGCTCGCGCCGGGAAGGGCTATGGGAAGTGAAGGGCCTCGGACCTGCCGCCCTTCCCCTCTTTCAGGCTGCCGACGAACGCGCCGGACGTCTCCAGCGCGAAGCGCTGGAACCCGAAACGCTGCTCGCGCCGATGGGCGAAGGCGCCGAGGTCGTCGAGGACTATAGAGCGTCCGGTCTGTCACTCAGGGCCCATCCCCTCGCCTTCCTGCGCGACGAGCTTCGCTCGCGAAAGATCATCACGTGCCGGGAGCTTCACGGCATCAAGGACGGCCGCTGGGTCAACCTCGCCGGGGTCGTTCTCGTCCGCCAGAAGCCGGGCTCGGCAAAGGGCGTCATGTTCATCACCCTCGAAGACGAGACCGAGGTCGCGAACCTCGTCGTGTGGACCAATGTCTTCGAGAAATATCGCCCCGTGGTCCTCGGCGCCGCGATGATGGGTGTGCGCGGTCAGGTTCAGCGCGAGGGCGAGGTCATCCATATCGTCGCGCAAAGGCTCGACGACCTCTCCCCGCTGCTCGCGAGCGTCGGGCAGCGCAAGGACATCGCCGATATCTACAAGGTAGGCCGCGCCGACGTCGTCAAGAGCCCCGTGGGTCCCGACCCGCGCGATCCGGAGACGAAGCCGCTCGGCCGCAATCCGCGCGACATCTATATTCCCGACCTCCGCCTCGGGTCCGGTATCATTCCCGGCCAACCCACCGAGGGCATCAAGATCAAGCCACGGGATTTCCGTTAGCTTTCAAATGGCAGGCGGCGGAACTCGACATGGTTTCAGGGGTCTAGATCATGAGGGGCCAGCGCATGCCCCGCCAAGGTCGGCCAGGCACGCAACCAAATGGAGTGATGCCGATGAACCGCCTGATGATCCTTCCCCTCGCAGCCGCAACCGCCATGGTAAGTGCCTGCGCCTCCACGGGCAGCAGCTACGCCTATGACGACGGCGGCTATGGCTATTATGATCGTGCCTATTACGACCAATATGGCCGCTACGACTATGACCGCCCCGATCCGCGCTACAGCGGCTATTATGCGGAGAATTACTATCGCAACGACCGACGCTATCGCGAACGCCGCCTCAACGACAACGACCGGATCTATCGCGGCCGCGACAATAAATATTACTGCCGCCGAAACGACGGGTCGACCGGACTGATCGTCGGCGGGATCGCCGGCGGCGTGCTCGGTAACGTCATCGCCGACGGCAGGTCGGAAACGCTGGGCACCGTGATCGGTGCCATCGGCGGCGCAGCCGTCGGGCGCGAAATCGATCGCAGCAATGTGCGCTGCCGATAGTCGCAAAATAATCGACGGCCGTTGGAACGATCTGGCGGTCAGCGCGTATCTACTTTGCAAGCTCGGGTCTCAGGACCCGACTTCAGGAAAGCCCCGCAGCCTTGTGCAGCGGGGCTTTACCTTTTTGGGCGTCGGATGCGCCCCACTTCCAACTTTGTTAACGCTCGGGGTCTAGGCTGAGCGTGCGGGATTTCAGGAGGTTCGGCCGTCCGCAGGTGGAACCGGTCCTCCCGGTGGGCGGTAATTCTCGGCAAGGAGCTGAGCGATGTCGACCCCGGTCAAATATTCACCCGATGCGATCGAGATCGAGCTGATCCGAAGTCTCTACGATGGCCTGCTGCCCTCGCTCGTGATGTCGCTCGGCTTTCTCATCTGCGGGGCGCTGATCATCGAACAATCGGGCGACATGCTGATCGCGGGACCCTATGCGATCGGCGTCCTCGCCTCGATCGCCCGGCTCCTCGTCGCCTCGTGCGACGCAGCTGCCGCGGATAATCCCGCGATCACACTCGGTGAGGCCCGCCGGCTCGAGCGCCGCTATGCGGCGAGCTATATCGTCTTTGCAGCCATGCTCGGCTTCTTCGCGGCGCGCGCGCTTGCCCTCCCCGATCCAGCCATCGACAAGCTCGCGATCTGTCTCGTCATCGGCTATGCGGCGGGCGTCGCGGCGGGGACGAGCCTTCGCCCGCGCATCGCCATCGCCGCGCTCCTTCTCGCCGTCATGCCGCCGGTCGTCACGATGCTCGTTGCCGGAAAGCCACTCCACATCGCGACCGCGCTGATGACCGCCGCTTTCCTAGCGGGCGGTATCTTCAGCTTGCGCAAACGACACGCCCGCGCCCTCGACGACATTGGCCGGCGGCTCACCTTCGCCTCGCTCGCGCGAAGCGACGGGCTCACGGACTTGCCCAACCGGCTGGCGCTGCGCGAATGGTTCGACCGCCATGTACGCGCCGCTAAGCTCCGCCCGATCGCACTACACTGCCTCGACCTCAACGGCTTCAAACCTGTGAACGACAGCTTCGGCCATCCCGTCGGCGACGCGTTGCTCACCGCGGTCGCGAGAAGAATTTCGGGAACCTTGCGCGAAGGCGACATTGCCGCGCGGCTGGGAGGCGACGAGTTCGTGATCATCCAGCTTCAGATCGGCAATCCTGACGAGGCCTATATGCTCGCGGAACGCGTCGCAGCCTCGATCGCGCGTCCCTTTGCCGTCGGAAGCCATGATATCCGCGTCTCGGCGTCGATCGGTTACATCGTCTGCGACGACCTGTCGCGCGACCTTGAACAACTGATCAGCCTCGCCGACGAGGCGCTCTACACCGCAAAGCGAAGCGGCCGCGGCATATGCCGATATCAGGATGCTGCCGAGGTACAGGCAGCGGCTTAAAAACGGCCAGGGAGCAGCAACATCCGTTCACGTCGCGCGTTGGTGCTGCGAGGGGAATCGAGGATGAATGATGCCCCGTATTCTATTGCTCATGACGTCCGTCCTCGCAATCGGTGCCGCCACCCTTTCGCTCCAGTCCTGCGGCAGCGAACCGGTTGAGGCCGCACCGCCGGAAGCAGTGACGAGCGCGCTCGTCACGCTTCCCGATGGATCGACGATGGCGGCAGCATCCGGATCGCTCACGCGCGAGATGGCCGATTGGCTTGCATCGCGCGATGGCCAAAGCGAGACATTCACTTTTCATGGCTTCGACGAAGACAGGCCCAAATTGACGAGCATCGGTCTCGGCCGAGCCGCGGACCTCGCCACCGTCCTTCGCGCGGCTCCGGCCGCGACGATCGAAATCGCCGGCGACGAAGCCCAGATCAGCCTCCTCGCCCATTTGCTCGAGGATCGCGGCATCGCATCCGAACGGATGAAGATCGTCCCGGCGGCCGGGATCGGAACGGCGATGCTGACGCTCCATCGCGGCTCCATGTCTCCGCTGATGACGGCAAAGTCCTGAACCTCTATGAGGTGAATGAAGGCCAGCTTTAGCCTGCCAAGTCCTCGAACCACCGCGCGTAGGGCGTGTTGACTGCCATATGCCGGTTATAGTCCGGGGCTCCATCGTCCCACCACACCGGTCCGCGCTCGCCAAGCGCGCGTTTCGACCGATCGATCGCCGAGCGGGCCCGCCGAAGCGCGACGCCATCCCTTGCTGCGAGCGCAGTTCGCACGTTCCGCCGGGCAGTCATTAGTTCGGAAACAAGTCGCTCGCGCTGGCCAGGCTCAAGCGCCGGGTTCGACATACGCCAAAGGCGGCCGCGAATGACGAAATAGCGGCCGTCGGGGGTGACTTGGATTGTGTCGGGCCGCTGCTCAGACACGGCCGAAAAAGGAAGGCGATATAGTCGTGTGCCGGCGACCGAGGGGTTTGTGATCGCCGGCACCCGTGAGGATGGCAAAGTCGGAAACTTCGGCCATCCCGGAAACTCAGGGCAATGTGCGGCGTCCGCGCCCGAATACGAAGGCGACGATGAAGAGGACGACGCCGATCACGAGCAAGATCTTGGCGAAGTCGGCCGAAAGGCCGGCGATGCCGCCGAAGCCGAGAAGCGCCGCGACGAGCGCGACGACGGCAAAGATGATAGCCCATCTGAACATGATAAATCTCCCGTCTGGACGCAGTCCGCCAGTCGCCCGACCGCGTGAGCGGGGGACGGTGAAAGCTGCGCCGATTCATCCGTGGTGGATGTCCGGGGTAACGCTGGCTCGTTTAGAAAGTTCCGCGCCGAGCGCGCCTCCGCATCCCCGGAATAACCTGTGTTAATCCGAAAAATTTTCTCGGGAACGCTTGCCGTCGTCGGCGCGTCATTCGGGGTTGAGAGCGCCACTCCGCTCAACCGGCGAAAGAGGTATCGAAGGCAAGGTGCCGACAGAATCGCGGCACAGACAGGCGCAGATTGCTGCGCCTTCTGGGCCGGGCCGCAGCTCCCGCGCGGCCCGGCTTCGCGAGCGCAGACACAGGAGACCATCATGGCGGATGACAAGAGACTGACGGGCGCCTCCGATCGCGATCGGATCAGCCTTTCCGAAGATTATGAGATCCGCGATTGGACCGAGAGCCTCGGCGTGGGCGAAGAAGAACTTCGCGAGGCGGTCGATGCTGTCGGAAACAGCGCGGACGCGGTCCGCGCCTATCTGAACCACGGCCGATGACTCGGGACACTGCAGCAACGGCTCCGGTCGAGCGGATAGCCAGGGTCCTTGCCGGACATGAGCTCAGCCGGAACGGCGAAGGCGAACTGCGGTCGGCGGCCGATGCCGTCGACATGCTCTGGCCGGAGTATACCGCCGCGGCGCTCGCTATCCTCAAGACGATGCGGGAGCCGAGCGGGCGCATGCTGGCAGTCGGGGATGCCGGGGTGTGGGAAAGAATGATCACCGCGGCGATCGAGGACGAGACGATCTCCGAGAGCTGATCGTTCAGCCACGCGACACGAGGCCGGTGGTAAAGCCGCCGATATGCCTCTCACCACCGATCTCCCTTGGGAGCAACTCGCGATCTATGCGGCTGGCGCCGCGCTCGTCTTGATCCTGCTGTTCAAGATCCCCTATGTCGGCCGCGTGCTGCGCGGCCTCTTCTCCTTCGCGCTTCTCGCCTTCGCGATCTTCCTCATTCTTCAGCACGCCCCCTTCGATCCGAACCTCGGCCGCCTCACCGCGGCGATTGGTCTCGATCGACAGCAGGTCGTCGGCAGCGAGGTGCGCATTCCCATGGCGCGCGACGGACATTTCTGGGTCGATGCCGAAATCAATGGCGTTAAGCGAAGGATGCTCGTCGACAGCGGCGCCACCGTGACCGCGCTATCGCAGGAGACCGCCCGCGCAGCCGGGGTCGAGGCCGATGCAACGCTGCTGCCGCTCCTGATGCAGACCGCGAACGGGACGGTGCGGGCCGAGGCCGGAACGGTCGATGCGCTCGCGGTCGGCGCCATCGAGGTACAGCGGCTGAAGGTCGTGATCTCACCCGCGCTCGGCAATACGGATGTGCTCGGCATGAATTTCCTGTCGCAGCTCGCCGCCTGGCGCGTCGAGGGCCGCACGCTCTTCCTTGTTCCTCAACCCGCCGACGTCGACCCCTGATAGACACGGCACGGATTCGCCTTTGTTCCATTTTTGTTCTATGTTCCGTGACCGACTCGCAACGAAAGACCGGCCATGGGTGACGTAATCCCGTTCGACAGATCCGAAGGTGACGACCGCATCGGCGGCCATGCTGCCGCCAATGATTTTTTCGCACCCGGCGGTTTTCTCGCCGCGATCAATGCGGTCCATATCACCGGCGCGCATCTCGCGCGCGCGATCGAGACGATCCGGCATCTTGTGGTGAAGAGCCCGAGCGACATTGCGGAGCATGGCCGTCTGCTTGAGCGCTTCGCGCGCGAGCAGGGACTCGGTGATCACGGCGGCGCCGCGCTCCACGCGCGCGCAATCGCCCTCGATCGCTGGGCGCAGGAATTCGACCCGTTCGGCGAGAGCGACATCAGCGGCTTCTACGCCGCCGGCGGCAGCGCCCCGCTCGTCGAAACCGAGATCGGTCTCGGATTCGAGCCGGCGAGCTTTGCGGAACAAGTCCAAAAATGGACGAAGATTTTCGCCTGAAGCCCGAGAGATGAGCCGCCTCTACACCCTTGCCGCCACGGCTTCGGACGTCGCCGATCATTTCGGCGCCGGCGGCTTTACCGATATCGCCGTTCCCTCGGAGACGATCGAGGCCCTCCCCGGCCTCGTCGTCCACGAAACGAACGGCCGGCGGCACCTTCGCCAGATGCTCTGGGGCTTCCCGCGCCTCACCCGCGAGATGCGGCTGCGCGGCGATCCGCCGGGCCGCATCGGCCTCGTCGCCGATCTCACCAACCCGATGTGGGAAGGTCTCGTCGTCGAGCCCCGCTATCGCTGCCTCATTCCGCTGACGCACTTCGCGAACCCCAACGGCTCGCCGGGCGAGAAGACACGCAGTTGGTTCTCTGCCGAAGGCCAGCCGATCATGGCCTGGGCGGGCTTCGCCAAGAACACCCCCGAATTGGGTCCCGTTTACGCCGGCATGACGATGGACGCGAACGAGCTCGTGCATCCCACCAACGATCGCATGCCCGTCCTCCTCATGCCCCATGAATATGAACGCTGGCTCCACGGCTCGATCAAGGATGTCATCGGCTTCCAGTTTCGTCCGCCACCGCCCGCAGAAAATTTTGTCGCCGAGCATACCGACGATCTTTGGCGCAGCGGCAAATTGCCGCCGAGCGCGCGGCCCCAGCAAGCGCTGCTCTAGCAGAGCGCCGTTTCCCCCCATGCCCTTCCTTCCCGGCTCGATGCTGATAGACTGACGTCCATGTGCAATCTCTACACCGAGCGCAAAAGCGCGGCCGAGGTTGCGGCGCATTTCGGCGTCGACCTCCCCGTACCGGCGTTCAACAGCGCCGAGGATGTGTATCCCGGCTATTCGGGCATGGTCGTCCGCGAAGAGCAGGGAAAGCGCGTCCTGCGCTCGATGACCTGGGGTTTTCCGCGCCACTCCAAAAGCAAGAAGACGGGCCTGCCTAACAAGCCGAGCCCGACGAACAACGCACGCGACGATCAGCTCTTCAATCCTTATGGTATGTGGAGCCAATGGTTTGCCCAGCCGGCGCATCGCTGCCTGATCCCGTTCACCGCCTTTGCCGAAGCCGTCGGCGAAAAAGGCGCAATGACGAAGACCTGGGTCAGCGTCACCGATCAGCCGCTTGCGGCCTGGGCGGGACTATGGCGCCCCACCGACGAATGGGGCGACGCCTATACCGGCGTGATGGTGGACGCGACCGAGGAACTGCTCGATATCCACGACCGCATGCCGGTGATCCTCCGTCCCGAAGATCATGAGACTTGGCTGCACGCGCCCGCCGACGAAGCATTCGGGCTCGTGCGCAAATATCCGGGCGACCGCCTCGTTGCCGAGCATAGCAACGACCCCTGGAGCAACCGCGGCAGGACGTCGCCCCCGCTCCCCGATATGCCGACCCTGCTCTGATGCTCACCGAAGACCGCCATCTCTGGGCCTGCGCCCTCGCCGTCGAAAAGCAGCATGGAGCGGGCGCACCGCGCTTCGTCGCAGCGCGCATCGGTGCGCTCGCGCTCGCGGGGGATAATGCGGGCGTCGAGCGCTGGAAAGCGATCGCGGCGAAGCTGAACGCACTCGCAAGGACATGAAACACAACCCTGTCAGCAAAAGTGCCCCGGCGCAGGCCGATCTGTTTGGCCGTGCACTGCTTCCCGGTCTCGAAGCGGCCGAAGCCTTCGTCACGGAAGCCGAGGAAGCGGCGCTCATAGCCCATATCGAACATGCTGGGCTCGAGGCCTTCAAATTCCAGCAATGGGAGGGCAAACGCCTCACCCGCTCATTCGGATGGAGCTATGATTTCCAGACGGGGGTTTTCGCACGCGCCGCGCCGATCCCCGACTGGCTCGCGCCGATCGCCGCTCGCGCCGAGCGTTTTTCAGAACTTCCGCCGGGCGCCCTCGCGCAGGCGCTGCTGATTTCATACGGCCCCGGGGCCGGCATCGGCTGGCATAAAGACCGGCCCGTCTTCGAGCATGTCGTCGGCATTTCGCTGGGAGCAGAGGCGGCGATGCGCTTCCGGCGCCGCCGAGGAGACAAGTTCGACCGCTTTGCACTGCCGCTCGCGCCCCGCTCGATCTATCGTTTCACCGGCGAAGCGCGGCACGCGTGGGAACATAGCATCGCGCCGATCGAGACGGCGCGCTGGTCGATCACCTTCCGCAGCCTCGCGAGTTGATCGCGATAGCGAAGGCAAATATTCGCTCCTATAGAGACCGCCCGGTCGGCGAGGGGCCGACCGCATAAGGGAGATATTGAATGAACCATGCCGACCTTTCGGACGCAGTTGCTAGCGCGCTCGGAACCAGCAAGGCCGACGGCAAGAAGGCTGTCGACGCCGTGTTCGCCGCGATCGCCGACGCCGCCGCCAAGGGCGAGGAAGTATCGGTAAACGGCTTCGGCAAGTTCAAGGTCAAGGAAAGCGCAGCCCGCGAGGGCCGCAACCCTTCGACCGGTGAGACCATCCAGATCGCGGCCTCGAAAAAGCTCGGCTTCGGCGCGGCGAAGGCGGTCAAGGATCGCCTCAACGGCTAAGACCCGACGTCAGGCGCCGAAGGTCACATGGCCTTCGGCGTCGATCGGCCAAGCCGGATTCCAAGCGATTTCCCAGGCGTGATCGTCGGGATCGGCGACATAGCCCCGATAGCCGCCATGCGGCGGTGCATCGCCTGGCCGGAGCACCCGCCCGCCTGCAGCCTCCAGTGCCGCGATCACTGCATCGACCTCTTCCGCCGACCCGACATTATGGGCGAGCGCGAAGGCCCCCGGGCCTCCGAACGAGGTCCGCGTCATGTCCTCGGCGAGCTTTGCCTCAAGCCATGTGCCGAGGATCAGACCGTTCATCTGATAGAAGGCGATTTCCTCGTTCGCGAACACCGGCGTCCAGCCGAAGCCTTCGCTATAGAAGCGGCGGGACCGGACGAGATCCGCGATCCCGAGCGTCACGACTGCAATCTGCTGCTGCATGCATCGGTCTCCGATATAGGCTCTTTAACAACGGCAAGGGAGCCAGCCTTGTTCCCGCGATCACGAAGTCCCTATGAATCGCCGAAGCCAGACATCAGCTCGCGCCGAACAATGGATCACGAACCTCCTTGTTGGAAAGTCGAGTACCGCACGGAAATTCGGGTAAACTTGATCGAAATCAATATCATATTACACGTCATTCGGAACAATTCCTCGTAGGTGCGCATTCTTGTAGTGCCTCGTCTCTCCCCCTGGTTCCCGGGAGACGAGGTTCTCTCCCCAGATAATATTGCTGCCAACGAAGAGGTTGAAAGCGCCCCGCGTCGCGGCCAGAAGCGCCCGATGAACCAGCGCCTCCTTTTTATAGCTGCTACTCTCCTTTCGCTCAGCGCTTGCGCGGGCGCCGAGCAAGCTTCGCAGCCCTTTTCGCCCTCTGTCCTGCAAGACCGGCCGCTCACCCTGGCGAGCTGGAACCTCGAATTCCTTGCCGAGCATAACGGCGACGGATGTCAGCCGCGAACCGACGCCGACTATGCCGCCATGCGGCAGATAGCCGATGGGCTCGACGCCGACCTGATCGCGTTTCAGGAAGCGGAGAGTGTCGCGGCGGCAGAGCGCGTGTTCGACCCCGCCCGCTATACCGTCGTCATGGAAGAGCGCGCCGGTAGGCCCAGCGGGACCTGCGGCGGCGAGCACAAGTCGCAGCGCGTGATCCGCCAGGCTGTCGGATTCGCGATCCGCAAGACCATTGCGTTCGACCGCCACCCCGATGTGACCAGCCTCATGCTCGGCAATCCTCAACTGCGCTCGGGCGTCGACATCACGCTCCGACCTGAGCGCGCGAGGCCGCTCCGTCTGCTTTCGATCCACTTGAAGTCGGGCTGCTTTGCCGGAGATACCGCCAAGGCGTGCCCGATCCTGTCCGAGCAGATCCCCGCGCTAGAGGCGTGGGTCGATGCGGCTGCCGAGGCGCCTGTGCGCTTCGCCCTGCTCGGCGACTGGAACCGCAGGCTCGGCCTTGCAGCCGACCGCGTCTGGTCCGAGCTCGATGATGGCACGCCCTCGAACGCCGATCTCCGTCTCGCAGATGCCGGGACGGGACCGAAATGCGATCCGCGCTACGACAGTTTCATCGATCATATCGTCCTTGACCGGCGCGCCGGCGCGGACATGCTGAGCTTTGCCGAGACGCTCTACGGGTCGGGCACCAAGCATTACTCCGATCATTGTCCCATATCGGTGACGCTGGCGCGGTGACGGGAAGAACAACCATGGATCAGGACCTTGTCGAAGCGCTTGAATTCTTGCTTGGCCGGGATGACGACGGCGCCCTGTTCGATCGCGAAACGCCGGAAGGCGGATATCGCTCGCAAGGTCTCGAGAATGCGCTGAGAACGATCCGCCGCAACCTTCGCGCAAAGCCGGATTGACCTTGGCAGCGAGAACGCTGGCCCGAAGGGCCGAAAGCCGCACTCTTGCCGGAGCCGCAGCCGGGGCGGCGTGCGGGCGGGAGCGGCGGGTCGGACGCGGCGGAGCCGTGGCCGGAGCCGCGCGCAGCGCGGCTTGCCCGCCGTGAACGCGCGCGCCCGCACCGGCAAGAAGCGAGGCAAGTGTGCACGCGCGGCCCTACATCCGTGCGACCCCTGGCCGAGCCTGCGAGGCCAGAGCGCGCTCGACAGATGCCGCGCTCAACCTCCCCGAGGCAGAATTCGATCACAGTTCCGACGAGGAACAAGCCGTGCATTGAGCGAGAATGATCTGCCAACAGTCGCCCTGCTGCTTCCAGAGCCGGAGATAGGCAAAAGTCCCGAAGAAAGCCGCGCCGGCATAGGTTCCCGCGACATCGGCCGTTACGACGACGCTCGCCACGTCACCGTGGGACCAAATGCGGCGGTCGCCGCGAAAGTCGAGTGAACTCAGGTCGAGCAGGCCCGAACGGTGCGCCGCTATATCACCCTCCCGCGATCGCCTGACCCCCTGTTGATCGACGAAGATCATGTCCTCCGCAAGCAGCCGCTCCAGTGCCTCGACATCGCCGGCCAGCATCGCGGCCCGCAGCTCTTCCTCGCACCTCGCAATAGCCTCGATCAGCTGCATCCATCCTACTCCCGAATCTGGCCACCGGCCCGATTCGGCGCGGCCCTCGTTCCCGCCGCCCTATCGATCAACGAGCAGAATGGGCAAATATTGAAAGACGATTCCGAGCCCGCCGAACGCCAGCGCCAGCATGGCGGCACGCCGTCGCCACCGCGCGAAGGGATCGCCGGACGTTTTGTGCCGCACCGCTACGAACATCCATGCCACGCCGCCGAGAATAACCAAGGTAAAGAGCGATGCTGCGAGGCGTATGCCGGGTCCGCTGCCTCCGAACTCGGCGAGGAGGTAGAGGAGGAAGAAATGTACGGCCCACAGGACGAGACCGCCCATCATGATGAACCAGCTCTTCATCCGCCAACGCCGACCAGTCGCGAAACGAGGGTGCCCGTCGCCCCTTGGGCCGCGGTGTAGACGAGAAAGAGCATCGCGAGGTCGATGCTGTTGTTTCTCGGCTGCGCGACAAGCCCCCGCACAGCGCGCGCCGCGCAGTAAAGCGCCATCAAGATTGCAATCGCCGCTGCGCATGCCTGAAGGGCCAGCAGCGCATAGACGACAGCCCCCTGCCCGCTCGCGGTGGGACCAATTTCGCTACTCGACCAACTCACGTAATCCATGCCAAGCGCCGCACTCGAAACCGCCGCGGACAAAAGAAGCGCGAATACCGACCAGAAGGGCGAGCGTCGAAGGCATGCGCGTGCCGAGAGCGCGAGACCGATTGCGACAGCGTAGAGCCCCAGGATCGATATCGCCTCGCCGAGGGGCGGCGGCGGCCGCCAGAAGCCCGGCTGGTTCGAGGACAGGAAGGCAAGGCTGAACAGCGCCATGAGAAAGATCATGCCCATCACGACCAGCAGGATGACCATCGCCCACCAGCCATGGCTCGACGGCCCGGTAACATAGGTCGGGACGCGGATGTCGGCGCCAATGTCGACACCCTCGATTTCGACCGGCCGATCGGTTTCCCAAAGCCATCGCAGTACCGAGATCACCGCGAGGACGCCGCTCACCCATGCGAACATATAGGCCTGCACCGTCAGCGCGAGGAAGAAGCCCGCAGTAAAGATCGCGGCGGCGAAGGGCCATGGCGACGGCCCCGGCATGATTTGCAGATATTGGGGCTCGGCGAGCAGCGGGCTGGTGACGATCGTCTCGCGACGGCCAGTCGCCGAGCGCGGGAGGAAATAGCGCCCCTTTTCGACTTCATGCGCGAGCGCCGGATCGTCCCACAAAGGCTCGCGGCTGGTGACGACCGGGATCGAGCGCGTCGAATAGAGCTCGCTCGGCAACCATTCGAGCGTGCCGCCGCCATAGACATTCCCGGCATTGCCCTCGCCCGGCGCGAGCCGGAAATTGCGCGCCAGGTCGACGAGGAAGAGTAGCACACCGAGCCCGAGCATGAAAGCGCCGACCGTCGAGATGAGATTGGGAAGCTCAAAGCCCTGCCCCGGCAGATAGGTGTAGACGCGGCGCGGCATGCCCTGCAGCCCCGCCAGATGCATCGGCAGGAAGGCGACATTCATGCCGAGGAACATGAGGCCGAACACCCATTTCGCGAGCCGCTCCGACAGCGCCCGCTTGCTCACCATCGGAATCCAGTAATAGAAGGCCGCAAACAGCGGAAAGACCATACCGCCGATCAGGACATAATGGAGGTGCGCGACGATGAAATAGCTATCGTGCGCCTGCCAGTCGAAGGGCACCATCGCTACCATCACACCCGTCAGACCCCCCGTCACGAAAATAACGATGCTGCCCATCACGAAGAGGCCGGGCGCATTGAACTTCGGCTTGCCGATTGCGAGCGTCGCGATCCACGAGAAGACCTGGATGCCCGCCGGCACGCTGACCGCCATCGAGGCGGCCGAGAAGAAGCCCGTCGTCATCGGCGGCATGCCGGTGGTGAACATATGATGCGCCCACACGCCGAAACTGATGAAGCCCGTCGCGATCATCGCAAGGACGATGAGCCGGTAGCCGACGAGCCTCTCGCCCGCGACGGTCGCGACGATCATGCTCATCATCCCGGCGGCGGGCAGGAAGATGATATAGACCTCGGGGTGGCCGAAAAACCAGAAGAGATGCTGCCAGAGCAAGGGGTCTCCGCCGCGCGTCGCGTCGAAGAAGGGCCAGCCGAACGCGCGCTCGATCTCGAGCAGCAAGGTGCCGAGAATGATGCTCGGAAAGGCGATCACGATCATCACTGCGAAGACGAGCATCGCCCAGGCGAAGATCGGCATCCTGTCGAGGCGCATGCCCGGCGCGCGCGTCCGCAGCACGCCGACGATGATCTCGATCGCCCCCGCGATCGCGCTGATCTCGATGAAGCCGATGCCGAGCAGCCAGAAGTCGGTGTTGATTCCCGGCGAATAGGCCTTGGACGTCAGCGGCGGATACATGAACCAGCCGCCGTCGGGCGCGAGCCCGACGAAGATCGAGGCGAAAAAACAAAGTCCGCCGACGGCATAGGCCCAGAAGGCATAGGCGGACAGCCGCGGGAACGGCAGATCGCGCGCCGCGAGCATCTGCGGGAGCAGGAGCACGCCTGCCGCCTCGACCGCGGGCACCGCGAAGAGGAACATCATCACCGTGCCGTGCATGGTGAAGACCTGATTATAGGTGCCCTGCGGCAGGATCTCGAGCATCGGCGCGGCGAGTTGCGCACGCATGAGCAGCGCGAGCACCCCCGCCATCAGGAAAAAGAGAAAGGCGGTTCCGAGATAATAGATGCCGATATAATTATTGTTGACCGCGAGCAGATATTCCCAGCCCTTGGGCTTGCACCAGATACGACGGAGGTCCTCCTCCTCTTCTTTCGGCCGCTCGTGCCGAGTCGGGAAACGCTCATAAAGCGCGGGATCGAACCCCGTTTCCGATCTCATTTGAGCGAGACCAGATAGGCGGTGAGCGCCTGCAGTTCCTCGCCGCTGAACTGGTGATAGGCGGGCATACGGTTCGCGGGCTTGATCGCCTGGCTGTCGGCGACCCAGCCCGCCATCGTCCCCGGATTATTGGGCAATATGCCCGCGCCCAGCGTCCTGCGCGAACCGACATGCGTCAGATCGGGGCCGGCCAGTCCACGCGCCGGCGTGCCGCGGATCGTGTGACAGGCGGCGCAGCCGCTCGAGAGAAAAAGTGCAAGCCCCTCGCCGCCGGCGCCTTGCGACGGGAGCCGCGAAGCCTGCCACCGCGCAAAGTCCGCCGGGGTGTGGGCCACCACCACAAACCCCATCAGCGCGTGCGGGCCGCCGCAATATTCGGCGCACTGTCCCTTGTAGATACCCGGCGCATCGGCCTCGATCAGCAGGCGATTGGTGCGCCCCGGGATCATGTCCATCTTACCGCCAAGCCGCGGCACCCAAAAGCTATGGATGACGTCGGCCGCCTCGAGTTCGAGCAGGACGGGCTGTCCTATCGGAATGTGGAGTTCGTTCGCATCGCGCAGCGTCTCGCGGCCTTGTCCGTCCTGATAATGGACGCGCCACCACCACATCTCGCCGATGACCTTGACGCGCATGGCGCCTTCGGGAACGCGCGCCGCCGAAAGCGAACTGGTGAGCAACAGGCCCCACACGAGCAGACCAGTGAGCACGACCGAGGGAAAGGCAAATCCCAGAATCCAGATCGCCTTCTCGCCGCCGAGCCGGGTCTTGAGCCGAGGCGATCCGCGCAGCGCGACCCAGAGTGCTCCAAGCACGATCACCAATATCAAGGTTCCGCCAAGGAGCAGCACCCACGCGAGCACCGTCACAGGCTCCGAATAGGGGCCGGCGGGATCGAGCACGGCCGGCGGCCAGCCTTCGGAAGGCAGCGCCCGGTCAGTCATCGAGGCTCAGCAGCCAGGCGGCGATGTCGTCGGCTTCGGCTCTTTTCATCGGTATCGCCGGCATCCCGGTCCCCGGCGCCATCGCCGGCGCGTCGGTGACGAAGGCGGCAAGCAGCGGCGCGCGATTTGGCAGTTTGCCCGCGATCAGCGGGCGCGCGCCGAAGCCCGCGAGCGGCGGTCCCACGCGCCCTTTCGGCCAGGTGATGCCGGGCATGGCATGGCAAGCGCCGCAACCGAGCCGCGCCGCGGCATCGCGCCCGCGCGCGACGGCGGCGGGGTCGGCGGGTGCCGTTTCAACCGGGACGGGCGCGCAGGCGCCGAGCAGCATCAAGACCGAAATCGCAGCACCCCCTTTCATAGCCGTTCACCGTCCTCGTTTCGCTTTGGGAACCACCTCGCGCGGCCATTGGTTCCCGAAGCGTGCGCAAAGCCCCCCTCCTCCTCCTGTTCCTCCTGTCCGCATGCCAAGCGCCCGCGCCGACTGACCGCTTTCGCGCGACGGGCGAGACGATCGCGATGAGCGGCGGCGATGCGGGCGCCGAAGCGGCCTGCTTCACCTGTCACGGGCTGCAGGGCGAAGGCGACGGGCGCGACGCGCCGCGCCTCGCCGGGCTCGACGCGGGCTATCTCCATCGGCAGCTCGACGATTATGCAAATGGTCGCCGCGAGCATGCCGCGATGCGCGCAATCGTCCGCAAACTCGGCGACGGCGACCGATCGAAAGTGTCGGCATTCTACGCGGCGATCCAGCCCGCGGCGTGGCCGGTCGAAGCCGGCAATCCGGCGGGTGCGCGCCTCTACGACGAGGGCGATCCCGCGCGGGGATTGCCGTCTTGCGCCTCGTGCCACGGTGTGGGCGGCGTGGGCGATGCCGCCAATCCGCCGCTGGCCGGTCAGTCCGCCGCCTATGTCGCGGGCCAGCTTCGCGCGTGGCGCGAAGCGAAGCGCAACAATGACCCGCTAGGCGAGATGCGCCGCGTCAGCCGCCTGCTCTCGGTCGCCGAGCTTGCGGCGGTGTCCCGTCATGCGGCGTCCTTTCCGCCCCATCCTCCGGAAGCTCGGGCAACATCCCCCGCAGCACGTCGTGCCGATCCCAGAAATGATGTTTCAGAGCCGCGCCAACGTGCAGCGGGATCATCGCGACGAGGAGAATGATCAGGAGCGCATGGATTCCCTCCGCCCAGTCGAGAATCCACCACTGAATGCCTTTTTCCAGACTATCGAAGGGCATGTGCGGCCAGGGAAGGAGCCCCGCCACTTCGAGCGGCTCGCCGCCGACCACCGACCACATCGCCCAGCCCGAGAGCGGCAGACCGAAAAAGCAGACGTAAAAGAGTATGTGCGTCACATAGGCTGCGACCGTCTGCCAGCCCAGCCGGTCGGCATCGTTGATGGGACCCGGCACGATCATCCGCCAGATCGAACGCAGCGCAGCAAGCACGAGCATCAGCAGGCCGAGTTCGGCGTGAACCCGAAACGCCTCCAACTTGTCGCCACCCGCGTCGATGCGGCTCATGCGCCAGCCCCAGCCGAGCTGGAATAGGATGAGCGCGGCCATCGTCCAGTGGAATAGCTGCCCGACGGGCGAGTAGCGGCGGTCGGCGGCATAGCGCGCCGCCCACGCCTGGATCGCCTCGATCATGCTGCCACCGGGGGCGGCTCGCCGAGGAGGCGCCAGCCGGTCCAGAGCGCCGCGCCGAGATAAAGAGCCGCGGCAGGAGCCCACATGATGAGCCCCGCCAGTTGCTGATCTTCGAGCGGCGCCAGCCCCCAGGCCATCGTCGTCGCGAGATGGGGCGCATAGAGGGGCGTGCCCGCGAAGGTGATGAGCGCCCCGAGCAGCCCCATCTGCACCATCATGGCAAGCAGCAGGCCGATCGCGAGCGGCGGCGACGACGAGCGGAGCGAAGCCCAGAAGCCGAACGCGGTCGCGAGCAACGAAAGCTGCATCAACCAGAAGGCGCCGTCACTCGCCAGCGCGAGAGCATAGGGCGCCGGCGCGTGCCAGATCCAGAATGCGAGAATGTGCCCGGCCGCCCATAGCGGCGCACCGCCGCGCGGCCGAAACCGCGGCAGGCCGAGCGCAAACAGCGGAGCCGCAACCGCGGTCAGGATGATATGGTGCGCGACGCGCACCGAGAAGAGCGCCGACGACAGGGCGCATAGCGGCGACACGAACAGAAGGGCGATCAGCGCGAACCCGGCCCAGAAGGGACCGCGCGCTTTCCATCGCCACGCCATCAGCGCCGCGGCGCCCAGCGCCGCGAGCAGCCCGGGATCGAGATTCCAGCGCAGCATCCAGTCAGCCGGGATCGGCGCGGGACCACAATAAGGAATCGAGGACGGATCCATCCAATTGCCAACGTCGCGCCCGGCGCGCGGGTTCCGGGAAACTATTGGGCGGTCGGCGCATTATCCAGACGGGGGCCTGCATGGAGATCAATATGGCAACGGCCCCATCGCGTTTCACCGACCCGCCCTATCGCCGACACGCGCCCCATCCGCTGCACGCCATTCTCCTCGCCTTTCCGGTCGCCCTGTTCAGCAGCGCGCTCCTTTCCGACATCACCTATCTCAACAGCGCCGAGATGCAGTGGAGCAATTTCTCGGCCTGGTTGATCACGGGCGGGCTGATATTCGGGGCTCCGGTGCTCCTGTGGTCTGCCATAGCATTTGTCCGAGGCCGAAAGCAGCCAAAGCGCGGGCCTGCCATCGCCTATTTTCTGCTGATCCTCGTTATGTGGATCGCGGGCCTCGTGAACGCCTTCAAGCATAGCCAGGATGCCTGGAGTTCGGTCGGCACGACCGGCGTGACCCTCTCGGCCCTATCGACAGTTGCAGCGATTGCCGCCGCCTGGCTTCTCCACGCAGCGAAGGAGCCCCGCGCATGAACCGCCAGACCTCGCTTGGCCTCGTCGCTGCGGCGGCGCTAGCGGCCGCGCTCGCCGGCTGCGGCAAAGGCGATGAAAAACTCGACCAGACGGGCACCAGCCCGAGCCTGCCGAAGATCGACGAGACGCTCGTCCCACCGATGAAAATCGCCAAGCCTGCAGGATGGAACGGCGAGCTTCCGACCGTTCCAGCCGGTTTCAAGGTCGTGCCGGTCGCCACCGACCTCAAGATTCCGCGGCAGATCCTCATCCTCCCCAATGGCGACATTCTCGTCGCCGAAGGTTCGGGCGGCCATGCACCGAAGCTCCGCCCGAAGGATGTGATCGCGGGCTATATCAAGAGCCTTGGAAAATCCTCGGTGAAGGGCGGCGACCGCATCACCTTGCTTCGCGACGCGAACGGCGACGGCAAACCCGAACTTCGCACCAGCTTCATCGAGGATCTCGATGCGCCCTATGGCCTCGCGCTCGTCGGGAACGACCTTTATGTCGCCAACCAGGGTGCGCTGCTGCGCTTCGCGTACACGCCGGGCGCAACGCGCATCGCTGGCAAGGGCGAGGAAGTGACCAAGCTCCCGGCAGCGGTCAATCATCACTGGACGAAATCGCTCGCCGCGAGCGCGGACGGGTCGAAGCTTTATGTCGGCATCGGCTCGAACAGCAATATCGGCGAGCGGGGAATGAGCATCGAGGAGGATCGCGCCGTCATTTGGGAGGTCGATGCCGCCACCGGCGCGAGCCGCATCCTCGTCTCGGGCATCCGCAACCCGACCGCCCTCGCCTTCGAGCCATCGTCGAACGCCCTCTGGGCGGTGGTGAACGAACGCGACGAGCTTGGCGCCGAGCTCGTACCCGATTATCTGACCTCGGTGCGCGAGGGCGCTTTCTACGGCTGGCCCTACAGCTATTGGGGACGCCATCCCGACCCGCGCGTTCATCCACAAAAGCCCGAGCTCGTCAGGACCGCAGTCACTCCCGATTATGCGCTCGGTTCGCACGTCGCGCCGCTCGGGCTGAGCTTTGCGACCGAAGGCGGGCTCCCGGGCTATGAGACGGGCGCCTTCGTTGGAGAGCATGGCAGCTGGAACCGCCAGACTCTCGCCGGCTACAAGGTCAGCTTCATCCCCTTCGCCAACGGACGTCCTGCCGGCAAGCCGAAGGATTTCGTGACCGGCTTCATCAAGGACGGCAAAGCGCGCGGCCGCCCGGTCGGCGTCACCTGGGACCCGGCGCGCGGCGCGCTCTGGATCGCCGACGATCTCTCGAACACGGTGTGGCGCGTCACCGGACCTCGCGCGCTCGCGATGGGATCACCGGTCGCTGCTGCAGCCAGCAAAAGATGATCAAGCGGCGCCGCTCGGCTTGAAGCGGATCACGCGCCAGATAAAATAAGCGAAGAACGCCGCCATGTTCGCGCTAAGGAGTGGTACTGCCCACCTTCTTCCGCCTTCCGGCACCTTCGCGCCCCCGCGGCGCGCGGTCAGCGTTAGACGCGCGCTGGGCGGCGCTGATGGAGCGGGGACATAGCGACGCGTCTCGGGAACGTGCCGCCCCGCCGGGCGTAGCTGTCCCATGACGCGTCCCATCCCCTGTCTATCGATATCGAGAGCCTGCGCGGCCCCTTGCGCCGCGATGGCGAAAGTAGCTCGGTGATAGCCCAGTCTGATACGGGCAAGCCGCGCTCGAGGGCGCATCATATCAGGGCGAACATCGTGCTTTACGGTGCGCTCTTTGCCAATCTCGGCATCGCCGTCGCCAAATTTGTCGCCGCGGCGATCAGTGGTTCCTCGTCGATGCTATCGGAAGGGGTCCATTCGCTCGTCGACAGCGGCAATCAGATGCTGCTCCTCTACGGCCAAGCGAAGGCAAAGCGGCCGCCCGACAATCGTCACCCCTTCGGCTACGGCCGCGAACTTTATTTCTGGGCGTTCGTCGTCGCAATCCTCATCTTTGCTGTCGGAGCCGGCATTTCCATCTACGAAGGCTGGATTCACTACCGGGATCCCGAGCCGCTTCGCGATCCGACGATCAACTATGTGGTGCTCGCCATCGCCTTCCTGCTCGAGGGTGCGTCGTGGACGATCGCGGTGCGCGAGTTCAACGCCGGGCGGCGCGGGCTCGGCTGGTGGACGGCGGTGCGGCGGTCGAAGAATCCCTCAGGTTTCATCGTCCTGTTCGAAGACAGCGCCGCGCTCGCCGGCCTCGCCATCGCCGCCGGCGGCATATGGCTGAGCCATGCGACAGGGGATCCGCGGATCGACGGCATCGCCTCGATGGCGATCGGCGCAATCCTGGCGGCGGTCGCGATCCTTCTAGCCCGCGAGGCGAAGGAGCTGTTGATCGGCGAGGCTGCGGACCCCGAACTGATCGCGCGTATCTGGACCATCGTCGAACGGCGCCGTGAAATTACCGCCGTCAATCATGTGCGCACGATCCACACCGCACCCAATTCGATCTTCGTCGCCGTAAGCGCCGACTTCGAGGATCGTCTCGCCATGGGCGAGGCCGAGACGTTGATCGAGGCGATCGAGGCCGAGCTCAAGGCTGCGTCGAGCGATATCAGCTCGATCTACATCCGCCCCGAAAAGCAGTCCGATGCGCTCGTCCAGCCTCGCCCGTCAGCGGCGGCCGAACCCGCACGGCGGCCGCGCGGCACAAACTAGGCTTTGAGCTCGCCCGGTCGTAACTGGATCCGGATGAGCGCGCTCGTGCCCGGCATATCGCGCGAAGGGTCAACCGCGCCGTAAGAGACAGCCGCCTTGTGGGTCCGCGCCAAAGCTTCGATGAGGCGCGTTCCGAGACCCGTGCCGCGCGCCGTTCCGTCGGACGGCATCCCTGCCCCGTCGTCGACAACCGCGAGTTCGAGCAATGTCTCGTCGGCCCGGCGAAGCGATATCCGAATCTCGCCATCATCGCTGTCGCCATAGGCATATTTGCACGCGTTGCTCACCCATTCGTTGGCGATCATGCCGAGCGCAACGGCCTTGTCGGTGGCCACACGCATGGGCTCGACGTCGGCGATGACACGCCGCGCGGCGACGCCCGTCGACCAGGTCGCCGAGAGATCCTCGGCAAGGCCGCCCAGATAGTCGTCCATCGCCACATATTCGACGTCGTCGGTGGTGTAGAGGCGCCGGTTGACTTGCGCGACCGTCGCGATCCGTTGCTGCGTCTTCTTCAGCGCCTCGCGGGCGGCGGGATCGGCGATCGTCTTGGACTGGAGGGCGACGAAAGACATCACCATCTGGAGATTGTTCGCGACGCGGTGGTTCACTTCCTTGAGCAGCGCTTCCAGCCGCGCATTGGTCGCGCGCAGCTCGCTCTCCACCTCGGCGCGCGCGCGTCGAAGCTGGGCACGCTCGAGTACCTGCTCGAAACTCGAGGCCAAGAGATCGAAAAAATCCTCGCCGACCGACTTTACCACATAATCGTCGGCACCCGACTTCAACGCCGCCACGGCGATGCGGCTCTCCTCGGAGCCCGTCACATAGACGACGGGCGGGCAGTCGCGTAGTGCGCGAAGCGCCTCGAGCGTGGCAAGACCGTCCTGCCCGGGCATATAGTGATCGACGGCAACGAGATCGAAGGCAGTGACCTTCGCCATGTCGACGCCCTCGCCGCCACTTGCCGCGAGGCTGACTTCATAACCTTTCCGGCCAAGCGCGCGCGACGCAAGCCGCCGCATGCCGTCGTCGTCATCGATATAGAGAATGTGGGCCAGGGCGGGTCTCAAGCCGGGTCGGGATCGGGGACCTGGATCACCGAGAGGAAGAGACCGAGCTGGCGAATGGCGTCGGCGAAATTCTCATAGTTCACCGGCTTGGTGATATAGACGTTGCAGCCGAGGTCGTAGCAGCGCTGGATCTCGATCTTGTCGTCGGTGGTCGTGAGCACGACGACGGGCGTGCGGCGCAGCGGACTGCTGTCGGCCTTCAGCCTGGCGAGAATGTCGGTCCCGCTCATGTCGGGCAGATTGAGGTCGAGCAGCACGAGCGCCGGCCCGTTGCGCACCGGGCCCTCCGCCGCATCGTACAGGAACTCGAGAGCCGAGGTGCCGTCGAGAAAATGATGGATCTTGTTGGAAATGCCGGCGCGCCGGATGTTCTTCTCGATAAGGCGCGCATGCCCCTCGTCGTCCTCGATCATCACGATGTTTACGGGCAGTTGGTCAGGCATCTTCTTCTCCGCTTTGCCACACGAGGGGCAGGATCAGCCGAAAGGTGGAACCCGCACCGAGTTCGGACTGGATTTCGATATTACCGCCGAGGCGATAGGCAAGCGCGCGGGCGTGGGCAAGACCGATCCCCTCCCCCTGCTGGTCCTGGACGCCCGACCTTCGGAAGAGGTCGAACACACGTTCGTGATCGCGCGGCTCGATGCCGCGACCATTGTCGGCGACCGCCACCCAAGCGCGCCCGAGATCGGCGCCCCCGGCTATGCGAATGATCCCCGCCCGCCCCGGCTGCGAATATTTGAGGGCATTTTCGATGAGATTCGAGAGGATCTGCTCGACCGCGACCCGGTCATTGATCACGGTCGGCAGGTCCGACACTTCGACCGTCGTGCCGGTCTCGTCGATGCGGTGCTGCAGGCTGCCGACGATCGCGCCCACGACGTCGCCGAGAGCAAGCGTTTCGGGCGCGAGCGTGCGGCGACCCTGGCGCGAGAGATTGAGGATCGCGTTGATCAGCCGGTCCATCTTCTGCGTGGAGGTGCGAATGAAGCCGATCGATTCCGGCAGATCCTCCTCGATCGCGAGCCGCGTCGCGGCGTCGGGCGCCTTCCAGCCCTGCGCATCGCCCTGTTCGAGATAGCCCGAGATCGCCTTGCGCGCGGTCTCGAGTTCGGCCGTGAAACCCATCACATTGACGAGTGGCGAACGCAGATCGTGCGACACGATATAGGCGAAGCGCTGGATTTCGGCATTGGCGCGCTTGAGTTCGCCCGTGCGCGCATCGACCAGTTCCTCAAGCCCTTCGTTGAGACGGCGAAGTTCCGCGCGCGATGCGCGGAGCTCGACGAGATTGTTGCGAACGAGGAGCAGCGTGGCGGCTGCAACGACCAGCAGGAGAATGCCGGTTCCGATCAGCGTCAGGGTGAACAGCGACTGGGTGCGTTGCTGCCGCGCTTCACGATTCTTGAGCAGGGCGAGCTCGCTTGCGAGCATCGTCTCGACGAGCGCGCGCGCGGCCCGCACTTCGAGCACCCCCTTGTCGTTCGCGAAGTCGGCGATCAATGCCGCGCGGTCCGTGCCGCGAAGGCCGAGAGTCGCTTGGTAATGACGGCCATAAGCATCGAGATGCCCGCGAAGCCTTTCGGCGCGGCCGCGCTGGTTCGGATTGTCGCTGATCAGCGTCTCGAGCGATGCAAGCTGGGCGCGCGACCGGTCCTCGGCCTCGTCCATGATCGTCGAGAACGCCGGGTTCTGCGTAAGGATCAGTCCGCGGCGCGCGGTCTCCATCCGTTCTGTCGCGCTGGCAAAGGCGCCGAGATTGGCCTCCACCGCGAGCGTGTGTGCGACCATGCGCGCGTCGGCCTCATTTTGGCGCTGCACAAAAAATGCTGTCGATGCCGCAGCGAGGAGCGCGGCAAATCCAATGGTGAGGAGAATGATGATCAGGCGGCTCGCCCGCGTGTCGCGGCCCAGCGACGAGATCCTGGCCGATTCCATGTAAATGCCCCTCGGCCCCGGTCGATCAATTTCCGCCGTGCATGCACTGCCGCGCCCTTCGTGGCAAGCAGCCTCACCAACCCGGCCAGCCCTGAACGTGCCGAGTCCCGCGCGGGATTAACCTGGATCAATAGGATTTCGGATGAGTGTCGCCGAAGCGCTGGCGTAGGGGGGCGGCTGGGCGATTGAGGTCACCAGGATGAAGCGGGATGTCGAACGGTCATGATCGCGGTATAAGTGGCTCGCAGATTATAACGGGGAAGAGATGTCCAGGAGGATATTGATCGTCGAAGACGATCCGCTTGTCGCCATGATGCTGGAGGATGCGCTGGGCGCGCTGGGGCACGACATCGTCGGGGACGCTGGCGATATCGCCACGGCGCTCGGGCATATCGCGGCAGGCGGGTTCGATGCAGCGATCGTTGATGTGTATCTTGAAACGGGCTTGCCGTGCGATGCGGTCGCAGAGGCTCTTGCGGCGCGATCGATCCCTTTTCTCGTTGCGACCGGCGGTTTCGTCGGTCAGCCCGGACCGTGCTGGAACGACCGGCCGATCCTCGCGAAACCCTTCACCCTCGACAGCCTCGAAGCCGCGCTATCCGGCCTCGCGCAAACGTAGGCGAGCGCGCACCGGCGGTCAGAGCCCGGCTTTCTCGAGAGCGGCCGCGACCTCGCGGTCCAGTGCATTCGATCCCTTCGGCGTCGCGCGGTTCAGCAATGTCTGTATCCGCCTTTGCGCGACCTGCAGGGCCTTGTGGCGCACCTCGCGTTCGCGGTTCGTCCGCCAGGATCGGCTCTCGCCCAAAAGGGCGGCCCATTTCGCCTCTTCAGCGGCAAGGACGGCGAGGGCAAGCCGCAGACCGTCGCGTTGTCCGCGGGCATGATCGTCATTCATCGCAGCCTCCCCACCTTAACCAGCAACTGCAACGAGCGGGCCTGCGCCAGATGACTTGCTGCTCGCCGCTCCAAGAGAGGAACCTTTGCCGCGCAGGCGGACTGTTTTACGGAAAGGAGAGCGACCATGAAAGACGAACCCAAGAAGGGCGACGAGGTGACGTGGAAAAGCCACGGCGGACGCGCCGAGGGCAAGGTCCTGCGAAAAGTGACGAAAGCAATGGACATCAAGAGCCATCATGTCGCGGCATCGCCGGCGAACCCCGAATATCTGGTCGAAACGGCCGAAGGCAAGCGGGCGGCCCACAAGGCCGGCGCCTTGAAGCGGAAAGCGCCGCGCTAAGGACGGCTGCCAAACTCGGCTCTGCTCCCGCCTCCGATCCCGCCCGCCGGAGCGCCCGCGATCCTCGTTCACGATGCCGCATCGATCATGATCTGTAGCGCTGCGGCCACGGCCTGATCGAGCACATTGCGGCGCCCGATATCGCCGAAATGAAAATCCATGACCCGCACGGCGTCGGCGTCGGCGGCGCCAATGTAGACAAGGCCTACCTCTTCGCGGCCTTCGCGAGGGCCGCAGAACCCCGTGATCGCAATTGCAATGTCGGCATGGCTTGTCCGAAGAGCGCCAGTCGCCATCGCGGCGGCGACCTCGGGATTCACCGCTCCATCTCGCTCGGCGTCTTCTCGGGCGACGCCGAGCATCTCGCATTTGGCGTCGACCGAATAGACGATGAAGCCGCGCTCGAGATGAACTCCGAGCGCGGCATCGGCTGCGAGAACCGCTGAGAGCTGACCGCCGGTGCAG
Organism: Sphingopyxis sp. 22461; assembly: GCF_052044915.1. NCBI lineage: Bacteria > Pseudomonadati > Pseudomonadota > Alphaproteobacteria > Sphingomonadales > Sphingopyxidaceae > Sphingopyxis > Sphingopyxis sp. 22461. Next base: position 280,434 of record NZ_JBQENY010000002.1, read on the forward strand.
CTTTCGGCTGTCACGAAACGCAGCGTCTTTCCGGCCAGATGCCGGGCCAGCTTACGCGTCCGCCGTTCGATCAGCGTTGCAGCGCTCACCCTACATCGTGGCGAGTTCGGCGGGGGGAAGGCCCGCGGTCTCGGCCTGACGCTTCAGCTCCTCTTTCCGGGCAAGCATCCTTTCGCCGAGTGCGTCGAGGTCGACGTCGGCGGCACGCGCCTGCTGGAACATATTGTCGTGCTGCTTTTCCTCTTCCTTTACATGATGCTTGATCTCTTCCGACAGCACCGTGACCTTCGCCTCGAAAAATTCGTCGTCGGGTCCCGAGGCGACGATATCGTTGATCAGGATCTTGGCGCCATCATGCTCGACATAGGCTTCCTTGAGGAGATCGTCGTCGATCTTTCCCTTGAGCGCCGGATAGAAGACCTCCTCCTCGATCTGCGCATGGATTTTGAGCTCGGTGCAGATCCGGTCTGCGATCTTCGCCTTGCGGTCGGTGCCGCTCGCCTTCTCGAATTCCTCGAACAGGGCTTCGACGGCACGGTGATCGGCCGCGAGGATATGGGTGGCGTCGGTGTCGACTTCGGTCGGTTTCATGGCAGTCTCCATCGTCATGCCCCGCGCCTGTTCAGCGCGCGGCGAGCCCGAAAGTTGCGCTCGATCCGCTCAAACCGCGCCGTCGTCGGCATCGCGCTGGCGCGACGCGCCTTCGGACCGCTTGATGAAGCTGATCTTGCCCTGCGGCTCGAGGATCGCCCATTCCACGTCGGAAATGTGGGCGATGCCCGCGAGCCGCATCTCGGACTCGATCTCGTCGGCGGTAAGCCGGTCGCGGTGAAGATTGTCGCGGATGATCTCGCCCTGCTTCACCACGACGCGCGGATGGCCTTCGAGCAGATTCTTGAGCCGCGGAAAGAGATAGGTCGCCCAGCTCAGGGTGAGCGCCCAGAAGGCGAACGTCACGATCGCGAGCAACGCGCCGGTCAGGCTGAAATCATTATGGGTGACGCCCTGCTGGATGAGGTCGCCCATCACCACGAGCAGAACCAGCTCGAAAGGCGTCATCTGCCCCAGTTCGCGTTTTCCCATGAGACGGAGGAGCGCATAGAGCAGGAAAAACATCGCACTCGCGCGAAGGACGATATCCATCAGGGCAGGACCTTGACCTCTAGCGGCATGCTGCCGAGCCGCTGCTCGCCGTCGAACAGCGCAATCTCGCCCTTGGTTCCTGCGAAGAGCGGCGGGTTGATCTGGCCATCGATCTTGACGACCAGCGTCTCGCCCGCGCGAAGCTCCCCATAGGAGAAACGATAGGCGCCGTCCTTGTAGCTTTCCTCGGCGGCGGCGGGGAGCATCGTGTTGATCGTCATGTCGGTCCAGAGCGACGGGGAGACCGCAAGCACCGCATCGGAAACATCGCGGATCGCCTCGACACGAATGCGGGTTTCGAAAAACTCGCCGTTGCGAATGACCGAGGGCGTCTTCACCTCGAGCCGCGCTGCTCCAAAATCCTCGACGCGCAGCGGACTCGGCTGGCCACCGACGAGGCCCGATAGCGCGACGGCGACGATGGCAGCGAGCAGGACGAAGGAAACGGGGCTCGCGTGGCGGTGCCAGCGCTGCCCGGAGATCATCTTTTCGCTGATTCCGTCCGGGCGACGGCTGTTCGCTGCAGCCGCGTCGCCGCCCGTCCCCTCGGGGCCCGCCGTCAAGCGAGGGGCTCCGGCCACGGCCGCGCGAGATAGGTACGAACCGCATCGGCGCGATCGCCGACTGCCGCGACCGCGATCAATATCTCGGACGGGCTGACGCCCAATATACGCGCCCAGGCGAGCATCGCGTCAGGCGCGCTTCGATCGATGCGGTCAAGTTCGAACTGTTGGTGGATCACGCCCGTTTCCCGTTGATGATGACGAGCGAACGCGTGCAGGGTACAAAAGTTGCGGTTCGGCGACGATCGCCGAAGGGCGTTCGCCGGCGTCAGGGCAATGGCCAAGCCTCGCCGTCGTCACTCTTTCATGCGCGCCGCGAAACGCCGCGATGCGGCCAAAGTTGCGCACGGCGGCGAAGATAAATCTGGGCGATCGCAGGCAACTTTCGCCCGCGTCCAAGGGTTTCTCGGACCAGAACCCACAGCCAATGGAGAGTATCATGAGCGTCAAGGGACAGATCAAGGAAGCTGCCGGCTATGTGAAGGAAGAAGCCTTCGAAAACGGCGACAGCCCCGAGGCCAAGCGCAAGGCGCAGGAAGGCCGCGACCTTCGCAACGAAGGCCGCATCGAAGACGGCAAGCCGCCGAAGACGGGTACTCCCGGCACCGAAAACTAATCCTCCCGCCAAGTTGATGGCCCCCTTCGGGTCCGCGCATGCGGACCCTTTTTTTGGCTGGGCGCCCCGGAGCAGCTGAGGAGAATTCGCATTGACCCAGAGCAAGTCGGCCGAACTTCTGCGCGCCCGGAGCATTGTCGCAACATGACACCCCGCATAGCCTTTGTCGGAGCCGGCCCGACCACGCTCTACACGCTGCATGCGCTTCTCTCCCACAACCCCTCGCCCTTCCGTCTTGCCGTGTATGAAGCGCAGGCGTGCGCGGGGCGCGGAACGCCCTATCGGCCCGGCTGGAACGACCCCGCCATGCTGGCGAATATCGCCAGCATCGAAATCCCGCCGCTTGCCGAGACGCTGTGCGACTGGCTGATACGTCAGCCGCCGGAGCGCCTCGCCGATCTCGGCATCGATCCCGATGCGATCGGCGAACGGACCTTCTATCCGCGCGTCGCGCTCGGCGAATATTTCCGCGACCAGTTCGACGCCGTTATCGACATGGCGCGGGCGCGCGGTATCGAGCTCGAGCTGCGCACGCGGTGCCGCGTCGAGGACGTCGTCAGCACGTCCGGCGCGATGATACTCAAGGTTCGCATGAGGTCGGGCGAACTCGCCGACGAGGCTTTCGATCATGTCGTCCTCGCGACGGGCCACCAATGGCCCTCCGAGCCCGAGGTTCGGCCGGGCTATTTCCTCAGCCCCTGGCCTGCCTCGGCTCTGGCCACGGTACCGCCCTGCGATATCGGCATTCGGGGTAGCTCGCTCACGGCCATCGACGCCTGTATCGCGCTCGCCAACATCCATGGCTCGTTTAACGAAACCCGGGACGGCGAGACGCATTATCGTCCGGCATCCGCCACTGATGCATTCCACATGACGATGATGTCGAGGAAGGGTCTGCTCCCCGAAGCCGATTTCTATGCGCCGCTTCCCTATGAGCCGCTCGCCATCTGCACCGAGGAAGCGATTACGCGTCTCGTCGCGAGCGAAGAAAACCAGCTGCTCGATGCCGCCTTCGCACTGTTCAAGGCGGAGCTTGCCGCTGCCGATCCCCCTTACGCAGCGGACATCGGCCTGGAGGACCTCGACCTCGAGGGCTTCTGCGAGGCCTATTTTGCGCGGCGCGCAGCGAGCGATCCCTTTGTGTGGGCCGAGGCGAATCTCGCCGAAGCGCAGCACGACTATGCCGCAAGGCACACCGTCGCCTGGCGCTACGCGATCCTGCGCATGCACGAAGTGCTCGCGCTACTCGTGCCATATCTGGAGGGTACGGACTACCGCCGCTTCGTGCGCCACTTCAAGCCGGTGTTCGTCGACGATTATGCCACCGTTCCCCACAAATCGATCCGGCGGCTGATCGCGCTCCATCGCGCCGGGAAGCTCGATGTCATGGCGATCGGCGACGATTACCGCATCGACACGAGCGGCGAAGAGGCAGGCGCGTCCCTGATCCTGGGCGGCGAGCAGCGGCATTTTGAGGTGTTTATCGAGGCGATGGGCCAGCGCCCACTCGGCGCCGCAGCCTTTCCATTCTCCTCGCTGCGGCAACAGGGCATCGTGCGCGATGCAGCGCCTGGTGCCGGCAAGTCGGAGGCGCGGGGCATCGCGATCGACGATGCCTTCCACCCGATTGCAGACGATATCCCGGAATCCCGCCTCTACTGCCTCAGCCTGCCCTTCCTGCTCGGCCGCCACCCTTTCATCCAGGGGATAACGAGTTCGCACGAAATGGGCATGGTGGTCGGAGAACAGCTTGCAGCCGCGATCGGCCAGGCGAATGCCGAGGAGAAGGCTGCGTGAAGCTCTTCGCCATTTATGTCGGCGGCGAGATGGCCGGCGCCAATATCGAGCTGCACGACATGCGCTTCGTCGCCGCGCCCACGATCACCGACACTTATGATGCGCTCCGCCGCCAATGGTGGGGCACGCCGGGCAGCCTCCATATCGACTGCTGGGCCGAGATCGATCACGCCGATGGCTATGACATCGTTTTGAAGACCGCGCCCTTCGAGGGTCCCGAACGGCTCTATTATGTCAATCTAGGCGGCTATGTCCGGGGCGAATTTCTCGAGCGCCACCGCAATCTTTTCATTGTGGCTGACACGCTCGCGCGCGCGAAGTCGCGCGCGCTCGCATCGGTGCGGCAGTGGGTGCAGCCGCACCGCGACGAGATGTACGAGGCCGAGCAGGCCTTTGCGCTCGACGCGGTCGCCGCCGAAGCCCGGCTCCACATCCATCTCGTGCCCGCCCCACGGCGCGAGCTCGCGATCACCTGCGAATATCGCCCGATCCGCGCGCCGCGCCGGCAAAGCCGGACCGCCGCGATCAGTCCCTGACCCAAGCCGCGAGGCGCAGCCCCCCTCCGCAACTCCCGCCTTCGCGGCGCATTGATGCAGATACAGACGCTCCAGACAAAAGGCTCCACCCATGACCATGACGATCGAACAGCTTTCCGAGAAGATGAAGGATATCGACTTCGCGATGCTCGCCACGCAAACGGCGGGCGGCGCCATCGGGTCGCGGCCAATGAGTAACAATCGCGAAGTCGATTATGACGGCGACGCCTGGTTCTTCACCGACGAGTCGTCGCTCATGGTCGCCGATATCGCGGCCAACCCGAACGTCAATCTGAGCTATCAGGGCAAATCGGGCCTGCTCGGCATGCGGCCCTTCTTCCTCGCCGTCGAGGGTCACGCGGCCCTGATCCGCGACAAGGCCGCGTTCGCCGAACATTGGACAAAGGGCCTCGAACGCTGGTGGCCGGACGGCATCGAGACGCCGGGGATCGTCCTCATCAAGGTTTCGGGCACCCGCGCGCATTATTGGGACGGGGAGGATGAGGGCGAAGTTCAGCTCTGACAAGGAAAGACATCCCGCGACGGTTCCCGGTCGGTGAAGGACAAAGAGAAGCCACCACCCCATCGGTCTGCCATTACCCTCTCCGATACCCGCGCCGCGAGAAAGGCGAGCTCCATGCCGAACGCTTCCGATAGCGACAATGCAAGCGCCGAAGAGGTTGCGCTCGAAGGGGGCTGCGCTTGCGGCGCGGTTCGGTACCGCCTCGAAGAAAAGCCATATGATAGCGGCTGGTGTCACTGCCGGGTCTGCCAGCATGTCTCGGGGTCGGGCGGCATGGTCTTTACGACGGTCCATCTCGATCGGTACCGCATCCTTGCGGGCGAAGAGCATATCGGACGCTTCGCATCGACCAGCTTCGGCACGCGCAGCTTCTGCCGGACGTGCGGCTCGCCGCTAACGATCCATGTGCGCCACCAGGCCGATGAGATCGATATTGCAGCGGGGACGCTGGACGATCCGGAAGAGATTGCGCCAGCTTTCCACCTTTACACCGCCGAGGCGCCGAGCTGGATGCCGATGATGGCGTTCCTTCCGCGCTACAAGGCGCTGCGACCGAAGACGCGCGGGCTCGACGAGGGTGTCACGGAGGCGGGCTGAGGCGTAGATGAAGACCGCGCCCAAAGAGCCGCACGTGGCAAAATCGCAACCGCTTTTGCAGCGGGGCGTTTCCTGGTCAGATCATGACGATTTCGAGTTCCGCCGCGTCGAACCGAAGCTCGATCCGCTACTGAAAGGACAAGACATGCGCATCCTCATCTTCGGTGCCGGCGCCGCACTTTTTCTCGCCGCTTGCGACAGCAAGCAGGAAGCTGCCGAGGACAGGATGGAACGTGCGGCCGAGACCAGCGCCACGGTCGCCGGCCCCCTCCCTGCGGCGCTCGGGCTCAGCGAGGCACAACTGCTCGACGCCGATATCGTCGGCGCGGACGGGAAGGATCTTGGAGACGTATCGCAGGTGTTGCGCGGCGCCGACGACAAGGTGGACCGTCTCCTCGTCGAGCTCGATGGCGTCGGTCCCGACCGCTATGTTCATGTACCGGTGCAGGGCCTCAAACCTATTGTACGCGGCGACGACACCAATCTTCAGACGCGCATGACCAAGGCCGACCTCGATGCGCTGCCCGACGTGAAACTGCCAGCCCCTTGATATCTTGACGCGCGAGGAGCATCGACTGTGAACGGAGAAACTCTTCATCGGCGGATCGATGTCGGCGGAGTCGATATCTTTTACAGGGAGGCAGGACCGCCCGACGTTCCGGTGCTGCTGCTGCCACATGGCTATCCCTGTTCGTCGTTCGAGTTTCGCAATCTCATGCCGCGGCTTGGCGATCGGTGGCGGCTGCTCGCACCCGATTATCCGGGCATGGGCTACAGCGATACGCCCGAGCATTTCGACTATAGCTTCGACGGCTATGCGCAGCTTCTCGACGGGTTCGTGCGTGCGCTCGGCGTCGAGCGCTTTGTGCTCTATCTTCACGATTTCGGCTCGCCGATCGGCGCACGTCTCGCGATCATGCGGCCTGAACGCATCCTCGCGCAGATCATCCAGAATGGGGACATTCCCTATGAGGATGCGCTGGGCGACAAATATGCCGAGATAGAGAAGAGCTGGTCGCTTCCCGAACCCGAGATGCGCGCCGAGATCGGCAAGGCAATCAGCGAGGATGTTTTTCGGGAGGAGTTTCTGAACGACGTGCGGCCCGATCTCGTGCCGCGCATTCCGCCGGACCTCTGGAAACTGCACTGGTCACTGATCAACCCGCGGCGCCGCGAAATCGCGATCGACCTTATCGGGGGCCTCAAGGCCAATCGCTCCTGGTTCGGCGCGCATCGACGCTATCTGCGCGAGCACCACCCGCCGACGCTCATCGTCTGGGGTCCGCAGGATTTCTATATGCCCGAGAAGTCTGCGCGCGCCTATTTGCGCGATCTCCCCGCGGCCGAGCTGCACATGCTAGACGGCGGCCATTGGCTTCTCGAAACCAACCTCGACGAGGTTGTCCCGCTGATCAGGGACTTTCTCGATCGGACGCTGTGCTGAGAAGCGACGCCGAACCGCGTTCCCTTGCGGTATCCCAGCGGCGCCAACTGCCAGCAGCCTGAGCCGGGCCACCGCAACGATAAAGGGCGCCGGAACCGGCGCCCTTCACCCTGCCCTTAGGGAAGGCAGTCTTATTTCTTCTGGGTGTCGCCGACGCCGGTTTCGGACGGAGCGATCTCGCCATTGTCGTCCATCGCGTTGGCCTTTTCTTCGCCCTGCTCTTCGACGACATCGGCCTTCTGCTCCATTGCCTCTTTGGCGGGACCTTCGGGCATCGCGTCGGCCTGATCGTCGATCGCCTCGGCCTTCGCTTCGGCCTGATCCTCGACCTTGTCGGCGGCGGGGCTTTGGCAGGCGCCGAGCGCGAGGGCCGAGGTTGCGGCGAGGGTTACAAACAGCTTTTTCATCGAGATTCTCCCTGTTGATGACTGCCCTGCTAACGCGGCGAAGCCCACAGGGTTCCGCGGGCCCGCGCAATGGGAATCGTCAGCGTCGCGCTGCCATGATCCGCGCGATCATGTCTTCATCGCGAAGCCGCCGCCAGCGGGCCTCGACGAAGCTGTGTACGCCGAACAGGAACAGCCCGGCGGCAACGAGCAGATAGAGCGGCGGATTGTCGGTGAGCGCCGAGAGCGCGTCGCCGAGGCCCTTGACCTCGCGGGCAGCGCCGAACCAGCCGCCGCGCACGAGCGAGGCGCCGATGACGGCGAACACGACCGCGCGCGCCGCAAGACCCGCCCGCCCGACGGGCACGGCCCATGCAGGTGCTGCCGCATCGAGATCCTTTGTAAATTCGGTGGTCCAGGCCTTGACCGCCTGCTGCACGGCCGCCGCGAGGAAGGCGGCGCCGACGAGCCCGAGGAGCAGGCCGCCAAGCGGCAGTTCGAGCAGCATTCCCGCCGCCTCTTTCTCGCGGCCGTCTTCGGCGCCGCCGCCGGAGGCAAGGCGAAGCGCCGCCCAGGCGAGAATGAAATGGGCGATGCCGCTCGCGGCATAGCCTATCCGCACAGCGACGCCCTTCGCACCGCCTCCCTTGTTTTCGCTATCGAGCGCCGCCCCGTACAGGCGATAGGCGCCGTAAAGCGCCAGACCCATCGCGAGAAGAGCAAGAAGGATCGAGCCAGCGGGCATATCGCGGACCGAGCGGAACACGGCTTGCGGACTGGCGTCGTCGGCCGACGAACCGGTGAGCGCTATCCATGCCAGCAGGCAATAGACGACGCCGCGCGCGAACCACCCCGTCCGCGCAAATGTCTCGAGCCGCCGCAGCTTGTTCATAATGCCTGTCCCCGAATGTTGACCCATCAGGCCAACGCCCGCTGCACCCGGCAGTTCCGCGCGGCTCCCACCCCACCGCGGGTGCCCCCCTCTCCCTTCCCGGCCACCCCGCGTCGCTCGCCGACACCCGTGCGCCCGATGCCGCCGTGACGAAGCTGCGCGGTTCAGCCGCAGCTTTTTACAAAGGCGCCGGTCACGAAGTCGCGGCCGGTCCGCAGTCCGACCGGGTCGACGCTGTGCGCGACGCCGTAGGAGATATGCGTCTCGACCTCGACGCCGAGCCGCTTCAACTGGCTCTCGGACATGTGCAGCGCCGCGATCGGCACGACGGGGTCGGCCGTGCCGTGCACCAGCAGGACTGGCGGTTTCGACGGAACATGATGCGCAAGATCGGCCGCGCCCGCGAGCATGCCCGAATAGCCGACGATAGCGGCAACGGCGCGGGGGCGGCGAAGGCCGACCTGAAGCGCCATCATCGTGCCCTGGCTGAAACCCACAAGGGCGAGATCGGCCTCGCTGAGGTCATATTGCGCGAGCTTGCGATCGATGAACGCGTCGATCGCCGGCGCTGCCGACGCAGCGCCTGCAGCCAACGCCGCCGGGGCGAAACCCGACAGCCCCCACCATTGGTAGCCCCCGCCCATTATCGAGCATCGCTGCGGTGCATGCGGCGCAAGAAACAGCGTGTCTGGCAAGGCCTCCTGCCACTGCGGCGCCAGCGAAATCATGTCGGAGCCGCTCGACCCGAAGCCGTGGAGCAGCAGCACGATGTTTTTGGGGGCGTCTCCGGAGCGAGGTTGCAGGCTGGCACCGTTCACGATCTTCGACAAACTTCTTCTCTCAGCTTCGGCAGCGCAGGGCGCGCCCCCGGGGCGGTAAGGATTGCAACGCTGCATAGGTAGAAAGTCGGCCGCGCATTTCCAGCCCATGGAATATACCGGACAGCTCGGCCGCAGCGCAGCTCGGCATGAGCCAAGTGCTCCGCAACCAAGTGTAGGACCCGCCGGTTTGTCGATGACAGGCAGAACAGGAGGAGTCGGCAATGGCACGCAAATCAGAGGCCGGAAAGGTCGGAGAAACCGCGTCCGAGAAGCGCGGAAAACAGACGGCGGCAAGGAAACTGCGGAAGGAGGTCGGCGAGACGAAGACGATCCGCACGCCGCCGAAAGACCGGGAATCCGATCTCGACCGCGCGCCGAAATGGGAGCCGCGCTATGCCGGTTCCGACCGGCTCAAGGACAAGGTCGCGATCGTGACCGGCGGCGACAGCGGGATCGGGCGCGCGGTAGCCGTATTGTTCGCCCGCGAAGGTGCGGACATCGCAATCGTTTACAAGAGCAACAAGGCCGATGCCGAGGAAACGGCTTCGCTCGTAGGCGCCGAAGGGCGCACCGCGATCCTCGTCAGGGCCGACGTGGGCAAAACCAGCGCCGGAAGGACTATCGTCGACAAGGTCGTGAGCAAGCTGAAGCGCATCGATGTTCTCGTCAACAATGCGGGCGAACAGCATCCGGCGGACGATATTCGCGACATCAGCCCGGAGCAGCTGCAGCGCACCTTCGCCACCAATATCTTCGGCATGTTCTATCTTGTGCAGGCTGCGCTGCCGCATCTCAAGAAAGGCGCGGCGATCATCAATTGCACGAGCGTGACCATGTATCAGGGGAGCGGTGGTCTGCTCGACTATAGTGCGACCAAGGGCGCCATTACCGCCTTCACGCGCTCGCTCAGCGAGAATCTGATCGAGAAGGGGATCAGGGTGAATGCGGTCGCGCCCGGCCCGATCTGGACCCCGCTCAATCCACGCGGCGGAGCGCCCGCCGAAAAAGTCGAAAGTTTTGGCGAGACGACGCCGATGAAGCGACCGGGAGAGCCCAACGAGGTCGCGCCGAGCTTCCTCTTTCTTGCGTGCGACGACAGCAGCTACATATCGGGCCAGGTGCTCCACCCGAACGGCGGAACGGTCGTCAACGGATAGACCGCGCCGAGCGGCAATCATATCTGGGCGCCGCCGCCGCTCGCAACGATTGTCACGCGGTGCCGACACGGCCAGCGCGCTCGTGTCCGTCTCCGGAAGCGAGGTCTTGCATGCCACCGATTAGCGTCGTTAGCGGAACCCCAAGATGTTCCGTTGGTTGACCAAAGGGGGCCGGATAGGGAGAATTGTCATGCCCCGTGGGGACAAATCAAGCTACACCGACAAGCAAAAGCGCAAGGCCGAGCATATCGAAGAAAGTTATGAGAAGCGCGGCGTCGGCAAGAAGGAAGCGGAGAGCCGCGCATGGGCAACGGTGAACAAGGAGTCGGGCGGCGGCAACAAGTCGGGTTCCGGCCGTGGCCAGCCCGATACCCATGAAGCCTCGAGAAAAGGTGGCCGCAAAAGCGGTACGGGCAAGAGCAGCGAAAAGCGATCGGCGGCCGCGAAAAAGGGTTGGGAAACGCGCCGCCGAAATGCCAACGGATAGCGGCGGACGAGATTAGCAAGGACCGACAAAGAGCCCCTATACGGGCGCTCCGGTCCAGGCAGCGCCGCCCTCACCCTCATAAGATTTCAGGCGATCGACTAGGCTTCGGCGCTCCGCCGCTACCTCGCGCAGGAGGAGGATCGCGGCCTCCCGGTCGAGGCCGACAGGATCAAGACGTCCTTGATCGATCCGCGCGATGAGGTCGGAGAGGAATTTCAATTCTTGCCCGGCCAGCATCAGAAAGGTGTCGCTCTGGTTCATGCCTGTTCAACGCCCCGGTGCCCCGGCGGGCTGCATGCGGCGGAAGTGAAGTCCGACCGGCAAGCGTCCACAATCTTCGTCGTTGAAGCATTCTTATCGCCGACTTCGCAATTTTCTGGCGCAACAGGACACGCTGACCGCGCTCAATCCGGATCACGCATGCGAGAATTCGGTATAACCTGCGTTAATCCGCCCCGAATTTCGGGCCTTTGCGCAGAAACAGGGGCAACTCGCTCGCTTGCGCGGCGTTCATTCGGACATGGTCCAGCCGGTCGCTCATTTCGAAAACGGCGGAAAGTCGATCGGGTCGAGCTCGCGCGCCTCCGCCCCGACCCTAGAAGGTTGATCCTATGTCTGCGACGATCCAGCCCGTCATTCTTTGCGGCGGCGCGGGTACGCGCCTCTGGCCTGCTTCCCGCGGCGCGCGTGCCAAACAGTTTCTCGACATCATCGGAAAGGAGAGCCTGTTCGCCCGCACGCTCGATCGGGCAACCGGAGCCGGCTTTTCGGCGCCGCTCATCGTGTGCGGCGCCGAGCATGTCGCGATGGTGCGCGAGCAATCCCAGGGTCGCGACCTTCGGCTGATCGTCGAGCCCGCGGCGCGCAACACCGCTGCCGCCATCGCGCTCGCGGTCGCTTCGTCGGCCGATGACGTTCTGCTGCTCGTCATGCCGAGCGATCATGTCATCGCCGATGTAGCCGCATTCCGGGGCGCCATCGCCAAAGCCGCCGATCTGGCGCGCGACGACTGGCTGGTCACATTCGGCATCGCCCCCGATCGGCCCGACACGGGCTTCGGCTACATCGCCAGCGGCGCGCCGCTCGGCGGCGCGGGATTTGCCGTCGCCCGCTTCGTCGAGAAGCCGCCCCTCGCCGATGCCGAAGCGATGCTTCGCGAGGGTGGCTACAGCTGGAACGCCGGCATCTTCCTCTTCCGGGCCGGTCGCATGCGCGAAGCGATGCTCACGCATTGCCCGGCCATATATCGCGCGGCGGAAGCCGCGGTCGCCAATGCGCTGCACGATGGCGATGCCCTGCACGCGGCAAGCGCGCCGTTCGAACAGGCGCCCTCTGATTCGATCGACTATGCCGTGATGGAGAAAGACGCCCGCGTTGCGGTCGTCCCCGTGTCGATGGGCTGGTCGGACCTAGGCAGCTGGCAGGCGGTGCACGCGCTCGCAGGTGCCGACGCTTCCGGTAATGCTTGCAGCGACGATCTTTTCGCACACGACAGCCACAATTGCCTCGTCCGCGCGCCCGGAAAACGCGTGTCGCTCGTCGGCATGGACAATGTCGGCGTCATCGTCGACGGCGACGATATCCTCGTTATCGCGCTCAACCGATCGCAGGAGGTCCGCGCCGCAGCCAAGGCGCGCGCCTGAAGTCCATGCCGCAGCTCGCTTTCCCAAGGGGTCAGCGCAGCTGACTGTCCTTGCTTCCCCGGCGGTTGAAACCGGCCGGACGGCCTTCGGCGTCGCGAAGCGTCTGGCACCCGATGCAGGTACGGCTCGCAGGCAAGGCCATTCGCCGCGCCTCCGCAATCCGCTCGCCGCAATCGTCGCAATAGTCCGCGCCCTTGCCGGACAGCAGCCGCAGGCGCGCCTCCTTGACGGCATCGCTCACCGTGTCGTCGATCTGCTCCTGAACGGCGCCGTCGCGCGCCCAGCCATTCGCCATGTTGAAGCTCCATGTTTCGGGGACGAAAATGGGAACGCATGGCGGGGCGGGCAAGTTGCCCCGCCACCGGGAACGATCGCGGCGCCAAATGGTCTTGAGTCCATGGCCAGAAAGACCGCCGCACCGAGCCCTGCAGACCGCGCCCCCTCTTCGAAGCGCGGCGAACGAAAGGCTGCGGCTCCCCCGCCCTTTCGTCCGGTCCAGCTGGCGACGCTCGTCGACAGCGTTCCCGCTGGCAGGGGCTGGGTTCACGAGATGAAATATGACGGCTACCGCCTGCTGATCGCGGTCGGCGGCGACGAGGCCCGCGCCTATACGCGCTCCGGTCTCGACTGGTCGGAGCGCTTCGCGCCGCTCCTCGCCGAGGCCGCAAAGCTGAAGGTAGACAGCGCGCTGATCGACGGTGAAGCGGTCGTGCTCGATGCTGAAGGCCGCTCAAGCTTCCAGTCACTGCAAAATGCCCTGAAGTCCGCGCCCGATAGCATCGACTATTTCGCCTTCGATCTGCTCGCGCTGGACGGCGAGGATCTGACCGCCCTCCCCCTCCTCGACCGCAAGGCGCATCTTGCCAAAATTCTTCCCAAGGCCTCCAGGCATATCCGCTACTCGGATCATATCGCGGGCAGCGGCGAGGCATTGCTCGAGAGTTTCTGCGCTGCGGGTCTCGAAGGGGTCATCTCGAAAAAGGGCGATGCGCGCTATGTCGGCGCGCGCGCGGGAAGCTGGCTCAAGACGAAGTGCATCAAGCGGCAGGAGTTCGTCATCGTCGGCTGGACGCCCTCGGACACGTCGCGCGCGTTCCGCTCGCTGATGCTTGGCGTCCATGAGAAGGGCGCGCTGCGCTACGCGGGCAAGGTCGGGACCGGTTTCGATACCGAGGAGCTCTTCCGCCTCCAGGCGATGATGAAGCCGCTCGAACGAAAGGAGCCGACGGTGAAGGTGCCCCGCACCGAGACGCGCGGCGCGCACTGGATCGAGCCGAAGCTCGTCGCCGAGATCGCCTTCACCGAGATGACGAACGATGGCACGCTCCGCCACCCGAGCTATCTCGGCCTTCGTGAGGACAAGAAGCCCGAAGCGGTCGTGATCGAAAGCGAAGCGGCGGTCGCCGAGGTGGCGCACGCCTCGCCAGTACCGATCAGCAACCCCGACCGCGTCATCTTTCCCGAGGCGGGGCTCACCAAGGGCGAGCTTGCAGAATATTATGCCGTGGTCGCGCCGATCATGCTGCCGTGGGCGGGTTCGCGCCCGATCAGCCTCGTGCGCTGTCCGCAGGGCCGCGCCAAGAAATGCTTCTTCCAGAAACATGATGCCGGAAGCCTCGGCGATGCGGTGAAACAGGTCGCGATCGAGGAGAAGGATGGCGACAACCAGCCCTATCTCTATATGGACACGCCCGAGGGCCTGATGACCTGCGTCCAGATGGGCACGATCGAATTCCATGGCTGGGGCGCGCGCATCGAGGATGTCGAGAAGGCCGATCGGCTCGTCTTCGATCTCGATCCCGACGTCGGTCTCGATTTCGAGGCGGTCCGCAGCGCCGCCTTCCAGTTCCGCGACATCCTGAAGCAGATGGGCCTCGAGACCTTCCCGATGCTCACCGGCGGCAAAGGCGTCCATGTGATCGCCCCGCTCGTGCCGCGCGCCGAATGGCCCGAGGTCAAGGACTTCGCGCACCGGCTCGCCCGCGCCGTCGCCCAGATGGATTCCGACCGCTTCACCGCCGCCCTCCCCAAGGCGCAGCGCAAGGGCCGGATCTTCGTCGATTATCTCCGCAACCAGCGCGGCGCGACTGCGGTGATGCCCTATTCGGCGCGGGCCCGCGAAGGCGCGCCGGTCGCCGCGCCCATCAGCTGGAAGGAAATGGAGACGATCGACAAGCCTTCGCATTTCCGCATCACCGACGCGAAGGAGCTTCTGAAGCGCGCCGGCCTCAAGGCGCTGCAAGGCTGGGGCCGCGCCGACCAGACGCTGCCCGACCTGTGAAGATCGCGACCTATAATGTGAACGGCATCGGCGGCCGCCTCGACATTCTGCTCGGCTGGCTCGCGCAGGCCGAGCCCGACATCGTTTGCCTGCAGGAATTGAAAGCCCCTCAGGAGAAATTCCCCGAGAAGGCGATCCGCGACGCGGGCTATGACGTGATCTGGCACGGCCAGAGCCGCTGGAACGGCGTCGCGATGCTGAGCCGCGTCGGCGAAATCCACGAAACGCGCCGCGGGCTCCCCGGCGATCCCGGCGACGAGCAGAGCCGCTATATCGAGGCCGCGGTGGGCGGCATCCTCGTCGCCGGCCTCTATCTTCCCAACGGCAACCCCTGGCCCGGTCCGAAGTTCGATTACAAGATGCAGTGGATGGCGCGGCTCGACGCGCATCTGACAACGCTCTTCGACCTCGATGCGCCCGTCGTCATCTGCGGCGACTTCAACGTCATTCCCACCGACCTCGATGTGTACAAGCCCGAGAACTGGATGAAGGACGCGCTCTTCGCGCCCGAAGCCAAAGCCGCCTACCGGCGCATCCTCGACCAGGGCTGGACCGATGCGATCCGTCACCTGCATCCCGGGGAGCGCATCTACAGCTTCTGGGCTTATTGGCGGCGCTCGTTCGAACGCAATGCCGGCATCCGCATCGACCATCTGCTGCTGAACAAGCCCGCGGCGAAGCGGCTCGAGGCAGCCGGCGTCGACACCCGCCCGCGGGCGCTCGACAAGACGAGCGACCATGCGCCCGCCTGGATCGAACTTGGCGCGGGCTCCACAAAGCGAAAGCGCAAGGCGTCATGACGTGCACCATCGCCGGCTGGAAGCTGCCACCAGCCGAGCGCGACCAGCTGCTCGAACGGTTCGAACCGCGCTATCCGGATCTGGTTGCCGATCATGTGACGCTCCGTTTCGGGACCGCCGAGGACACGCCCCTACCCGCCGCGCACGCGGGCGAGATCGTCGGCGAAGTCGACGACGGCGCGGGCGTCCAGGCGCTCGTCGTGCGCATCGGCGGCACCACCGATCGCGGCGACGGTAGCCATTATCATATCACCTGGTCGCTTGGGCCGGGCCGCGAGGCGAAGGAGAGCAACGACGTGCTCGCCGCAACGAAATGGCAGCGGGTGCATCCTCCGATCGCCATCGCGCTCGCGCCCGCGCGCTGGACCGTCTGAGAAGCTCGGATCGGCAAGTCGCGGGCCGCGAAAACGGCAGGCGCGCGCGTTCGCGACTGTCCGGCCATTTGCAGCTCCTGCTTTCGATCCCGTTGCGGCGATCGGGCTTCCCTTCCCATCGCCGGCGCGGAACGCTCGGCGACCGCGCGCATTGAAGGAGCATTGGCAAAGGAGTGAGTGACGATGGCTGCGCGCCCTTATTGGAAAGGCCAGATCCGCCTGGCGCTCGTTTCGATCCCGGTCGAGATCTATTCGGCGACGAAGAGCGGGGCGACGATCGCGTTCAACCAGATCCACGAGCCGACCGGCAAGCGCATCAAATATGAAAAGGTCGTCCCCGGCGTCGGCCCGGTCGACGTCGACGAGATCGTCAAGGGATTCCAATATGCCAAGGACCAATATGTGCTGCTCGACGACGAGGAGATCGAAGGGGTCAAGCTCGAAAGCAAGAAGACGCTCGAGCTCACCCAGTTCGTCGAGGCCGAGGATATCGACGAGATCTATTTCGATAAGCCCTATTATGTCGTCCCCGCCGACGACCTTGCCGAGGAAGCGTTCATCGTGCTGCGCGAGGCGCTGCGCCGCACGGGCAAGGTCGGTCTCGGCCAGCTCGCGATGCGCGGCCGTGAATATGTCGTCAGCATCAAGGCGTGCGGCCGGGGTCTCGTCATGGAGACGCTGCGCTATGCCGACGAGGTCAACAAGGCGGCGAGCTATTTCCGCGACATTGCCGACAGCGATCCCGACGAAGACCTGCTCGACCTCGCGACGACGCTGATCGACAAGAAAACGGGCAAGTTCGACGCGAGCGACTTTCACGATCGCTATGTCGAGGCGCTGAAGGAGCTTATCGAGCGCAAGAAGAAGGGCAAGACGCTCAATCTCGACGACGGGAAGGACGAGAAGGCGCCGAGCGGATCGAATGTCGTCGACCTGATGGCGGCGCTCAAGAAGTCAATCGGTGACGGCGGCGGGAAGGCCAAGGCCGCCAGCGCCAAGAAGGCGCCGGCCAAAAAGACGCCGACGAAAAAGGCGCCGACCAAGACCGCCGCGCGCAAGCGCGCATGAGCCGCGCCTTCACAATGCCCGCATTCGCAGTCGGGCGCTCAGGCAGCGGGACCGAACCGCCGGCGCGCCGGGTCGCGCTCGCACCGGAAATGATCCTTGATATGCGCGTTGAAATAGGCGCCGAGCGATTCCGCAGCGCAGAGCCTGTCGTAGATCGCGCGCGGGACGCCATGATAAAGATATCTGCCGGTGCCCCGGAAGCTGATGGAAAGCACCGACGCTGCCTCGTCATAGGCGACATGGTCGATCATGGTCGAGCGGGTGAAGCGGCGCGCGCGCATATGGGCAGAGCGCGTCGCAGCCGCACAGGTTCCCACCAGGGCGCGGGCAAGCGCGCGCCGCCGGTCCGAGCGAGCGCCCCCTCCCCGCAGACCCGCCCCGCCTCTCCTCTCCGGCCCTGATCGATGACAACCGAGCCGACAGCCGACGAGCTTCGCGCAATCGCCGAACACCGCGGGATGAAACTCGTCCGGTCGCGAAAGCGAACGCCGGGCGTCGGCGACTATGGGAAGTTCGGCCTCACCGATGCGGCGGGCAAGCCGCTCCTCGGGATCGGCGAACAAGGGCTCATGGCAAGCGCCGCCGACATCGCGCACTATCTTCGCGGCGGCGCGGCCGACAGCTGGAAACTCTCGGCCGAACGCGAACCCGCGGCGAAGCCTGCCAAGAAGGCACCCAAAGCCGCCGAACCCATCGAGGAGCATTCGCCTATCCGCCGACGCGGAAAAACGAGTCCGCCACCGTCACCCGAGCCTGCAAGAAGGCGGCAGGATCCGCCGCCGCCGCCGAAAGCCAAGCCGGTGCTGAGGATCGTCAAACCCGAAGTCCTGCCGGAACCCGAGCTCAGCCTGCGGCCCGCGACGGGCAAGGACCGAAAAGCTCTCGCCCGTCTGCTCGCCCAGCTTGCCGAGCCGCCCAAGCGCATATCGATCGATGCGAACGTTGAGGCGATCGGCAAAGCGAAGGCCGGGCTTCTCGTCGCCGATGCCGACGGGCTGATCGGATGCTGCGCCTGGGGCGTCGTTCCGACCTTGCAGCACGGCCTTGTCGGCCGCGTCACCCTGCTGCTGGTCGACGGCGACCATCGGCGCCGCGGCATCGGGACGGCGCTCCTGACCGCCGCCGAAACGGCGCTCACCAAGGGCGGATGCGGCACGATCGAGATCATGAGCGACATCATGATCAACAACGCCCACAACTTCCTGCGCGCGCGGAACTATGAGCAGAAGAGTTACCGCTTCGTCCGTTCGGCGGGAGGGGCGCCAAAGGCCCGGCGAGACTGAGCGCGCGCCCTACCCGATTATTTTCCGCTCCCGGCCATGCGCCTTCCCTTGCCCCACGACATCGGGATAAAGCATCACCGCCGGAACGAAGAGGCGGGCGCCGTCGTCTCTCCCCAGGCGATCGGCTTTCCCTCCGAAGGATCGACCAACGGATGATATCATGTTCGAGCGCCTGACAATTCTTGCCCAGCATGCGATGCCGAAGCGGCGGCTGACCGAATTCGCCGGCCGTGTTGCCGCATCGTCGGGCCGGCTGACCCCGCGACTGATCCAATGGTTCGTCGCCAAATATGGCGTCGACATGAGCGAAGCGGAAAATCCCGACATCCGCAGCTATGCAAACTTCAACGACTTCTTCACGCGTCCGCTGAAAGCCGGCGCTCGCCCGCGGGCGGAGGCCGATTTCATCTGTCCGGTCGACGGTGCCATCAGCCAGCTCGGCGCCATCGACGATCATCACATCGTCCAGGCCAAGGGCCACCGTTTCACCACCACCGCGATACTGGGCGGCGACGCTGCCCTCGCCGCGACGTTTCGCGACGGCAGTTTCGCCAACCTCTATCTTTCGCCCAAGGATTATCACCGGCTGCACATGCCGTGCGACGGGGAGCTCAGACGCATGATCCACGTCCCGGGCTCGCTCTTTTCCGTCAACCCGACGACCGCGCGAGGGGTGCCCGGCCTTTTCGCGCGTAACGAGCGGGTCATATGCCTGTTCGAGTCCCCCACTCACGGCCATTTTGCGATGATACTCGTAGGTGCGACCATCGTCGGCAGCATCGCAACGTCATGGCATGGCGTGGTGAATGCAAAGCGATCGGGCAAGATATCGTCATGGTCCTACGCCCCCGATGAAGTCTCGCTGCGCAAGGGCGACGAGATGGGTCGCTTTCTCCTCGGCTCCACGATCGTGATGCTGTTCGAGAAGCAAGCGATCGCGTTCAACCCCGATTGGTTTCCCGAACGGCCGGTGCGCCTCGGAGAGGAGATGGGAAGCGCCGTAGGGAAAGCCTCGGGCGGATAGCCGATCAACCCTGTAACATGTGCGGCAGCCGACGCGCCTCGCTAGGCGTCTCGGGCGGCAGGACGGTGCCAGGCCAGCTGGCGCAGGCGGATCGCCCTCCATCGGTGACGCGCCAAGGTCGCGCAGGGCGTCAAGGCTTGTGCCAACCCGCCAGAAAACGCGCGCCGGCTCCGGCCTCGATGGTAGCGACGTCCTCGGCCCACAGGCACTCGCCCGCCTGCGCGGTCACGCCGTCAGCCGCGACCGTGCCGCTGAGTGGGACGATCATCGCCCCATCCCTCGCATCGGCAAGCGGCGAAAGGTCGTTGGCGTTCAGGTGCGCGACCACGAGATGGCGGCTGTCGAGCAACAACGCGCTCTCTGCGATATCGACTTGGCGGCAGAGATCGCGTGACATCGGCGCGGCCTTCGCGACCGCCGTCCCATCGGCGAGGTGCAGCTCGCGCGGGCGGCCGTAATCGTAGAGACGATAGGTAACATCCACATTCTGCTGAATTTCGACGAGTGTGACCCCGGTGCCGATCGCATGGACGGTTCCGGGCGGAATATGAAAGAACATGTTCGCGCGCACCGGATGCCACTCCATGAGCGCCTCGATAGCACCCGAGCGGGCGGTATCGGCGAGTTCGCGCTCGCCGAGCGCGCGAAGCGTGCCAATGCCGAGCACCGCGTCCGGCTCAGCGTCAAGAATGTACCAGCATTCCTCCTTGCCTGCGGGAAGTCCGCGCGCCTGCGCCTGCCGGTCGTCGGGATGGACCTGGATCGACAAGCGCTCGCTCGTGAAGATATATTTCACGAGCAGCGGATTGGATTGGGGCGGACGAAACCAGATTTCGCCGACGCGGCCACCAGTCCGTGCATCGAAGGGCGGAGGAAGCCGATCGACGCCCCAGGGTTTCTCTACCCTGATCGTATCAAGCTTCTGTGCTTTCATGGTCACATCCATCACTCCCATTCTGAAGCATATGCCCGTTGGCTCCGGCGCAGCGCCTAGTCCCAGGCGCGGCCAGGAAGGCGGACAGCGCAAATGGCGTCGGCGACGCGCCGGAAGAGCGGGTAAACCTGTTCCTCGCGAGTCGGCATGCTACCGAAACAATGGTCGCCGGGCCGGGTTGCAGCGACTAACCCATGTTGTGACGATTTAGCTGTAGCGCGCCGACCGCCTCTACATCTTTGCTTCCCAATGCCGGCTGTCGTGCCTTCCCTGCGGGGCGCCGCGCGATGCTCTTCACAGCTTCCGACAGTCTCCCACAGGCGGACACTTCAACCCCTTGAAATCCTGACCATAGCTTTCCTACATCCACGCCGCAGCCGCTCGGGCTGCAACATCCTCAACTTGGCATGGAGAAGAGATGTCCAGCAAACATATCGATTATCTGCGGCGCGAGCATGCCCGCCTCGACGCCGAAATCGATCGGGAGGCGCAGCGCCGCCAGCCCGACGAAGTCCTGATTGCGCGGCTCAAGAAGCTGAAGCTGGCGATCAAGGACCAGATCGCGGCATGGAGCCGCGATACCGGCGACAGTCGCGTCGCCTGACCCGATCGCGGAGCCGCGCGCGTTGCGGCTCCGCGCTTTGGCGCTGCGGATTTTCGGAACATGGCGCATCCAGAATCTTCGCGCGCGCGACCTCTTGAAATCGAAAAAGTGGCTTCCTAATTTTTTCCCGGATGCCGGATTTCCGGGTCCTGAGGACATAGAGAGCGCCGGCTCTGAGTCCCGGCGCATCTCATGCCCGAATTGCTTCAATCAGGAGGATTTGGAAATGAGAACCGACTTTGACTTTACCCCCTACCGCCGCTCGACGGTGGGCTTCGATCATCTCTTCGACCTGCTCGAGAAGGGGCAGCGCGGCGAAACGTCCGATGGCTTTCCCGCCTTCGACATCGTGCGCGATGCCGATGACCGCTTCCGCGTCACGCTGGCGGTCCCGGGCTTCAAGCCCGACGAGATCGAGATCGTCGCGCAGCAGAACCAACTCAGCGTCACGGGCAAGCCCGCCGAGGAAGACGCCAAGCTCGTCTATCTCCACCGCGGCATCGCGCGCCGCGCGTTCGAGCGCCGCTTCCAGCTCGCCGACTATATCGAGGTCGGCGGCGCGAGCTTCGCCGACGGGCTGCTCTCGATCGAGCTCAGCCGCGTCGTCCCCGAGGCGATGAAGCCGCGCAAGATCGAGATCGGCGGCGGCGACACCGAGCCGCGCCGGATCGGATCGTCGAACGAAAAGACGCTCGAAAAAGCGTAACAACGGGCGGGGCCGCCGTTCAGCGTTGGCCCCGCCCTTCAATATCAAATTGCATTTAAACGCCGGACGGTGGCGGCCGCCGCCCCGATCTCAATCGAGCGAGCGAATGATATCTGCCGCGCGCCACTCGGCGGGCCCGATCAGGGCGTCGTGCGCGATGCGGACCGAGTGGAGCGCGGCTTCGATCTGGCGCCTCCACATGGCAAGAAAATCGAACAGCACCGGGAAATCCGGCGGCAGATCATAGTCCTGCCAGACGAAGAGCTGGAGCAGCGAGGGATGATCGGGCCGGTAATAATGGATCTCGGCAGTTGTCAGCCCATAGCCGTCCAGCTGCGCGATCAGCGCCCGGTCGGTCATGGCGCGCGCGCCTCGCCGCCGTCGAGCGACCGGAGCGCGGCGAGCACATCGTCGACCGGCACGGCGCGGCGCGCGCCGGGCGGCTTTCGGAGCGCGGGCTTGTTGCGGACCGCCGAGCGATCCGATGCCCAGGATGCAAGGAGCGCGCGCTTGACCTCGGGCTCGAGGCTCGGGTGACGCGCCACGTCGAAGGGGTGAAGAAAACGGGAAAATGGCTCGGACATGATCGTGCCTCCTTCCTTGTAGCCTTTCCTTTCTCGTCGTGCGGCAAGGTGCCGCAGAGACAGATTTTGGGAGCGAAGCGAGTCGAGTCAAGAGGCGTCAGCCCCTTGATAAGGGGCATTTGTTTTGCGCTGGCGCGAATGCGAAAAAATTTTCGTCGACCCTCTTGAAGCAAAAAATTCCGCTTCCTAGCTCATCGGCGCCGCGCGTCCTGGACAGGCGCCGGCTTATCATATCGTTATGCAACATGGAGGTTATGCATGCATTTCCGTCCCTTGCACGACCGTGTGGTCGTCCGCCGCATCGAAGCCGAGGAGAAGACCTCGGGCGGCATCATCATCCCCGACACCGCCAAGGAAAAGCCGCAGGAAGGCGAAGTCGTCGCCGTCGGTCCGGGCGCCCGCGCCGAGGACGGCACGGTCACCGCGCTCGACGTCAAGGCCGGCGACCGGATCCTGTTCGGCAAATGGTCGGGCACCGAGGTGCGCATCGACGGCGAGGAACTGCTCATCATGAAGGAGAGCGACATCCTCGGCGTGATCGAGCAGGCCGAGGCGCTCAAACAGGCGGCGTAGCGCCGATCATCACCAACTGAAAGGACAGCAAGAAGGAGGTTAAAATGGCTGCCAAGGAAGTGAAATTTGCGTCGGAGGCGCGTGATCGCATGCTGCGCGGCGTGGATACGCTTGCGAATGCAGTGAAGGTCACGCTGGGCCCCAAGGGGCGCAACGTCGTGATCGACAAAAGCTTCGGCGCGCCGCGCATCACCAAGGACGGCGTCACCGTCGCCAAGGAAATCGAGCTTGCTGACAAGTTCGAGAATATGGGCGCGCAGATGCTGCGCGAGGTCGCCTCGAAGCAGAACGACAAGGCCGGCGACGGCACGACGACCGCTACCGTGCTCGCGCAGGCGATCGTCCGCGAAGGATCGAAGGCGGTCGCAGCGGGCATGAACCCGATGGACGTCAAGCGCGGCATCGATCTCGCCGTGAATACCGTCGTCGAGGACCTCAAGGCGCATGCCAAGAAGGTCGAGGCGAATAGCGAGATCGCGCAGGTCGCGACCATCTCGGCAAATGGCGACGAGGAAGTCGGCAAGATCCTCGCCGAGGCGATGGAGAAGGTCGGCAATGAGGGCGTGATCACCGTCGAGGAAGCGAAGAGCCTCGCGACCGAACTTGAGACGGTCGAAGGCATGCAATTCGACCGCGGCTACCTCAGCCCCTATTTCATCACCAACGCCGAGAAGCTGAAGGTCGAACTCGACGACCCCTATATCCTCATCCACGAGAAGAAGCTCTCGAACCTGCAGGCGATGCTGCCGCTCCTCGAGAGCGTCGTCCAGTCGGGCCGGCCACTGCTCATCATCGCCGAGGATGTCGAGGGCGACGCGCTCGCAACGCTCGTCGTCAATCGCCTGCGCGGCGGGCTCAAGGTCGCCGCCGTCAAGGCGCCGGGCTTTGGCGACCGCCGCAAGGCGATGCTCGAGGATATAGCGGTGCTCACCGGCGGCAATGTCGTCAGCGAGGAACTCGGCATCAAGCTCGAGAGCGTCACGATCAACATGCTCGGGCGCGCGAAGAAGGTGGTCATCGACAAGGATAATACGACGATCGTCGACGGCGTCGGCGCGAAGTCGGATATCGACGGCCGGGTCACGCAGATCCGCCAGCAGATCGAGACGACCACCAGCGACTATGACCGCGAGAAGCTGCAGGAGCGGCTTGCCAAGCTCGCGGGCGGCGTCGCGGTGATCCGTGTCGGCGGCGCGACCGAGGTCGAGGTCAAGGAGAAGAAGGACCGTGTCGACGACGCGCTCCATGCGACGCGCGCGGCCGTGGAAGAAGGCATTCTTCCGGGCGGCGGCATCGCGCTGCTCCGGTCGCTGAAAGCGCTCGAAGGCCTGAAAGCCGCGAACGACGACCAGCAGTCAGGCATCGACATCGTCCGCCGCGCGCTCCGCGCCCCGGCGCGTCAGATCGCCGACAATGCCGGCGAGGACGGCGCGTGGATCGTTGGCAAGCTCCTCGAAAGCGAGGAATATAGCTGGGGCTTCAACGCCGCCACTGGCGAGTATCAGGACCTCGTCAAGGCAGGCGTGATCGACCCCGCCAAGGTCGTACGCACCGCGCTGCAGGACGCGGCCTCGGTCGCCTCGCTCCTGATCACCACCGAAGCGCTCGTCGCAGAGTTGCCGAAAGAGGAGAAGGCCGCGCCGATGCCGGCGATGGACTTCTGACATATCGAGGGCGGCGGGAAACCGCCGCCCTCACCTGCCCTGTTTCTATGCGGAGCATCAAGGAGATCGGCAATGCCGTTCGGAGGTCATAACATTCGAAATTGTGTGTCGGAGATCAAGCTGCGGCATGGCAAACAGGCCGACTTCATCGTCTCCAGGCAGGTGCAATGGTCGCGCGACCGGGGCAATGACGAAGAGATCGCATTCTGGAACGCCGTGCTGACTGACTTGCATCGAACGACTTCTCCGCATTGAAAAGGTGGCCGCCAAGGGGCGCTCCGATCCAGGCGGGCGACCGCTTGCCAACCCATGCTTCCAATTCAGTTCGTTCGACCGGTCATGCCGCGGCTTTGCGCCCAGCCGTAAAGATCGGCGATCATGCCTCGCTCGATCTCGGGTTGCAGATAGATCACGACGGCTGTTTCAGCTTCCCTGTCGATGAAGCGCATAGTCGCGTAGAAGACACCCTCGCGCTCGGTGTCGCCGCCCTCGATTTCGTCGGGCCATATCTCAATCGTTCGCACGGGCCTCTCCTTCCCATTCCGCTGTCCGCGATCGATGAAGGGAGAATGCCAAAGTGCTAGGAAGGTTGCACCTGGAATGGGCGCAGCCGGGGAATAGAAAAGGCCGGGCCGCATCGAAGTGCGGCCCTGCCCCGAGAGGACGCCTCGGCGTCACTCTTCTTTCCGACGTCAGCAGTTCTGACGATTCTCGTCGTCGCGGCCGGCCTGGTTGCCCTGGTCCTGGTCATTGTCCTGACCGGGGCTGGCGACGCTGCAGATCCTGCTGTTCCTGCTGGCCGGGGTCTCGTTCGGATTGCGATCGGCTTGGCCGCCCTGCTGGTCGTTCTGTCCCATGTGGGTCATCCCCTTTCCAAACTGCCTGGGCGGCAGGCTTGGAAACGACGCGCCATAAAGCAGCGAGTTCCCGCCGCTTTCAACAGCTTACCGCAAGAATCGCTGTGCCCGCACGCGATCGCCTTTTCACAACTCAACAGTCCCGTATTGAGCTCGGCACAGCTACGCCCGCGCCCTGCGGTCGGCCACCGCTGCGACGATCGCATCGCAAAAGTCGGGCAGGTCGTCGGGACAGCGACTGGTGATGATATTGCCGTCGACCACGACGCTCTCATCGACCACCTGCGCGCCGGCATTGGCAACATCGGTGCGGATCGACTTGTAGCTCGTCATCCGCTTGCCGGATGCGAGCCCGGCTTCGACGAGAAGCCACGGCGCATGGCAAATCGCGGCAACCGGCTTGCCAGCACCTGCGAAGGCCCGAATGATCGAGATCGCCTTGTCCTCGACCCGCAGCAAGTCGGGATTGATCTGGCCGCCCGGCAGGACGAGCGCGTCATAACGGTCGGTGTCGACGTCGGCGATCTTGAGATCGACTTCGACCTCGTCGCCCCAATCGTCTTCGTCCCAGCCGGTAATATCATCATCGTCGATCGATGCGATTTCGACCTCCGCGCCGGCGTCCTCCAGACGCTGAAGTGGCACTTCAAGCTCGGATTGTTCGAAGCCATCTGTCGCCATGATCAGGATCCTGCAGCCGGCGAGTATATTGTCCTTGGTCATCGGAAAGCTCCTTTGCTGTCTTATGACCAATGCGCCGCGGCTATCGTCGTTCCCGCCCGTGCCCGCGCGCGCGGCTCTCCGTCCTCGTCTATCGGTAATGGCCGCACCGAGGCCTGAGGCCGCGATTGCGTCGAGGGCAGCCTCGACAATTTTCCAGAATGGCGGCGACCGTGCGTCCCATCTTTGCAACCTTTCTTCGCCAACTGCATTTCAACCGCGCACGGGCTTCGACGGTGATCGGTCGGTCTGCCGCCGCCATGTGCATCGCTTCGCGTATCGCCGCGGCTGTTCGATCCCACGTCTCAGTCGAATTGCCGTCGGCGTACGCATCCAATCGTCGTCCGGGCCGCTCCCCTACGTTGTCCGAATATCGGCGCGCATATCCGGCTCAACGACATATCGCTCAGTTTGGCCGTCGGAGTGTGTTACGCGCCTAATGTTTGAGGCAAGCGGATGCTGCAATCGAATCATCGGATACACGGTCAGCATTTTTTCTGTTTCGGCATAGTCACGCCGGGGTCTTTCCCTCCCCCCTTCGCTCGAATAGGCTGACCGGTAGCAATCTTCCTTTGCCCTTTCATGAAGATCCGAGGTTGAGACGTGCGATGCTGCACGCGATCCGCAGCGGTGCGCGCGATGACGCGTTCCTCACCGGTTGGTCGCACCCGAGCGCCTGAGCGCTGCCTGGATGATCGGAGGTCGGTCGATGATATTGCCGGGAGCGTTTTCTGCGCCGGGTCGTTCGTATCCGCATGCAGCTTTGCCGCGAAATAAACCTGGATCGGCCGAGCTTCCGCGATAGCGGCCACACGTCGTTCAGCCGTGAGACCGACATGGCATGAAACTCTCGCGCGCCTCGGAAGACCCGGCGAAAGTGGACAATGTCGGCTCCTCGATAGCCGCGCACCGGATTGCCCTTCTCTACGCCTTGCGTCATCGACGCCTGCCCGACTTGCTCAATCCGACGCGCTTCACCGAGCTCGTCCAGCTCCGCAAATTGAATGATCGGTCACCGTTGCAAACGACGCTGCTGGATAAGCTTGAGGCAAAATGCTTGGCCTCGAAGCAACTCGGCGCAAACTGGATCATACCGACGCTCTGGCAGGGCCAGATGCTGCCGCGCTTCATTCCGTTCGCCCTCCCATCTATCGTCAAAGCGCGTCATGGGTGTAACCAGTATCAAATCCTGGAGACGTTTCCGGATTGCGAACGCTGGAAGCAGGTCCAGCGAGCCGCGCGCCGGTGGCAGCGCCGGGAGTACGGCCGCTGGCTCGACGAATGGGCTTATCGCAATGTGCCGCGTGGCGTTTTCGCCGAGCCGTTGCTCGGCGGCGCACGTCCTCTCCCCATCGACTACAAGATCTACGTCTTCGGCGGTGCCGCGACGCACGTCCAGGTACATTTGGGGCGCGGTGTCCGTCACCGCTGGATATTGCATGACCGCAACTGGCGGCAGCTTGTGCCTGCCGCCGATCGACCTTCCAGACCGTCCTCCCTCGGGGCGATGCTGCAAGCTGCAGAGACGCTTGCCGGGAACCTAGCCTTCGTTCGGGTCGATTTTTACGAAATCGACTGCCAACCGCTTTTCGGCGAGTTTTGCCTTTATCCCGGCTCTGGCCTCGATCCTTTTGCAGCCGACTGGATCGACGTCGAGCTGGGAAGGCTTTGGAAAGATGCGTTGGAGAGATCCGGTTCCCCAGCGGCAAGTTCGACGGCCCCGGCGCACGCGCGGCCCACTGGGTATGATCCTTTCCAGATTTGATTCTCCATGAGAATTCGGCATCGCCGGCGACGCCTGCCGCCCATTGGAGAGATCGGGTCACATTCTTCGATGCGTTGACTTCGCAGCGCGACATATTGCGCCCAGATCGGGAACTTGCCCCCACTCCATGCGTCGGTTCGGCGGGACGGGGGGTTGCCTCCCTTCCCGGCAACCTGCCCGCCACCCTCAACAAATGGAGATGGATCATGGACAGGTTCGACGACCGCACCCCGCTCTGGGATTATAGCGACAACAGCAGCCCCGACACCGGCGCATCGCCGGGTCGCTACAACCGCGGCCGCGCAGAGGATGCGTCGCGCGCTTATGTGGCGATCGAGGAAGACGAGCGCGAGCAGCGCCGCCCGCGCCGCGCCTATCGCGAGCAGGAATATCGCCGCGATAATTGGGAGGATGAGCGCGCGGGCGACTATCGCCGGCCGGTCCGCCGCGCTGAGCGCTCCGATTGGCCCCGTTACGACCGCACGCCCCGCCGCGACGCCTATTACGATGCTGCCGGCGAAGCCCGAGGCGAGGATCGTTCGCGCGGCGGTAACTACTGGCCGAGCGAGTTCGGCTATCTCCCGGTCGAGGGCTATTCGCCTTACGGCCAATATCCGCGGACGCGCAGCCCCGATTATGACCCGGGCGAACGCGGCTTCCTCGACCGCGCCGGCGACGAAGTGCTTTCCTGGTTCGGCGATCGCGACGCGCGCCGTCGCCGGGAACTCGATCACCGCGGCCGCGGTCCCAAAAGCTATATCCGCTCAGACGAGCGCATCCGCGAGGACGTGAACGACCGTCTTACCGAGGATGTCTGGATCGACGCCTCCGAGATCGAGGTCAGCGTCGCAGATGGCGAAGTCACGCTCTCCGGCACGGTCGAGGATCGCCGGTCGAAGCGCCGCGCCGAAGATGTCGCCGACGACGTCACGGGCGTCAAACATGTGCAGAACAATCTGCGCTACAGCTCGGGCGTCGTCAGTCCCAAGCTCGATTGACCCGGCAAGCCGACAGGAAGGGGCCGCTTTGGCGGCCCCTTCTTACTGCCCGCGCTCGGCGGCACCGATATTTTCAACATGAATTCCCTGTCGGAACTCGCCCAAGGCGCGTCGAGAGCGGACGCTCATCGTCATTCCGGGTACGCCGCCAGTATGACATCGGAACCAACCGCGACCGGCGCGCGCTTCACCCCGGCGGGGTAAAGGAGACGATATGCCCCCGATTACCGCTACCGCGATCAATTGCTCGCTGTCGGCCCGTGGCCGCAAGAGCTCGACCGATGCCATGCTCGCGGTGCTTACCGAACATTTCGAGGCGGAAGGCGTCCGTGTCGGCAAGCCCATCCGTATCGCCGCGCACAGCATCAAATGGGGTGTCACCTCGAACGAGGGTGCTGGCGACGAATGGCCGAAAATTCGCGAGGCGATCCTCGCCTCCGATATTCTCATCTTCGGCACACCGATCTGGATGGGTCAAGCATCAAGCGTCGCCAAGCTTGTGATGGAACGAATGGATGCCTTCCTGTCGGAGACCGACGACAAGGGGCGGATGCCAAGCTTTTCGAAAGTGGCTGTTGCCGCGATCGTCGGCAATGAAGACGGCACGCATAATGCTTCGTCGCAAATCTTTCAGGCGCTGAACGATGTGGGATGGACGATTCCCGCCGTGGCCGCCTGCTACTGGGTCGGTGAGGCGATGGGTTCAGTCGATTTCAAGGATCTTCAGCATCGCCCCAGCAAAGTAACCGAGACCGCCAAAATGGTGGCCGCTAATGCCACGCATCTTGCCCGACTATTGAGGGAATCACCTTATCCTGGCTGAGCAGGTCGATCGCGCGAGCCGTCCGACCTCCTATCCTGCTGCCTTGGCCCGCACATGCTACGAGACAATCAGCAAGCGCTCTTTGGCGCGTTAACCGCTTGTGGCCATTTAAGAACGGTCCGGTTTTGGCGGGAGACCGAGAGAGGCGGACATCCGCGGCGCGCCGGATAGCCACGACCGGAAGCGACCGATTGCGGACACCGGCTTTGTATGTATCCTCCACTATATGTTTGGGGAGCGACCGATGATCGGGAGGCGGAAGGCAATCACAGCGGTGGCGTGCGCCACGTTTATGCCGGGAACGGCAATGTCTTGTCAGATATCATCGCCTCGCCCAGACCCTGTATTTGATAGGCAGGCGCAAGAAAAACGTTTGAGACTCGTCGAAAGGTTTTTTGAGAAGATCGGTCAAGCGGGGTCGTTCGAAGAAATCGAGCGCTCGACCGAGAGCATGCGACGGGCCAGTTTTCGGTGGCCCGCTCCGCAACCGTTCCAACTGCTGGAAGCCACGCCAGTGGGCGATCTGGTGATCGCGCGCGCACGAGGGATTGAAGCCACGCCCGAGAATGAGTGCAATCCGTTCGTCACGGTCCACGCTTATTACTCGTTCCATTTCGACCAAGACCAGATCGCTCTGATGAATATGATTAGTTATGGCGCTCTGTGGCCGGCCCAAGAGATACCGGAGGCTATTTTTCTGGAACGAGACTAACTCGCTCTTGAGCAGCCGACTGTTGCATCCGCTTGCCATCCCATTCAGCCACCTGTTCGCTGCGAGCCAGCGCCGACGCTTGACCTGGCCGGTAGCAGACGGGCGGATTCAAGACCAAATTTGCGCTCAGCGGACGTTTGGAGGGCGACCTGAACTCATAACGCACTGCGAGCACCCGAACTCTCGCTACCGCACGCCCCGGTCGGTGGTTCCGACAAACACGAGCGGCGCCCAAACCGCTGGAGACGAGGTATCGTCTTTTGCGCGAAGCGCCAGTATCGCCTGCCGGAACGCAGCCCCCGGAGCGCCGGGATGCTTTTCGATGCCTGCAAAGAGATGCGTGACGATTTCGGCCCCGGCCTCATCGTCGAGCGGCCAGTGCGACACCAGAAGCGAACCCGCGCCAGCATAAAAGAAAGACTGCGCCAAGCCCGACAGCCCGTCCGCTTCGGCGCTGCCGTTCGAACTTGCCGTGTTGCACGCCGACAGTACGACGATATCCGCTGCGAGCTTCAGTTGCGCGGCTTCCGAGGCGGTGAGAAGACCATCGTCCCTGTCGGACTGCGCCCCCGCTAATGGCGGCGTGAAGACGAGACCCGGCTCGCCATCGAGCCCCGTCTCGCTCGCCAGCAGACCGTGCGTCGAAAAAAGGACATAGCGTGCATTGGCCAGCCCGGGATTCGACTTGACCGATCCCTCGGTCGCCGCGGAGCCCATAAGAGCAACAGTCTGTCCAGGATCGAACATCGATCGCACGCCCTCGATCTCGCGGCGCGTGCCTGGAAGCGAAGGCATCGCCATGATCCGGGCCGGGTCCGCTATGCCACGCTGGAACAGTTCCGAATATTCCACGATACCCCGGTCGTCGCCTGAATGACCCTTGAGCGCCGGATCGCCCGCAGCGAACAGGATCGTCTGCGATGGCGGACGATTGCGACCGGGTCCAGGGCCGCAACCGGCCGGGCGATCACCCGCAGGCCGAAGCAGGCAACGCAACGAGTAAAGGCTTGAAACCGACGGCAGCGTCGAAATCTCGTAACGATCAATCAGAAATTGCGGCTTCTGCGTGTCGGCGCCGGCTGTGACGAGCAAGGTCAACGGCAGGCTGCTCAGCGGACCTGGCGTCACGGTCATCAGACGTGTTGCGCCGCCGAGGGACGTTTCGATGGGCGCAATGAGCTCCTGATACAGATTGTGCGCAAGCTGCTCGTCGAAATTGTCGACGCTCCCGACCCAGCGCTCGCGAAGGTCGCGCTTGATCTGACCGCGCAGCCGCTCAACGCTCTTCGCCAAGGCATCGCGGGTCAGGCGCGAACGATGCCATGTAAATCCCGAGCGCGTCAGAACAAAGACCGACGTGCCCCGCTCGTCAGAAAGGAAGAAAAGAACGGCTTCGTCCTTGTCGAGCAGCGCCTGCACTCGTTCGGCGGCGATCGGCCGAGGCTTGACGAGCTGATCATAGGCGGGGTCGATCGCGGCGATCTCCTCGGTCGACATCTCGTCCATCACGGCATCAACGTCGCGCAAATAGAATTTTCCTAGCAACTCGCGATCGGTATCGGGGCTGCCGGGAACCGATAGCCATTGCGCGATCTCGCGGTTGAGCGACGCAACGCTCGCGCGCACCTCCTCGCGGAACCGCTCCTTTTCCGCGACCGGGCCATCGCTGCGCGATGTGCGTGCCGAAACCTTGGCGAGTGTCGCCGCGGTCTCGCCGATCGACGACCATTGGGCCGCCTCGAACGCTTCTCCGCGCGTGAGCGAGCTTGCCGCTTCGGGAGGAAGGGCGCCGAGCAGTCCCTCAAAGACGGGACGGTAGCGCCGGACGGCGCGAACAAGCCCCTCGGTTGTGTCGGCCGCCTCGACCCGCGCCACCGCGCCTGAGACAGCCTTCCGATATTCGGCCGCGGCATCGGCGTGCTGCCCTGGATCGAGCGCGAGGATGGCGGCGCCGCGCGCCGCATGCGCATCGATGCGCCG
This sequence comes from Sphingopyxis sp. 22461, assembly GCF_052044915.1. Classification (NCBI taxonomy): domain Bacteria; kingdom Pseudomonadati; phylum Pseudomonadota; class Alphaproteobacteria; order Sphingomonadales; family Sphingopyxidaceae; genus Sphingopyxis; species Sphingopyxis sp. 22461. The sequence continues at coordinate 312,789 of NZ_JBQENY010000002.1, forward strand.
GTCGTCGCTCCTGTCCCAAGTCGTATCGACGACCGGCATTGCCTCGGCGAGAATCGGGGCACCTTCGTTAGCGCGCCCCTCAGCGACGAGCGCAGCGCCGAGCCGGGTGAGAAATTCGAGACGCGACGCGCCTCGCCCGCCGCGGAGCAGGTCCGGCTCGGCATCGAAGCGCGCCACCGCCTTTGCCATGTTCCCGCTCCGCGCGAGAAAAGCGATCTCGTCGCGGGCGAGGCGACCCCGGACTGCCGCCCAGTCATCGGGGTCCCATCCCTCACCGTTGTGCTCGCGTTCCCATTCATACCCGACCGCCGCCTCGACATAATCCGCAGCGCCACCGCTCGCTTCGCCCGGCACCAGCGCCGCAACTGCCAGAAAATCGGGGAGCGCGCGTTTAGCTTCGGGTGAGCCCATCATGGCCAACGTCGAGAGCAGGCTGTCGGCGGCAGCGAGATAACCGCGCGCCTCCTCATTGCGGCCCTGCAGCGCAAGGTTGCGGGTCAGCCGCAGGAGCGACGTGCGGAGCGCCGCATCGGAGAGCCGCTCGGTTCCCTGGAACTCCATCGCCCGCACGATGTTGTATCGCAGCCCGTCCCGCAAATACTGCTCGCCTTCTACCGGCCGGCCGTAGAGCGACAGCATTTCACCGAGGTTGCCGAACGCCGACGCGAAGATCGGCCCATCGAAGCCCTTTAGCCTGTTAACCTGGGCGTGGAGGAGGCGCGCGGTGCGAAGGGCCATACCTTCGCCCTTTTCGTCGCGATCGAAATCACCATGATCCACCGCCCAGGCAGTCAGCGCATCGCTTTGCAAGGCGAGCAGTCCGACGCAAGGATCGGACCCTTTGACCGCGACGCAAGCTTCATGCTCGCGGCGTGCCAAAGTCATCGCCTCGTCATAGCGTTTGGCGGCGAGCGCATCGTTCAGCTCGGCACTCGCGGGAACGGGGTCGACGGACAGCTTGGCGGAAACCTCGGGCGCCGCCAAGGCAAGCGCCCCGAAGAGCAACCATGATTTGTACCGGATCAATTGCACGCCCCCTGCCCTAGCGCGACCCCTGACCGACCTATCGCGGCGCGCGAAGGACGCAAGCAAGATCGCTGCGCCTCACCGGCCTCGCGATCGCCGCCTCGGGCGCCAAAGCACTATTTCGAACACCCGCAGTGCTCGTGAAACCGATTTGTGCAAGCTCGGCAGCGGCAGACGGCTACATGCCGGGGACGGCTCCGCCCGACAGCGCTTCTTGCACGCAGGCCTGCTGGAAAGCGCGTGCGGCGCCCGGGTCGGCGCGAGCGAGCGCCGTGACCGCCGACGTGGCCGCGGCGCGGCGTTCCTCGGAGAAATCCTCCGTCCGGATGTCCCACCAGTCGCGCACCTGCCAGCTCGGCCCCGATACCTGTCCCTCGGCGGCGAGCTGCCCGACGAACATTTCCACATGCGCGCGGCACGCGGCCTCGTGGGCGCCGCTCTCGCCGCCGGATGGCGCCGAAGCGGTCCGCTGCGCGCGTTGCGCGCGGTAGCGCGCGAGCAGCGTGCGGCCGTCGATTGCGGGCACACGCTTCACCTGCTGGGCCGGATCGCGACGGCAGATCATTCTCAGACTATGGTCCGCCAGGTCGTTAGCCGGCTTCGCGGCCTCACCCTTGCCGAACGACCGCAGCTTCGCGCCCGAACTCGAGAAGGCGGCGCCCCCGAGCAGCTGCGACTTGAGCGCAAGGCAGTCGGCGCGGTAGGTCGCCGCCGTATACGCCGCTCCGTCGGCATCATCCTGCGGCAGCGTGAAGGCGGCCGCGAAATCGAGCGTCCCGTTGCCGCGATCGACCCAGTGAAGGTCAAAATATTTGGCGCCGTTCGGCCCCAGCGTGTCCGGCACGATGTCTGCGCTCCCTTCCTTGGCGAGGATCGCCGCAAGCTCGTCACCAAGCGCGACCACTTCGTCGTCGGGCGCGACGGCCAAGGCGAGCCGATACTGGCCAGCGGCGCCATCGATCAGGCCGAGCGCGACGTAAGCGCGTGCCAAATCGCGATGCCACGCGGGCAAGATCGCGAGCATATGATGGCGCGGGGCCACCAGCGTTTCGAGGATGCCCGCCGCTTCGGCAGGGTGACCCGCGTCGATCGCTTGCGCTGCGATCCGAGCGGCGGCGGCATCCCTGTCGGCCTGGCTGCCGTCAACGGCTGGAGGCACGGAAGCGCCGACTGCCGCGGAAGGGCCGATGACCGCGAGGAGGAACCCGGCGATGACATGCCGGCAATGGGTCGCGCCTCGCTTCGCCTGATGCCTCACAAGGTGAGCCTTTGTCCCGCCCGGCCGCGGCGCATCCACTCTCATCGCCGATCCTCCATCATTTTACTGCCCTAGTTCCCTCACCCGCGCCCGCTTCTCGCATCGCGGCCGACAGAACAAAAAGATCGGAACCCTTTCATCGGAGCAAGCTGGTTCGTCTGTTTTGCGGCGAGAACTCACATGCAAAAATCAGGCCGGATTTGACGTGAGCGCTATCGTTTGCCGCGCAGCGACTGGCCTTCGCTTCTTTCATCGCTCACTTGCGATATTGCCATTGATATTCCGGAATATTGCCCTTGCGAAGGAAAGCGGCGGTCCAGAAATTGATCGTCAGGCCTGGCTTGCCGCCGTAAGCTGCCGACTGCACAAAAGCATGCGTAGGACAAGCTATGGTGTCCGACCGCGAGGTGTCGATCAATTCAAGGCATTGGCCGACGAACCGTGCCGACTTGGGTCCGGTCGATTCCACGCCCGTGATGCGAGCGATGACGGTTCCAGGAGGTGCCGCGATCTTCTTGAGGTATGGATCAGCGGTGTCGTATTCCACGATCGTTACCACGCCATTTGCCACGGACAGCTTGATCTTGTGGTCGACGCCATACCATTCGCCATCGATCGCCTTGACCGGATTTGCCGGCAAGTCAGGCACCGTCTGAGCCTGCGCCGGTACTGCCATCAGCGCCAACGCCACCATCATATTCGCAGTTCGCATCTGTTTTCCCCCCGTTACAGCATTGAGGCTGCAGCATTCCGCCCAGCCTGGCAATAGCGGCGATCATTGAGAGGGTCGCAGCGCTCCCTTCGACACGCAGTTTGGCCCGTCGCCACCCATGATCGACGAACGGTTGGCCGCATACAATGCTCCTCCGCAACCTTTTGTTAACCTCGAAACCGCATTTTTGCCGCGGGGGGCACTCATACGGCAGCAGCCGAGCGAATGGAGAGTTCGCAGTGCTCGAATTTAGGACAAGGCCGACATCGGTCGCCGGGCCGGTGGGGCCGCTGACAATCGACGATCTGCCCTCATCGACGGCAGGCTATTGGGTCGCGCGCCGCAAGGCGGAGTTGCTTGCCGCGATCGATGGCGGATTGATCGGGCTGGCCGACGACTGCGCAAGATACCGTCTCAGCGGCGAAGAGCTGGAATCGTGGCGCCGCACTATCGACCGCGCGGGCATAGCCGGTCTGCGCATGACGAAGGCACCTCGCCCGCGGCATCAGACTGTCGGATAGATTCTTCGCCACCGCCCGCACCCCCACTGCGTGCGGTGTCCAAGGGGACGGCGCGAGCAGACTGGTCCCTCTCGCGCCGTCCTTTCACATCAGCGGCATTTCAGTTCGCCGCGATCGATAGCCCGCCCGAGCAGCCCGCCGCCGGCCGCGCCGATGATCGTGCCGACCGTGCGATCACGCCCGCCATCGAGTTCGCGCCCGACGAGCGCACCGACGGCGGCGCCAATGATCAATCCGGTCGTGCCATTCTCGCGGCGGCAGTGGTAGCGGCCATCCTTGCTCCGCCAAATGCGATCATTGTGCGAAATGCGGCGAGGCTCGTAATAGCGCCCATATCCGTCATAGAGGCCACGATCCTTGGCGCGCTTGCCGTGCGCCGGCGCCCAGGGCGGCGGATCCGCCAGCGCCGGGCCGGCGGGAACGGCGAGCGCAGCGAGGACCGCAGCGGCGATATATTCTTTCATGACCCGTCTCCTTCAATCAGGCACCGGACGTAGCGGCGCGCAGCCGAACACCGGCTGAACAAACCACATGAGCGGCCGATTGCCTACCGAACGGTTCCTATCTGAAGCAACCGGTGGTCGACGTCCAATGCGCGCCAGGGCAGCTCTTTTGGCGCAGCGGTACAATAACTACCCGGCCCTCGACATTATCTGCGCCGTGCGACCCAAGAGACCTCGTCCTTTCAGGAAACCGAGATCTTCATCTGACGCCCGCACGGTTTCGGCCGCGCGGGCGTCTTTTTTGGCGCTTGCCGGTTGGCGATTGGAATGGCCGATTGGGTCGGGCGGCTTTCAACTCCAATTCCAGATAAGCGGGCATTCCGTCGCAGTACGACAATGCCGTGGCCCATCGTTTCTTGGCGCGGCCTGATCGGTACACTGCGCTAGATCAATCTCGGACCTTTCTTCCGATCCCATTCGACAGCATTCGGTCCACCGGCATTTTTTGCGCGGGATGTCACAGCGGAAGAATCCCGCTCGTCAGGCATGGTGACGCCGATTTTGGCTCAGGAAGAAAGGAAGATCAGATGAACCGGTTGAATTGGTCCGAAGTGGCTCCCGCTGGAGCGAAGGCGCTCTACGGTGTGCACCATTATGTCACCACCAGCACGGCCCTGCCTGAAGAACTGATTCACCTCGTCTTCCTCCGCGTCTCGCAGATCAACGGATGCGCTCACTGCATCGATCTGCATACCCGGGACCTTCTCAAGACCATGCCGATCGACAAGATCGCGCTGCTTCCGGTGTGGCATGAAGTCCCGCATCTGTTCCCAGACCAATATCGCGCGGCTTTGGCCTGGGCGGAGGAAGTCACGCGTGTCAGCGAGACCCACGCTTCCGACGAGGCCTATTCAGCAGCCGCCGAGGCATTCGAGCCGAAAGACCTCGTGGACCTGACGATCGCGATCGCGGCGATGAACGCCTTCAACAGGCTTGGCGCACCATTCCGTCTTCCGGTTGCGGTCAAGCCCTGAGGCGCGAGAGCTGCTCCCTTTTTGGCGTCGCGGTACAATATCAGGTCTACCAGCGAAGCTAGGCGCGCCATGCGACCCAAGAGAGCTCTTCCTTTCAGGAAACTCAGCTCTTTATCTTACGCCCGTCCGATTTCGATCGGGCGGGTGTTCTTTTTCGGCAAATCGTTCGTTGTGGCCGACCGGAGACAGTCTGCTGATGGCATCAGAATGCAAGGAGCTGCCATTAGGTCCGTTGCGGCAGATTGCAGCTCCGGCTTCGTTGGCGAGAATGGTCAGCGACGGTCCCGCGGTCTGGACAATTTACAGGTGCGACACTGCAAGTGCGCTTGGGTGCGAGGTCGCAACGTCAGCCGTTGAGGCATTGACCGAGACCGGGGGCTTGGTTTCTGAAGTGCAACAGGCCGTTTACCCACCGGGCGATTGAAACGATCATTCCTCGGCAGCACCGAAGTCAGACGGGCGTCGCCGAGCAGAATTTTCATCCCTGTGCGCCAGCGCCTGTGCGATGCGATCGAGCAGGTCGGCCCGGCGATAGGGTTTGCCAAGCACGTCACGCTCGCTGCGAAGTGGTCCTTCGACGACTAAGTCCTCGTTATAGCCCGTGGTCATCAACACGGGCACTTGAGGTGCGAGCCGCCGGACTGCTTCCGCGAGCGCAATGCCATCCAGGTTTCCGGGCATCACCAAGTCGGTGAAGACTAGATCCACCATGTCGGTGGCAAGCAGGTGCTCAAGCGCCACGAGACCCGCGTCACCATTCTCGGCGACCGTTACGCGATAACCAGCGTCCTCGAGATTTTCGCGCGCCAGCGCGCGGACTTCGGCATCGTCTTCGACCAGGAGAATATGGGCCTCGCCGCGTTCGACAGACTGTTTCGGACCCGCAACCGGCAATTCGGCATCATCAGATGTCGAGACCGGGAAAAGAATGCGTACGGTGGTGCCCTTGCCGACCTCGCTCTCGATTTCGAGCCGCCCCCGCGATTGCAGGACGAAGCCGCTCGCCATCGCGAGGCCCAGCCCTGTCCCCTTCCCGGTAGCCTTGGTCGTGAAAAACGGCTCCACCGCCCGCGCGATCACATGCTGCGCCATGCCTTCGCCATCGTCGACTAGCTCGACCGAGATATAGTCACCCGGAGAAAGTCCCCGGGCCGGTGCATCGCCGTTCAGATGGACCTTCGCCGTTGCAATCGTCAGGACGCCACCTCCCGGCATCGCGTCGCGCGCGTTTAGCGCAATATTGAGGATCGCCATTTCGAGCTGCTCGGGATCGACGACCGCCTTTGGAAGGCCGCGCCGGAGCGACAGGTGCAGTTCGATGCGGCCGCCGAGCGAAGCCTCAAGCATGTCGGCGAAGCCGTTGATGCAATCGTTCACATCGACAGCCCGGGGCGTCAGCCTCGTCTTGCGCGCAAACGCGAGGAGCTGGCCCGTGAGTTTGGCGCCGCGCTCCGCTGCCCCGCGCGCACGCGCTAGATAGCTTCGTTGTTTCTCATCCTCGATCCGGGTCCCGAGCAATTCGAGATTACCGTTGACGACCTGAAGCAGATTGTTGAAATCATGCGCGAGCCCGGCGGTGAGCTGACCGATTGCCTCCATCTTTTGGGCCTGCTGCGACGCCTGTTCGCTCTCTCGCCGCCGCGTCACATCGAGCTGGCTTGCGAAGAAATGCAGAAGCTTGCCGCCAGTGTCATAAACCGGTCCGATAAAGACCGCATTCCAGAACGGCGTCCCATCCCGCTTGTAGTTCAATATCTCGAGGGCGATCGACTGGCGGTTCGCGACTGCAGACCGGAGGTCCGCGACACGCTCGCGATCGGTTTGCGGCCCTTGCAGGAAACGGCAGTTCCGCCCGAGAACCTCGGTCTCTTCATAGCCGGTCAGATCGAGGAAGGCCTTGTTCGCAAAAACGATCGGATTATCGGCAATGTTCGGATCGGTCAGGATCATCGGCATCCTGGTCATCTCGATTGCGGCGAAGAAGATATTGCTTCGCTCGTCGAGGCCAGAATGGGTCAGCGTGGTTTCGCGTCGATGATCGCCAAGAGTGGCTCCAGCCGAAGGTTCGGTCCCGCTCGCTCCGGCGTCGAGCTCCTCATGATCTGTCACGCCGTCAACAGCCTCCATTTCGCCCGCTTACCGGGCGGCTAACATCGTGATACCCCATACGCCCACGTGCCGATTTTGTTGCACCGTAGCGTGGCTCTTACCGGAACGAAATCGTCCCTATGGCGTTCAATCGCGGGGAAATTGTCAAGGGTCGGCCAAGGTGGCGGATCGTCCCATGCGAACGGGAGACGCATGCCACGGTCCGATCAGCTAAGCCGCGAGGAATTGCTCGAGCGTCAGGCATTTCAACTCGCCCTGCTTACAGAGCTGCGCGATCTCGCGGACCCCGTGGCGATCCTCGCGGCAGCGGCCACGCGGCTCGGCACTCATCTCGGCGCGACACGGTGCGGCTTCGCTTCGAACGCCGGCGAGGCCGGCATGAAAATCGCGTCTGAATGGACGAAAGACGGCGCGTCGCGCAGCGGCGAGGTTTCACGATTGCAGGGGGCGACGAACGGCGAGCTCGCCCAAGGTGACACCGTAGTCACGACAGGACACAAATCCGATGACCATTCGCGGCACGACATTGCGGCACAGATTCTCTGTCCCATGACACGCGAAGGCGTGCTGGAATCGGTGCTTTACGTCGAAAAGGACGCGCCGCACGCATGGACGACGGGCGAAATCGCGCTCGTCGAGGATGTCGCGCTTCGCATTCGCGAGGCGGTCGATCGTGCGCGCAGCGACGCGGCGCTCAAGGCCAGTCGCGAAGAACTCGAGCTCGCGACACGCGCCGCCGAGCTTGGTCGTTATGATTATCGCCCGCGCGAGATGAGTCTATCCTGGGATGACCGGTGCCGTGCACTCTTCGGGATGTCATCGGGAGTTCCGGTCAGCTACGAAAGCGCATTTCTCGCCGGCCTTCACCCTGATGATCGCGAGCGCGCAAACCGCGCCGTCGCCGCGGCTCTCGATCCCGATGGAAGTCACCGGTTCGATGTCGAGTATCGCACGGTCGGCATCGAAGACGGGGTTCTTCGTCACATTCGTGCGCAAGGCCTCGCATTTTTCGACGGCCGAGAGCCTGTTCGGCTCATCGGCACCGTGCAAGATGTTACGCGCGACCGCGAGGCCAGCGCCAAGCTGCGCGAGGTCGAGGAGCGCCTTCGTCTCGCGGGACGCGCCACGAACGATGCGATCTGGGACTGGGATTTTCGCACCAATCATGTGACGTGGAATGCCGCTCTCGAAAGCGCTTACGGTCACAGGCCCGACGACGTTGTGCCGACCGGCGAATGGTGGCTTGCGCAGATCCACGCTGAAGACCGCGCGCGGATCGATGCGAGTATCCATCATGTGATCGACGGAGGCGCGAGCGATTGGACTGACGAGTATCGCTTTCGCCGTGCGGACGGCAGCTACGCCGACATTCTCGACAGGGGCTATGTCATTCGCGGTGAGGATGGCGCGCCGATCCGGATGGTGGGCGCAATGCTCGATGTATCGGCGCGCAAAGCGGTAGAGCGCCAGCTTCAACAGGAGCGCATGCGGCTGGTCGAAGAGGTCAAAGAGACCGCAGCAGAGCGTGACCGTGCCGAAGAGGCGCTCCGGCAGTCTCAGAAAATGGAAGCTGTCGGCCAGCTCACAGGCGGCATCGCGCATGACTTCAATAATCTGCTGACCGGCATTTCGGGGTCGCTCGAAATGATGCAGATCCGCATCGCTCAGGGTCGCGTCGCAGAGATCGACAAATATTCGGTCGCCGCGCAGGGCGCGGTCCGGCGCGCCGCTGCGCTCACGCACCGCCTACTCGCCTTCTCGCGCCGTCAGACGCTCGATCCCAAGCCGTGCGACGTGAACCGGCTGATCTTCGACATCGAGGAATTGGTGCGCCGAACGGTGGGCCCCTCGATCACGGTGGAGACGGTAGGCAAGGCGGGATTGTGGACGACGCTGGTGGACACCAATCAGCTCGAGAACGCCATTCTCAACCTGTGCATCAACGCGCGCGACGCGATGCCCGAGGGCGGACGGATCACGATCGAGACGGCTAATAAATGGCTCGACGGACGTGGCGCAAGGGAGCGCGATCTCGATCCCGGCCAATATGTGTCCCTTTGCGTCACCGACACTGGGACGGGCATGACCGAAGAGGTCTCCGCGCGCGCTTTCGATCCTTTCTTCACGACCAAGCCGCTTGGCGAAGGCACAGGCCTCGGCCTGTCGATGATTTACGGATTTGCGCGTCAATCGGGAGGACAAGTTCGTATTTACAGCGAGATCGGGATGGGAACGACCATGTGCATCTATCTTCCGCGCTACATGAGCGCTGAGGAGCCCGACACGGTCGATCCCGATCCGCCCGCGCCAACGTCGATCGATGGCGCCGGGCCGGCACGCGGCAATGTGCTGGTCGTCGACGACGAGCCGACGATCCGCATGCTCGTCGCCGAAGTGGCCGAGGAATTGGGCTATCAGGTTCTCGAGGCGTTCGACGGGCCGAGCGCGATGCGGGTCCTGCAGGCAAAGGAGGCCATCGATCTTCTGATCACCGACGTCGGTCTACCTGGCGGCATGAACGGACGGCAGATAGCCGATGCCGCTCTCAGCCTTTGCCCTAGCCTGAAAATTCTTTTCATCACGGGCTATGCGGAGAATGCTGTCATCGGAAGCGGGAGGCTCGCGCCTAACATGGCGCTCATTACCAAGCCTTTTGCGATGGACGCGCTCGCGCACCGGATTCGCGAAATCATGGTCTGACCGGGCACGCACAGCCCATTTTTCACTCGTCGAGCCGCAATGCTGTTTTGATGCCGCTGGGTAGAGGTGCGCTATAATCTGCGCTGCGCCCCGCCTTCGATTTTCCAAATATTCGCACCCGATTTGGTCATTCGGGCGAGCAGCTGATCGCCCTCCCAAAGCTCAACTTAGGTACCGTCCTTCTCATTGCGAGCCTCAAGAAAAGCCTGATCGGGACTTTCAGCGTAGAAATCCACGCGACGCTCTCCAGCCAGCAAGTCGGTGATGAGAAGATGATAAGCACCCATTGCCAATACCTCCGGCAGCAGAACCAAACACTATACCGGTCACCTGGCCCGTATCCGGTGATCCGAGGATGCGCCTCGGAACCTGCGGGCTATTTCAGGGCGGCCCAGCATCGCTACGTGCTCTTTAGCAAAAACGGCGTGCGCGTGCGACTCCGCGTTGAGCGGATCGCGTCCTGCATACGCGGTCCCCACTCTTTTCGGGAGCCGCAGAAAACAGTGCTTCTTTGGACATTCATTCCGCATCGACAATGTCTGACACCCCGAGAAATTGTCTTAACCTAAGTTACTTCCGTCGCCCTAAGGCATGCAGCGAGGAAGACGCGCGACCGACTACGTCCCGATGATTGTCAGGTGATCCGGGTGCTATGCCCTTGTCCCTATTCGATCAGGCAACTGCCCGGGAATTCGGATCCACCTGGATCAATTTGTCCCGCCTTTGGTTAAATTTCATACTGCGCTGCAACCGGAGGGCAGCCATCCAATCAACCAATTGGAAGCGCAGGAAACCCGCTACGATACTGTGCGCCTGCGCACGCGGATGACAGCGCGGACGGGCAGACGGCAATTCCGCTCAGTGATAGAACCGGCTGACCAAGCGCGACCGTGAAGACGAGCGTTGGCGGGTGGGACTGTGACGAGCCATAGAGGGCGCGGCCGATCAGACCGGGTTATATTCGTCGTGAGGAGTTGAGGTGAGTTACAAGTGACGTCGTCTGCTTGACGCCAGCAAACGCTTGATGTGAGCAGCGACGCTTTCCGGATCATAAGGCCGCGCTAGGTGCGGACCTTCATCACACAGATGGCCTGCCGCCTTAGCGGCGGAATCGATGTTGCCGGCGAGAACAATTTCAACATCAGGATAGGTTTGCTTGACCCAAATCCGAAGCTCGAACGCATTTAAACTCCCCGAAAGACTAGCATCGGCAAGCAGGGCGTCAATCTCCACCGCGCCTTCCTCCAGCGCAGTCACCACCTCGTCCGACGTCGCCGCCTCGAAAACCTTGTAGCCACAATGGCGAAGATATTCTGCGAGTGCATTGCGTATGAGGACGTCAGCGTCAGCCACGATCAGGCACTGTGGCTGTTGGAGTTCTTCTGCCATGGGTCTCCGATCAACCGGGCGGTCGCTTCTAAAAGGTCAGCAACGGTATAGGGTTTAGCGAGAAATTCATCGGCGGGGGATGCTTCCGATTTCAGAAGATGCGCCGAGCAGATGATCACGGGACGGGCAGGCGCGAGCCCTTTTGAGCGCCGCGCCACTTGAAGCCCATCGACTTGGCCAGGCATTCGGACGTCGGTAATGATGAGATCGATGACCGGCGGGGAATCCAGGATATCGAGCGCCTCCTCGCCAGTCGCAGCTTCCACCACGTCATATCCGACGTCCCGCAGCGCATCGGCGAGCACAAAACGGATAAGTAATTCGTCCTCGACAAACAATATGACCTGGTTTCGCACTGTAGGCCCTCTCCCGTATCGCACCCTCGGCGGACTCGTTTGAATCGGCACCCCGTTGCGCTCGGGATATTGACCGAACGGCTGAAACGGTTTGCCGTTCCGTCGCATCGGGCAACCAGTATCAGAATGGAATGCGTTCACCATCCCATGCGAAAACGTCGCCACTATCCGCCGGCGTCAGCTGGTCGATCACAGCAAGCATTAGCGCCGCGCTTTTGCGCGCTGAAAATAGCTTCGAAGGCGGAACCCGAGCCTGGAATGGCTCCGAGAGAGGCGTTTCGACGGTTCCCGGGTGCAGTGCAGCGACGGTCGCTTCCGGATTGCTGCGGCGAAGTTCTATCGCGAAGCAGCGCACCAGAGCATTGAGCGCCGCCTTGGAGGCCCGGTAGCTGTGCCATCCGCCTAGCCTGTTGTCTGCAATCGAACCAACGCGCGCAGAAAGAAATATGGCGACCGCCCGGTGTCTCCGGCCGAGCAGTGGAAGAAAATGCTTTGCGGCGAGCGCGGGCCCGATGCTGTTGACCGCGAATACTTCGGCCATAACCGATGCATCGAGCTGCCGAAGGCTCTTTTCAGGACGGATGTCAGCCCCGCGATGCAGCAGCCCCGTCGCCACGATCAACAAGTCGAGCGCGCCATCCTGGGCAATTTGGCGACCTGCCTCGGCAAGCGTGCCGTCGTCCAATATGTCGATCGTCAGCGTTGTCACATCGGGATGACGCGAAGCATCGGGCCGCCTGGTCCCGGCATAGATGCGGTCAAATCGGCCCGATGCGACAAGTTGCTCGACAAGCGCGGCGCCGATACCGCCGCCACTTCCGATCACCAAGGCGCGCTTGCCGTTCAAATGCCTTCTCCTCACGGCCACAAAGCCGGTCCGGCTGCCTGAAGCTTAATCGGCGGCGGCGCGATATCCCATATGCCTCAAAGGGAAGCTGGAGCGGTGCCTAGAAGCCGGCCTCGACCGCGAGCCGGATCGCATCGGCCGTGGTCTCGACGCCGAGCGCGCGCAGCAGCGCAGCGCGGTGCATCTTGATCGTCCGCTCCGACAGCGACAGCGTGAAGGCAATCTGCTTGTTGAGCTGTCCGCTCGCCATCAGCTTCAACACCTCGCGCTGCCTCGGCGAGAGCGCCTCAATTTGGGCGCGCGCTCGCGTGCTCCGTCCTCCAACGGCCTCGCCAGCCTCGTCGACTTCGATTTGCGAGCCGAGAAAATATTCGAGATTGCCGCCCTGGCCAAAGATTGGCGCGACCAGCACGGCATTGCGGAAGGGCGTTCCGTCTTTCCGGTAGTTGAGGATCTCGACGAGCGCCGGCCTCTGCTCCCGGATGGCGGCGCGCAAGGTCTCGGTCAGTTCGAGCTCGGTGCCCTGCCCGGCGAGAAAGCGGCAATTGCGTCCAAGAATTTCCTCCGGCCCATAGCCGGTGAGCGCCGAGAAGGCAGCATTGCACTCGACGATCGGATTGTCAGGCAGGCGCGGATCGCTGATCACCGCGGCGATCGGGCTGGCCGCGATCATTGTCTTCAATGACATAGTATCTGCCTGCTCTCCCCTGGGTGCCCCAAGGGACATGTTGCGACACTTCCCCTCGCTCATGCAAGCCTGCGTCGATGACAATTGCGACGAACCGGAAAAAATCACGCATGACGCCTCGCACGTCGACAGCGCGGACATCCCTGCAGGCGGAGGCCGGACATTGTCCGTGCCACTTCGGTGACCGCGAGGCCATGGTCTGATGCGGGTCGCGATCATCGGAGCCGGCATTGCGGGGCTCGCGTGCGCGCGGCGGCTGCGCGACGCCGGTCTGGAAGCCACGCTGTTCGACAAATCCCGCGGCATCGGCGGCCGCCTCGCGACCCGCCGCGCCAATCCGGGCAATCCGGAGGTCGCATTCGATCATGGCGCCACGCATTTCACGGCACGCTCGGAAGGCTTTACCAGGCTCGTAGCAGCGTGGGAGAAGGCAGGCCTCGCCGCGCGTTGGCCGGCCGCCGGCGCGGACAGCTGGGTTGGCACGCCGACCATGACTACGCCGCTCAAAGCTCTCGCGGACGATCTCGATGTCCGCCTGTCGCGACCGGTCATAGCCCTGACCAAATCGCCCGCGGGCTGGACGCTCCACAGCGAGGCAAAACGGCTCGGCAAATATGATGCGGCGGTGATCGCCATCCCCGCCGAGCAGGCAGCGCCGCTTCTGTCGCTTCACGATTTCGAGATGGCGCGCGCCGCAATGGCGGCGCGCTATAACCCATGCTGGACCGCGATGTTCGCCTTTGAGGAGCGGATCGAGGAGCTCCCCGATTTCCTCCGCGGCTCGGGTGCCATCGTGACCGCCGCGCGCGACAGCGCGAAGCCCGGCCGCGCGCCGGGCGAGCGGTGGGTCGTGCAAGCCGACTGGACCTGGTCGCAGACGCACCTCGCCTCCGACAGCGCGAGCGTGGCGCCAGCGCTTCTCGCCGAGCTGGGAAAGGTCGCGGGCCGCGACCTGCCCGCCCCGAGCCATATCGCCGCCCATCGCTGGCTATTCTCGCAGCCCTCGGGACAGGATCTGAAGCTGCTCTGGAACCCTGCCATAGGCCTCGGCGCTTGCGGAGACTGGCTCTATCACGGCTTTGTAGAATATGCGTGGCTGTCGGGCCATGTTCTCGGCGCGGCGATTGCGGCAGAGGCGACGCGATGACCCGCGCGATCGTAATCGGAGCCGGCATCGGCGGCCTCGCCCTCGCCATCCGCCTCCAGTCGGCGGGCCTCGATACGCTGCTCGTCGAAGCGCGCGACCGGCCGGGCGGCCGCGCCTATGTCTTCGAGAAGGATGGTTTCACCTTCGATGCCGGGCCGACGGTGATCACCGACCCGGACTGCCTCGCCGAGCTCTGGGAGCTGAGCGGCCAGCGGCTCGAGCGCGATGTCGACCTCGTCCCGGTCTCGCCCTTTTACCGGCTAAGCTGGCCCGACGGATCGACCTTCGATTATGGCAATGACAAGGGGGCGCTCGCCCGTCAGATCGCCGCGCTCGATCCCGCCGATGTGGCGGGATACGAGCGGTTCCTCGGCTATGCCGCCTCGGTTTACGAGGAAGGCTATGTGAAGCTCGGGGCGGTCCCCTTTCTCGATTTTCGCTCGATGCTGAAGGCGGCGCCCGCGCTCCTGCGGCACCGTGCCTGGCGTTCGGTCTATAACACCGTCGCGAGCTATGTGCGTAGCGAGAAGCTGCGCGAGGCGCTTTCCTTCCATACCCTGCTCGTTGGCGGCAACCCGATGGCGACTAGCAGCATCTATGCGCTCATCCACAAGCTCGAGCAGGATGGCGGTGTCTGGTATGCGCGCGGCGGCACCAACCAGCTCGTCGCCGGCATGGCCGCGCTGTTCGCGCGCCTCGGCGGTACGCTGAGGCTCGGCGATCCCGTAGCTCGCATCGAAACCGAAGGCGACCGCGTAACCGGCGTCGTGACGCGGAGCGGGTTTACCGCACGCGCAGATCTTGTCGTCTCGAACGCCGATCTCATGCACAGCTACCGCGACCTGCTCGCGCATCCGCGCGGCAAGCGAGAGGCGAAGCGCCTCGCGCGCAAGAGCTGGTCGCCTAGCCTCTTCGTCCTCCACCTGGGAGTTCGAGGCGCCTTCCCCGATATACCCCACCATATGATCCTGTTCGGTCCGCGCTATCGCGGCCTTCTCGACGACATCTACCGGAACGGCACGCTCGCCGAGGATTTCTCGCTCTACCTTCATCACCCGAGCGCAAGTGATCCGGGCGTCGCGCCCGCAGGTCATAGTAGCTTCTACGCGCTCGTCCCGGTTCCCCATCGCGGCCACGCCCCGCTCGACTGGAAGGTCGAAGGGCCGAAATTGGCAAAGCGCATGATCGCCGAGATCGAACGGCGCTTGATTCCTGACCTTGGCGAGCGGATCGTCACGCAAATCCAATATGCGCCGCCGGACTTCGAGCGGGATCTCGCCGCGCATCTCGGGAGCGCCTTCAGCCTGACGCCAACACTGCTCCAGAGCGCCTATTTTCGTGGGCACAACCGCGACGCGCGCATCGAGAACCTCTATTTTACCGGCGCGGGCACGCATCCCGGCGCTGGTATTCCGGGGGTCGTCGCGAGCGCGAAGGCGACGGCGAGCCTCATTCTCGGCGACTTCGGCATCAGAACTGCGGCAGCCCGCGATCCGGGCGCTCGCGACCGGATAGTCTCCGGGCCCAATGAAGCGGCAGGAGATGCCTCGTCCAGCTGATCGCACGGACGTTCCGATTCTGCCGGCGGCCAGCGCCTTGCGACCCACGCCTGGCCGCGGCGGGGGGCGGTGATTGCTCATCGCCGGGCGGTGCGACGCCACGTCGCACCGCCCAACCTTCCCCTTGCTCGCGCTCGCAAAGCGGCTTTTCATTGCCTGAACTGCCCGAAAGGTCATCTTTTGCGGAGGTCGGAGCCTGCCAGATGAGGAAATCCGCGATCGCCCGCACCCCAGCCCGCCAAAAAGGGAACCGTCGCCATGCCGCCCGCCATCTTGTGGCTCCGTCAGGACCTCCGCATCACCGACCATCCGGCGCTCCTCGCGGCGATCGCCGAAGGTCCGGTCATTCCGCTCTACATATTGGACGACGAGAGCCCCGGAACGCGCGTGATCGGCGGCGCGCAGCGCTGGTGGCTCCATCACAGCCTCACCGCGCTCGACGCGAGCCTTCGCAAACGCGGCAGCCGGCTCGTCCTGCGCCGCGGCCCTGCCGCCGAAATAGTCGAACGCGTCGCGGCGGAAGCCGGGAGCACAAGGGTTCACGCGACCCGCTGTTACGAGCCCTGGTGGCGGCGCTGCGAGGACGCGCTGGACGCCAGGCTTGCGCTGCGGCTCCATGACGGCAATTATCTTGCGCCGCCCGAGAGCATCACCAATGCGCAAGGCGCCCGCTACCGGGTCTTCACACCATGGTATCGCGCGCTCCTGGGGCGCATGCCCCCCGCCCTTCCCTATGCCGCGCCCGATCATATTCCGGCTCCCGAGGTCTGGCCGGCGTCGGATAATCTTGCCGATTGGGGGCTGACCCCGACCAGCCCGGACTGGGCCGCAGGATTTGGCGACTGGCGCCCAGGCGAGAAGGGCGCATGGCGCGCGTTGCGCGACTGGCTGCCGCTTGCCGGCGACTATAAGACCCGCCGCGATTTTCCTTCGCTCCCCGCGACATCGCGGCTGTCGCCGCATCTTCATTTCGGCGAAATCAGCCCTCGGTCGATCTGGCATGCGCTCGGCGAGCGCGACGATGCGGGCGCCGAAACCTTTCGGTCGGAGCTTGGCTGGCGCGAACATGGCATCAATCTCGTCGACCAGATGCCCGATTATGGCGATCGGAACGGGCGCCCCACCTTCGATAATTTTGGCTGGCGGAGCGGCCCCGGAGCCGACCGGGACTTCGCCGCCTGGACCCGGGGGCGGACCGGCTACCCGGTGGTCGACGCGGGCATGCGCGAGCTCTGGCGCACGGGCTGGATGCACAACCGCGTGCGGATGGTCACCGCCTCCTTCCTCGTCAAACATCTGCTGATTGATTGGCGCCGCGGTGAGCGCTGGTTCTGGGATACGTTGCTCGACGCCGATCTCGCCTCGAACGCGATGAACTGGCAATATGTTGCGGGCACCGGCGTCGACGCGCCGGTCTTCTCGCGCATCATGTCGCCGCTGCTCCAGAGCGAGCGGTTTACGATGGGAGATTATGTCCGCACTTATGTTCCCGAACTTGCGCATCTGTCGGACGCCGAGATCACCGCCGCTCATGGTCAGGACGCGCAGGTGCCCACCTATCCGCAACCGCTAATCGGGCACGATGCGGCGCGGGCGCGGGCCCTCGCTGCCTGGGAAGCCCTGCGCGGCTAGCGAGAGAGGGCCGCGGCGCTAGTCGAAAGCGGCACTTGCCACGCCGTGGCTGTTATAGACGGGCCCTTCGCGCGACACCGCGAATTTGCGGCTCGACGACGCGCGCACGCCAAATGCGCCTATATGCCCCAGCATTCCCCTGTATTGCGGCCCGGCGAGATGCGCTGCGAGCGCAGCTTCGCCGTCCCATTCCTCGAACACGTGGATGCGCGTCGCCACATGCGGATCGAGGGTCCAGGCGTAAGCGAGACAGCCCGGCTGTGCGAGCGCGCCTTCGATCCAGCCGCGCGCACCCGCCAGCGCCTCTCCGCGCGTCTCGGGATCGATATCGATGACCGCCTGGATTAGGATCTTCATGCCTGCACCTCGCTTGCTGAAAGCTGAGGCAACGGTCGAAACCGCCGCTCTGTAAACAGCCACCGACCATCAATTTGGCGGCAGACGTCGTCATAGATGCCAAGGGTCCGGTGAAGGGCGCCGTCGCGCAGGAAGATTTCCTCGGTGTAGGACCGCATGGCCGCGGTCTCGCCATGGACCTCGATCGAACCCGACCAAGCGCGAAAGACGATGTCGGGAAAGGCGCGCATCGCCGTGCGCCAGGTGTCGACGATCTTCGCCTTGCCCTCGAAGATCCCGAACCCGGGAAGCGACCATCGGCCGCCTTCGTCCCAGGTCGCCGCCCAGGCTTCGCTGTCGGCACGGTTGACCGCGTCGGCATAGGCATCGAGCAGGTCGCGAAGCGCCAGCCGGTCTTCGAACGATCCCTCAAACGGCATGGATGCCCCCTTCTTGCCCGGCTGCGTCGATCGCCAGCCTGCCGCCTATTTGCCTGCAGCCGATCGGAGGGAGAACTGCCGTTATCGCTAGCGGCGATGGGCCACCGAGTGCGGGCCGGATAACCCGCCCCAAAGGACAGGTCGCCGAGGCGGAGCGGCGCGCCTAATTCCGTACCTGTCCTATCCCCCCGGGACGAACATTCGAAAAGGAATGACCAATGGCTATTTCCCGTATCTCTCTTTCGCTCGCCGCAGCAGCGCTTGCGCTCGCCGGCGGCATCGCGGCCGCCAAAAACCCGATGGTCGGCGGCGCCGCGATGTACGAGACCAACACCATCGTCGAAAATGCCGCCAATTCGAAGGACCACACGACACTCGTCACGGCGGTCAAGGCCGCCGGCCTCGCCGAGACCCTTTCGGGGGCAGGCCCGTTCACGGTCTTTGCGCCCACCAACGCTGCCTTTGCCAAGCTTCCCGCCGGCACCGTCGACACGCTGCTCAAGCCCGAGAACAAGGCGATGCTGACGGGCATCCTTACCTATCATGTCGTGCCGGGCCGCCTGACCGCGACCGATATTGCCGCGCAGGCCAAAGCCAATGGCGGCAAGGCCATGCTTACCACGGTGCAGGGTGCCAAGCTCACCGTCTGGGAGAAGGATGGCAGCTGGTATGTGAGCGACGCCAAGGGTGGCACGGCGAAGATCGGCCCCGCCGACGTTCTTCAGTCGAACGGCGTGATCCACGTCATCGACGGCGTGCTGCTTCCCGCCTGACACGGTATCGGGGCCGCGCGACACTTGTTGGCGCAGCGCGGCCCCGATAATCAAAAGCCCTCAAAGCCAACCGGAAAGTTCGCTCCTTATCAGCGCGGCGAGCATATCCATCCCGACATCGCTGTCATTCAGACAGGGCACATAAGCGAAATGGCGTCCGCCGGCGGCAAGGAACTGCTCGCGGCCGCGGATGGCGATTTCCTCGAGGGTCTCGAGGCAATCTGCAGCGAACCCCGGCGCGATCACGACCACCGACCGGCCTTCTCGCCCGAGCGTTTCGAGCGTCATGTCGGTTGCCGGTGTCAGCCACTGGGCCTTGCCGAAGCGCGACTGAAAGCTCGGAACGACACTCTTCCCCAAGACCTCGCCCAACCGACGCGCGGTCTTGAGGCACATGCAGTGATAGGGATCGCCAAGATGCAGAGTGCGCTCGGGCATGCCGTGGAAGCTCGCGACGATCGTGTCGGGTACAAAGGCGAGGCCGCCGATCGCACGTCCGAGCGACGACGCCAGCGCCTCGACATGGCGATCGTCATCATAATAGGGCGGAAGGACACGCAGCGCCGGCTGCCAGCGCAGGCGCGCCATATGCGCCTGGACCGCATCACCAACGCTTGCGGTCGTCGCGGCGCAATATTGAGGATAAAGAGGCGCAACGAGAATGCGGCGACATCCTGCCGCAAGAAGCGCGTCGATGCCGTCCGAGATCGAGCCGCTGCCATAGCGCATCGCATGCGCGACCACCGCAACACCTCCCAGCGAAGCCTGAAGCGCCCTTGCCTGGCGGCGGGTGATCGCCGCGAGCGGCGAGCCCTCTGACGTCCAGATTTCGCGGTAGACACGCGCGGATTTCCGCGGCCGAACGGCAAGGACGATCCCGCGGAGGATCGGCTGCCAGATCAGCGAGGGCAGTTCGACCACGCGCCGGTCGGAGAGAAATTCCGCGAGATAGCGCCGCACCGCACCGCTCGTCGGCGCGTCGGGCGTGCCGAGGTTTACGAGAAGCACGCCGATGCGGTCGACCGGCACGGCGGGGTGACCCGTTGGCAATCGGGCGGGATCCGCTTCTTCGTAACGGTCGCCGATTCTGACCGTTAGCAGAGGCCCTTCGTCATTCATTGCAATCTCCGCGGACAGGACGCCTTGCGGCGACCGTGCCGCGCGATGTTGACCGCATGTCTCCGACTTGTCCCGCGCCGCCAAGCTGCACCAAGGGGCAGACTGGATGCGAGTATCAGGACCTCGTCAAGGCCGGCGTGATCGATCCCGCCAAGGTCGTTCGCACCGCGCTGCAGAATGCCGCGTCGGTCGCGTCGCTGCCGATAACCACCGAGGCGCTCGTCGCCGAACTGCCGAAGGAGGAGAAGGCCGCGCCGATGCCGGCGATGGCCTTCTGACAGGCCGGGGGCGGCGGGGCCACCGCCGCCCCCGCATTTCCGTACCCGCCCTATTCACCCAACCACCGCGCACCGCGCCACGCCTCGTCAAGCGAGCGAAGGGCATTTCTGCATTCCGGGGCTCACCCGAGGTCCGTGCACCCAACGCGCTTCCAACCGACGATCTGCCCCAAGGGACATGTTGCGACGCCATGCTGCGCTCGGGCATGCGCCGATCCGGCGGTCCACCTCCCTCTCCTCCCCTCCCGGACCGCCAACCCTTCGCCGTCAGGAGGCCAGGACCATGCTTCACGTGCCCCCTTTCAGTCCCACAGTTGACGGCGCGATACCCCCCGAGGTTCTCGCGTCGGTCGAGACGCTGCTCCGCTGGGTCGGCGAGGACCCTCAGCGCGAAGGCCTGCTCGACACACCGCAGCGCGTCGCACGTGCCTGGAAGGATTACTGCCAGGGGTATGACGAGGATCCGGCGGTGCATCTCTCGCGCACCTTCGAAGAGGTCGGCGGCTATGACGAGATCGTCTTGCTGCGCGACGTCCCGTTCCAGTCGCATTGCGAGCATCATATGGCGCCGATCACCGGAAAGGCGTCGATCGCCTACCTTCCCCGCGACCGCGTCGTCGGCATCTCCAAGCTCGCGCGCGTACTGAACGGCTATGCACGCCGGCTGCAGGTGCAGGAGCGCCTGACCGCCGAGGTCGCCCGATGCATCTGGGACAATCTCCGTCCGCACGGCGTCGCCGTGGTGATCGACGCCCAGCATGGCTGCATGACCGGGCGCGGCGTGCGCACGCCGGGCGTCGGCATGGTCACGAGCCGGCTCCTCGGCTGCTTCCTCGACGACCAGCGGAGCCGCAAGGAAGTGCTCGCGCTGATGGGCCATTGATGCGCCGGTCGATGATCCGGACCGGTCTTGCGGGCTTTACCTGCCTGCGTGAGGCGCGCGCCGAAATCCTGTGCGCCGCCGCCTCACGCCGGTTTCCTGCCGGGGTTGCGCCGACATGACTCAGGGGTCGCAACCCTCCGACGATCCTGGCCATCTTCCGAACAGCTTGCGCAGGCAGCCGGACGACGCGGGTCATTTCGGGAAATTCGGGGGCCGCTTCGTCCCCGAAACGCTCATGCCCCTCATCCTCGATCTGGAGCGCGAATATCGAGCCGCAAAGCGCGACCCGGCCTTCCAGGCCGAGTTCGACGACCTGCTCGAACATTATGTCGGCCGTCCCAGTCCGCTATATTTCGCGCCGCGCTTGACGTCCGCGCTCGGCGGCGCTCAGATCTGGTTCAAGCGCGACGAACTCAATCACACCGGCGCCCACAAGATCAACAATTGCGTCGGGCAGATCCTGCTGGCGATCCGGATGGGCAAAACCCGCATCATCGCGGAAACGGGCGCGGGCCAGCACGGGGTGGCGACGGCAACCGTCTGCGCGCGCTTTGGCCTGCCCTGCGTCGTCTATATGGGCGCCGCCGACATCGCGCGGCAAGCGCCCAATGTCTTCCGCATGAAGCTGCTGGGCGCCGAGGTCGTGCCGGTCACGGCCGGCGCCGAGACGCTGAAGGACGCGATGAACGAGGCGCTGCGCGACTGGGTCGCCCATGTCGAGGACACTTTCTACATCATCGGCACTGCGGCCGGCCCGCATCCCTATCCGGAACTTGTGCGCGATTTCCAGAGCGTGATCGGAAGGGAAGCGCGGGCCCAGATGCTGGCCCGTGCCGGCCGCCTACCCGATCTCTTGGTCGCCGCGATCGGCGGCGGATCGAATGCGATCGGTCTCTTTCACCCGTTCCTCGACGACCCGATGGTCAAGATGCTCGGCGTCGAGGCCGCCGGCCATGGCCTCGACAAGGAACATGCCGCGTCACTGGCCGGCGGGCGTCCCGGCATTCTTCACGGCAACAAGACCTATCTACTGCAGGATGACGACGGGCAGATCGTCGAAGGCCATTCGATCAGCGCAGGTCTCGATTATCCCGGCATCGGCCCCGAGCATGCATGGCTCAAGGAAATCGGACGGGTGGACTATAGCTCCGCGACCGACGCCGAAGCGCTCGAAGCCTTCCAGCTTCTATGCAGAACAGAGGGTATCATCCCCGCGCTTGAGCCCAGTCACGCCGTCGCCGCGGTTGTCAGGATCGCGCCGGCGATGCCGAAAGATAGTATCATCATCGTAAACATGTGCGGACGCGGGGACAAGGACATATTCTCCGTGGCCCAGCATCTCGGCGTGGAACTTTGAGCGCGACGAACGGTAGGGGCACGGAAGTTGTGATCGAAGACACTGGCGCTACAGATTTCGGATCTATGAGGGACGGATGATGATAAGGGTGTTTCTTGTAGAAGACGATCCGCTGGTGGCGATGATGCTTGAGGGGTATCTCGACGTGCTTGGACACGAGATCGTGGCAACCGCAGCGACCGTCGCGGAGGCGCTGGATCTCGTCGCGAAGCGAGATTTCGACCTCGCAATATTGGATGTTCACCTTGCCGATGGCAAAACGAGCGAGGCGGTCGCTTCCGCGTTGAGCGATGCCGGGAAGGCTTTCATAGCGACGAGCGGAGATGCGACGATCATGGCGGCTGAATTTGATGGCCCGCCAGTTCTTCGCAAACCTTTCAGGATTGCCGAGCTCGAACGGGCAATCGCCGCTATAATGGGGTAGCCCGCGGTCACAGGCCGGAGCCTTCTCGACGGTCGTTATTCGGGCGCGACTTGGTGACGGGCCATGTGCGGCATGAAATCCATCTTGCCTATGGCAAGACCTGCGTTGCGCAGCGGCGCGTAAGCCATCGTCGCATGAAAGTAGAAATTTGGCATGATCCAGTCGCGGACTCAAAGCCGCGATTGCAGCCTTAACATTCTCGTGGCAGATTGTCGTCGATGGGGTCGTTTCGTAGTTTTTTGATCATCCTTTGGCTGGCGCTGGCCGCCTACACCGCAGTAGTCATTTCTCGCCACGGCCTTGGATTGTTACCGATCTTTTTCGGAGACGTGGCGAAGCTGGGATGG
Source organism: Sphingopyxis sp. 22461 (assembly GCF_052044915.1). Classification (NCBI taxonomy): domain Bacteria; kingdom Pseudomonadati; phylum Pseudomonadota; class Alphaproteobacteria; order Sphingomonadales; family Sphingopyxidaceae; genus Sphingopyxis; species Sphingopyxis sp. 22461. The sequence continues at coordinate 336,167 of NZ_JBQENY010000002.1, forward strand.
CCCGGGCAGTTCAACCTCGATTTTCTCTGCTTTCTCATCCTCTCTGCGCTTTGGACGGCTTGGCGGAATGGATTCAGTGCGATCGCCCTGCTCCTCGCGCTCATCGCCTTTTTCGGAGGCGCGGGTTTCCTGCTTCCCTACCTCGTCTTTCTCACAGTTCGTGAACGAGGAAACATGCCCCGGGTGCTGATCGGCGCGCGAACCCGAAGAGGTGAGCCTTACAGCGGACGATGAGCGCGACGGCATTTCGCCGTCATCGAACGAACCGCGCTTCTCGCGGCGCCGCTTGGCCGGTAGGAGACTGACCGCTTCTCGGCACCGAACCGGGTATAGCGGACCTTGCCAATGTGACGAACGTCAAAGAGTGCGGCGGCCGCAGCATCTGGGAGATCGCCATTTTGCAACTTCGAGGACTCGGGCTTAGAAACTGGCGTTCGTCGACAATTTCACGGTGATCTTTACCACCCACTCTCGGCGGCAGCCGACATGATACAGGCAGTTGCAAACAGAGATTGCTGAAATTTAGCCTGCCGTTCGCCAAAGAACGCAACTTGCAAATTGATCGTGGCTGTCTGTTTTGCGGCGTCGACCGGGGTGCCACCCGAGCCGAAGCAAGTCCATTTCTGGATGCCAACTCCCGCCCCTTGCACGACGATGATCACAGCTGCCCCTCCACGTGCGGTGAGGATGGCCCGAATGCAGGCCTCGCTATTCGAGGCTGCGCATGCCCGCACCTTACTGCGATCAGTCCCCGGGGCAGCCCGCTCGAACGCGCCGGAGTAGGCCGCCAGCGTAACATAGGCTTCAGCAAGGCCTTCTTCGCCAAGGTCAGCAGAGTAGGCAATCACATCGATCCGCGGCGGCGGCGGTGCCGCGAAGGCCGGTGTGACCATTAGCATCGAAGGGAAGAAGAGCGCGAGCAATGAGCGGCTGACGATGGGCAATGACTTCTCCCGATAAAATTCCGGCGGCTTTGGCGTCGCCAGCGTTCGTCAATGGAATTCCGCGACTTACGGTCCGGCGTTTTGCTTAGCGGCTACCCGCCATATTTCCAAATTGCTTCGCTACGACGTGTCGGTTAGCCCGGAGCCGGGAGAAATGCCTATGCGAGCCTGGCCAATCTTGTTTTCAATATGTCTGATCAGCATGCCAGCACAGGCGGCAGAAAAAACGACCTATGGGTGGTGCGAACGGCGCGAACCGACGGACATATATCGCATGTCAGGGCTCATGCAGAAATCGCCGAGCACGTCCACGGTCGACATCGAGAACGCTTTTCGCGCCTCTCTTGGAACCGAAGAGAGCGTCACCTGCTGGTTCTATTATTCCAGCCCCAGCGAAGGCGAAGACTATTTCAACCGGCGGCAGTACGTGGTCACGACCGAGGAGAAGCGCCAGTTCACACTAACAGGATGGACCGGTCCCTATGCGATCACCGGCAAGCCGGCGCCTAAACCCGCCGGAGCCGTTCTGACGGTAGAAGCGGCCCCTGTCGCACAGCCTGATGCAGAAGCGGCAGCCCGGGCCGCAATAATCGCGCAGCGCCGCGAAGTGGATGCTCGCGTCGGTGCGGCAGCCCGTGCCGCGCAAGCAGATGCTGAATATCAAGCAGAGCTCAGCAAGTTTTTCGAGGAACTGCGCCGCCGAGGACGCGCCCAATGAAGGCCTTTCTGGCTGCGGCCAGCCTTTTTGCGATCCCGATAGCCGGTGCGCAGGTGCCTACGGGTAGCGCGCAGACGTTCCCCGATCTGCGCGAGACGACGCCACCGGAACCATCGCCACCGCGCGGATCGCCCCCCCGCATCATTCCCGGCACGCTGGTGAAGATGTCGGGGGGCGACGCCAATCTGCGGCAGTTTGTGGCGCTGGCCGGAAGCGAGATCACAATCACACTGCGTGGTACAGGCCTTATCGCTGCAGTCCTTTATGACGCCGACGGCACTGCCCTTGCCGTGCGGGAGGCGACGACCGTCGCGCGCATTCGGCAAAAACTGCCCAAAGACGGAGTCTATTATCTCGCGCCCATTGCTCCGTCGGGTTCACAACTCGAGTTGTCGCTGGATTTGGCACTTCCCCCGCCGCCGCCAGAACCGGACTGGATGCGCAGAATCACGAAGCTCCCGACGATCGCGACCGATTACGGACCGGCATTCCCAATCGCTCCCGGGCAATTAATCTCGGGCAATTTTGGACAGGCGGCTGTGTCCCGGTTCGACCCAGCGCGGTCGGCCGTCCTCTACCGCTTCGAAGGGCGATTGGCGCAGCGCGTGACGGTAGCGGTGCGGTCTTCCGATGCCCACAGCCTAGTCTGGATAGCGCGCGGCCCGAGCGATCCGAAAATGCTCCGTTCGAGTGACGCCCAGTATAAAGGCGACGTGGGTTATGACAGCGTGCTCGATCGATACCTGCCGGCCGACGGAACATATTTCATAATCGTTCAAACCTATGCCGACGGACCGAAAGGTCAGCGCGACCTATCTGCCCCAAGGCCGTCCGCCGGCGAATTCACTATCGAGATGCAGCTGAAGTAAGAATCTCACATCGAAGCCGATCACGATCGCCTAAGCCGCAGTGCTTACCGATGCTGGCCGATTGCCGTCAGGCAGCTTTTCGGTACCAATCGCATATAGCGGCCATTCGTCGCTCGCGCGTCAATCCGTCTGAGCGGAGTCCGATCGCAAAAAATCTCTTGAAAGCGATTTTCCGCTTCCTAACTTTTTATCGCCGGGTGCCGAAGCCGGGCCCGGTGGGTCAAATGAGAGCGCCGGCTCTCTCCGGCGTTTCTCACGCCCAAATTGCTCAATTTTGGAGGATTTGGAAAATGAGAAGCAGTTTTGATTTTGCGCCCTATCGGCGCTCCACGGTTGGCTTTGATCGCTTGTTCGATCTCCTCGAGACCGATCTTCGCGGCGACGCCGGCGAAGGCTATCCGCCTTTCGATCTTTCGCGACAGGGCGAGGACAGTTACCGCATCACGCTTGCGGTGGCGGGCTTCCGTCCCGGGGATATCGAGGTGGTGGCCCAGCAGAACCAACTCATCATCAGCGGCAAGCGCGGCGAGGATAATGACGAGGGGCAGTATCTACACCGCGGCATTGCGGCCCGCGCCTTCGAACGGCGCTTCCAGCTTGCCGACTATGTCGAAGTCGCCTCCGCCGACTTCGATAATGGTTTGCTGAAAATCGATCTGCGGCGCGTCGTCCCCGAGGCAATGAAGCCGCGCAAGATCGAGATCGGCGGCAGTTCCCCTGCCAATGATCGCCTGGAAGCGCCGAAGAAGAAAGACCTCGAAGCGGCCTGATCGGGGCACCGGCTCGCCGCCCGCAGCGGCGGCGAGCCACGCTGAAACTCTCTAGCCAGAAAGGAGATGCTATCATGGCTATTCGTGATCTGATCCCCTGGAGCCGGCAGGAGAACCGGCTCCCTGTTCCGGTGAGCGCCGAACGTGAACGGGGCGATCATCCGCTTGTGTCGCTTCACCGCGACGTCAATCGCCTGTTCGACGATGTCTTCCGCGGGTTCGGTTTGCCGACGTTCGGTGGCTTCAGCCGCGAGCCGTCGTGGCCGAACCTCGAGTTCGGCGAGACCGACACCGAAGTTCGGGTGATTGCCGAGCTTCCCGGTCTTGATGAGAAGGATGTCGAGATCACCGTCGAGGAAGGCGTTCTGACGCTCCGCGGCGAGAAGAAGTCCGAGGTCGAGGACAAGGACCGCGGCTACACCGAACGCAGCTACGGCCGCTTCGAACGGCGGATCGGCCTGCCGCGCGGTGTCGAACGCGACAAGGCGAGCGCGACGTTCCAGAATGGCGTGCTCACCATCACCCTGCCCAAGTCGGAGGCGGTGAACGAGAACGTCCGCCGCATTCCGGTCAATGCGCGGGCGGCTTGACGGGCAGGCCCGGGACTTCGGTCCCGGGCCGAGCCTGCCGGGCGCCACAGTACAAGTCGTGCCGGCGGTGGCAGCCAACGATAATCAATGGCCAGCCGAACATCGCATTTGCGCGCTGCCGCCCGACGCCCGGGCGATTATCGAGCCTCTGCCCATCGGCACCAACCGTGCGGGCCGCGCGCAGGCGAGCCGGTGGCGATTGCGTTTTGCTCCGCGCTGGCGTCCCAGAGCGGATCCTCTCACCGGCTGGGCCGGAGGTGGCGATCCGCTAGCGCAAGTGCAGCTTCGGTTTGCGACCCCCGGTGCCGCCGAGCGCTATTGCCGGAGCGAAGGCATCCCGTTCGAGATCCGGGACCCCGCCGGGAAACGCAGGTCAGATTTGCCCTGCCTGATCGGCGAAGCCCCGCCCCGGCTTTGCTGCTCGCCAACCGGTCCGCACGCGCTCTGCTGCGGCAATTATCCGATCGGCGCGCAGGGTAAGGAGCGACTCAACTCGGACCCGCCGAGTCATTCTGCGTTCAGTTTCGCCGGATAGATTTCCGTTTCCACCATCAACACAGGAGGACGATTGATGCGTAAAATCCGTACGGCCGTCTTCGCCAGCATCGCGGCGTTGGCAGCCGCAGGCACGGCGGTAGCGGCAACCGCAGATACCCGGGTGATGAAAGTCGGCCTGCCCGACGGTTCGGTCGCCCGGATCGAATATCAAGGCGAAGTCGCACCGAAGGTGACCGTGGTACCGGCGGTGAAGCTCATTCCGGTCCAGTGGACCGATCCTTTCGAAGCCGCCCCCTTCGCCATGTTCGACCGGATCGCAGCGGCAATGCACCGGCAAACCGAGATGATGATGCAGCAGGTGCATACGCTGCAGCGCGAACCGAACGCGCTTGGCATGATGAACCTTGCCGGCTTCGGCTCGCTACCCGCGGGGACGGTGAGTTATCGCTTCTCTTCCACCAGCATCGGCAATGGAACATGCAGCCGCAGCGTTCAGGTCACCTCCCTCGGGGCGGGGCAGCAGCCCAAGGTCATGTCCAAGAGTTCGGGCGACTGCGGCCACGCGGCCAAGGCGCCGGGCGGCGAAGCGAGTGCGGCCGAGAATGTCGGCAAACCCCTGCAAACGACATGACCGTCGGGGAGCGGCGCCTGCGCGCCGCTCCCTTTCAGTCGTCGTTTAGCGCACGAAAGCGTTCAGCGACTGATGCTGCGACACAGGTCGTAGAGCTTTCGCACCTTGGGATGGTTCACGCCATATTCGCTGCGGAACCGCGCTTTATTTGAACAAGCGGCAACCTGTTGCGGTGTCGCGCGGCGTGCGCGATCATTCCGGTGCGCCGGGCCGTTCCCCATTGTCGATTTCAGGACCATGTCCTGGCGCACCACATCGGCGTGCCGCTCCAGCTGATCGGTGGGGAGATCCTGAGCGGCGACGGGCGCCGTGAAGATCAGTGCGGCGAGGACCGCCCATCGCTTGGTAGTCACACCTATCCCTGCATCCATGCAACATATAGCCCGAGAGGTGCGGGGAGTAATCGCCACGCCTTCCAGTGGTGCGATCTCAGCGCCGAACCGTTGGCGCGGGCGGTGCGCCGACGGGCAACGGCGCCGCCGGCTGGCGGCGCTGGCGTGCAAGTATGTCCTGCCGCTGCGCCTCGCTCATCACGCGCCCCGCGATAAAAAAGCGCTTTGGCGTGCGACAGGGCTCTGGCACCGATTCGGTGACATTGCTCAGAGCCCCTGCCCTATAGCCGCCGCTCAGCGCGATTTCGTCGCCGACATGGACGGCATTCCCCGTCGTGCTGTCTGTGATGCGGGTACGACCGTCGGGCGTCCTCTCGATGCCGGTATCGTGGTGCCAGACGATGATCGGGCCTTCGTCGCTGTCGCCCCGTAGGCATCCGTGAGGATCGAGGTGCAGCCGCCCCATGAAAAGCGCCTGCATCGTCATTTCGGTGCGTATGGTCTGCCGGATCAGCACGGGTAGCGGCGCCGCACCGCTCGCCTGCGCGCTGACCGGAGAGACACGCGCTGTCGATGCACAGGCCGGCAAGCCCAGAATCGCCAGGACCAGAACCGCGTGATGCGAACAGATTTTCATGAAATCCTCCTTTGCCCGGCTCCCCGGCAGGCCAGCGCCTCGCATTGGCATCGCGCAGATTGTCAGAGCCTGAACGCCGGGGATAACAAGATTGCGAAGGACGCGTTCACCGGCTTCGCCGGTTGCAGGTGAGAACGACTTAGCGGTACCAGCAAAAGCTCCAAAGATCGCGTAGTCGCAACTTGGCCGATTGGAGACTGTCCGCTTTCGGGGACCAAAAAGAGAGAGCGGACGTTCTAATGCAATCCGGAGCGCTCGCTCTCTAAATCGAGATTTGATTGCTAGACTTCGATGCCTTCCGCCAGAGTCAACGCATCTTCAACATCGACGCCGAGGTATCGCACCGTGTTTTCAATCTTCGTGTGACCGAGTAGAATCTGCACGGCACGCAAATTCCCTGTCGCCTTGTAAATGATCGACGCCTTTGTTCTGCGTAACGAATGCGTCCCGTAATCTTCGCTTCGGAGGCCAACAGCCGTGACCCATTCATCGACGAGACGCGCATATTGACGCGTGCTCATATGAGCAGAGTGGTCGACCCGGCTGGGAAATGCAAAATCCTCGATGGATCCACCGCGCCGTTCGAGCCAAGCGAGAAGGCTCCCGCGAGCATCCGACATGATTTCGAACTGAACTGGTCGGCCGGTCTTCTGTTGAATCACCATCGCCCGCGTTCGCATTTCGCCGCCGGTGACCAAATCGCCAATCTTGATTTTCACCAGATCACAGCCTCTCAGCTTGCTGTCGATCGCAAGGTCGAAGAGCGCTCGATCTCGCAGCCGATGCTCTCGGTCTAGATGAAAGCGAATTGCCCATATCTGTCGCGGCTTCAGCGGCCGTTTCGCACCAACCTTTCGACCGGCATTCCACGCCGGTCGTGGAGGTAAATAGTCGAATTCAGACCTACCCATGATCGTTCTCCTGCGGCCAAAATGGCCGAAAGGGAAACGCGCGGGCCAAGCTTGCAGGCTGGTTGGAGACGACCCGATCTTGGACGTACGAAGCGCGGATACGCTGCTCTAGCAGCCAGTCGCGATCGAGGGCCCGCTGTCAGGCGAGGATTTCGCTCGAGGATCTCGCACGCAGGCTCGAGCGCGCCATCGCTGCGTAGGCTAAGCCATCGCGTCCGATTTCCCTGCCGCGCTGCGCATCGCTCGATCGAGATCGCGAGCCGTTGATCAGATCGAGCATCCCAGAGATAGGTGATGCTTCAAGAAGAGATGCCATGTATTTCCCAGCGGAAAGCCACAGCCCGGAACTGGTGGAGCGGCCCTGGATCGCCTCGAGTTCGTCGACAAGCTCTTCGCGCAATTCTGCGGCGCGTTGAAGGCGCATTTCGAAACTCTCGTCATCGCGCTCTCTGCGAACGAGTTGTTCCACGAAACCTCTAAACAGCCGGAGTTGCCTGCGATGGTCGTCCTTAAAACGTGCCAGCTGCTCGGCCGACACCCAAGGGCCAACAGGCAGCAGGCTTGTGACTGCCCGAATACGCCGGTCACGATCGGATTCAACAGACATACCCCTGCCGGCGACATATTCGAAGGCGGTCTTCTGATTGGTCAGGACAGCCGCGATTGACTCGCGCTCGACGATTTGTTGCGCAAGGCGCGCCATGACCCGCATGCAGACGGGCTCTGGACCAATCAGCCACATGCCGTCCTCCGGATCCGGCTGCAGCAGATGATTGCGGTCCAGTAGCTGCAGAAGTCGAGCGCTTTCGATCTTGCCTCTGTGTATGCGGTATTTTCGGCGTGCACTAACTGCTCGACTCGTCCGAGCTCGCCACCACCGTACAATCTCTGCAACAAATTCCTCGTCCCCTGCATGTTCGTCATGCGCACCAGCGAACATGGGCTTTACGATTCCTTCGGACACATAGGATGCAGTGCGCCAATCGGAGAGCGGCAGCTCATATTCACTTGGCGCGATGATTCCGACCCGATCGAAGTAGAGCGACACGGCATTCGTCCACTGTGGCCCGGGAAGCGAGAGATTGGGAAAATACAGGACGTCGAAGTTCATCGCTCCCCTTTCCGAGATCGCCTGGCCCGACAGCTACTCCATCCGGCGTTGCGGACCAATTTATAAAAGCTCACCGACGGGTTCAGTGCATGGCCGGCAAGCCACCGATTCTTTGGCGTCAGAGCCGCGCCAGCTTCGACGAGAAGAAAATCCATCGCTCGGCGAGTGCATCGAAATCAGGTCCGCTCGTTCCGTTCACATCAAGGGTTTGTCCTTCAAGATCCGCGTAACCTGCTTCGCGCAAACCGGGATGAAGGCTGATCCGAAGGGTCGGGGGCTCAATTCCAAGATAACCAAGGTCAAAAAGCGTGTGCAGATCGCTGCGCAACAAAAGTCCGTTCCGCTCGCCATTGTCTTCACAGGCGGCATAGGGACGGATATGGGCGGCCTCTACGAGCTCGGTAAACCTACAACCGCTGATTTGGCAGCGCGCGCCGTAGCGACGTAATAGCCGCTCGCGGAACTTGGCCTGACCGCGCCGCACTGCAATTTCGCGAAGCACTCGACGCCGAGCCTCAATGAGTGAAGCAATTTCGCCAGGGTCGCCAATTTTCTCCACCGGTAGCCGCGCAGCAAAATTGCGGAGCAGACGCGCGACTTGTTCATTATCGGGAAGGAAAGCCTCCAGTCGGCCGGGATCGACCTCCTTAATGGACATCTGATCACTCGGCCGAAGTACCGCGTCGTGGAGTCGGGAGATGTCGAGATCGCCACAAGGTACAAAGCTTTTTCCGTAATGGGCAGCATAGGTTTTCACATTCACGGATTCTCGAACGGGCTCCTCGAACTGGTGCCCGAATTTGCATCCCCATGCCGGACGCTTGCGGGCCCGCGGCTTGATATTCGTTGCCCGACATTCGGGGCAGCGAAGCCGTTCCTTTTCACCGGTACCGCGATCGATCGCCTCGATCTCGGCCATGCCCAGAACTCTGGTCTTCGACCGGATGAAGACGATGTCGCGCGGACTGACCTGGAGGTGATTGGCGACGTCGCTGTCATAACGGTAGATGCCATCCGGGTCATCCTCGTAACCCGCATTGCCACCATACTGACGAGTTCCCTCTACCGTCAGGAACGACCAGGCGCGCGGTTCGCTCATTCCTTGCCACTCCCCCACTTATTGTCGCAACAGCTGACCGATAGCGGGCAGAAAGGCAATTTGCCATGCGCGCCCGGAAGATTTGGGGGTCGTACGTGTCACGAGAAATTGCCGATGCGCTGGTCAAGCTCGCCGATGACGAACTCAAGCGTATCGAGTCGATCCTGCCCCGAGATCCGATGCAACGGACCGCCATCTTCATGGAGATATGCAGGATCACCGATGCGCGCACGGTGAATCCGCCCGCGGAAGATGGAACGGGGATGAATTCCATCGACAATTCGCTGATCGCATGGGGCTGGAACGCGGCCGCCGCGCTTCTGCTTGTGCCTCTCTCTGCGGATAGTCCCTTCCCCTTCGCGGAAAGCACGCCGGAGCGACGCGCCTTTGTGACCAACCTTCTGCTGAGGCTCGGAAGCCAGGCCCTGATCAGACGCGGCGCCGAAATGCTGCGCGCGGGATTTGTCAGGCCCATACCCACCGAAAGCGGTTGGAGGCTTTGCTCGATCGATGCGGCTATCACCATGGCACTGCACGACACTCTCGATGTGACCCGGCTGGCGGAAGTACGTGGGGTGGACCCCTCGTCTTGGGAGGGTCCTTGGCATCGCGAAGACGTGGACAAGCTGATGATTCCGCTCATGCGGCCATATCCGACACCTTTCGGCACCATGTTGGCTTATGACGCCATTCCCGAGGTTGATGCCCATTTTCTGGGGCGGGCGCTTGTGCTCGCGAACGAGTGGTTCGAAGAGGCCGGCCTTCACCCCGATACACGCCTTGGCATGGTGACCGGCTTCGAACTGCTGACATTTGCCCACTACTTCGCAAGCTTCCACATCAAGCATGCTTATTTCGTGGGACTCGCGGTCTCGAATCTTCCGGAAGTGTCGCCGATAATGAGCATCACGATCTGGAAACCACGCGCCGAGATGGTGGCCGACCTTGCGGAGTACATGAAGATTTCGGAAGCACGGGTCGCCGAAATTCTCGATGCGATCGCATTTCGGGCTGATGAAGCGGCTGGCTTTCTGAATGAAACGACGCCGCTTCATCCGCTTCTGATTGATCTTGGCAACGGTTATGATCTCTGGCCGGTGTCGGGCCTTGCCCGCAATCCGTTCGAAACGATCCGGCGCATCCACGAAAGCCGCGACCCAACCGCGGTGGAGAGACTCGCTGCGCCGAGAGAGAAATGGTTTCGCGACAATCTCTATGCGCTGTTTGATGATGATCGCTTCGAATGCGTCGATGGCAACGTCAAGGTCCAGATCGATGGTCGCATCATAACGGACGTCGACGCCGCGATATATGATCGCGAAACCGATCAACTCGCCCTTTTTCAGATCAAGTGGCAGGATTTCAGCACGAACAGCCCGAAGCGGCTCGGGAGCAAGTCCAAGAACTTCATGGCCGCAATGAACGCGTGGGCAGAGACGGTGACGGGCTGGCTTGACGCCACCGATATTGCGCGCGTCATGCAGTCAATGCGGCTCAAGCCCGGCGCAGACGATGCAACCACCGTGCATCTTTTTGGTGTTTCACGGGTAATGGCCCGCCTAGGAGGCATGGCAAAGGTTCAGCCTCACCCGCGTCTTGCGCTCGCGAACTGGCCGCAGTTCAGCAGAATTCGTCAGGACCCGCGATCATCCGGTTTCGATTTCGCGACCATTCACCGGCTGCTTGGCGCGGAGCATGGCGCTGGCCCGCCATTGACGCCTGTTCCGATGATCATCGAAATTGGCGGACACAGCGTCGAATTCGCGGACATGATCCTGCTGGTCGGCGCGGAGCAGGTTGAAGGGGAGATACAAGACAAGGGCTGACCGCCGTCAGGCTTGCAGGTTGCTCGCTCCCCACTCCAGTTGCTCTTCCGGCCCCCGTAGCCAAGCCGTGACCACGCGAGCCGTATGATCGACGTCGGCGTCCGTGCGGAGCGCGCATTCCCAGATTATGGCGACGCGCCATCCAAGCGTCGCCAGCTCGGCAACGGTGATTGTGTCGCGGCGGACGTTGCCGGCAAACTTTGCCGCCCAGAATTCGGGTCTCGTGGCGGGGGTGGTCTTGTACCGGCACCCCCCGTGACGATGCCAGAAGCAACCGTGGACAAGAATCGCCGCCCGATATCGTGGAAGGAGGATGTCCGGCTTGCCGGGCAACCCCTTCACATGGATCCGGAAACGGAAGCCCCTCGCATGCAACGCCGAGCGCAGTCGAAGTTCGGGGCGCGTGTTACGGCCGCCGATTCCTGCCATCATGCGCGACCTTGTAGCCTTGTCGACGATATCGGTCATTGGGGGCCTGGATTGCAGTCGTGAACCTGGTATGGAGGCCCTTCGTTCACACAGGAGCCGCCGCCCTTGCCGTCAACAATTGGCATCGTTGATCTCTTTGCAGGACCAGGAGGTCTCGGGGAAGGCTTTGCGTCGATTGAAGAGCAAGGTCATTTCCCGTTCCGCATAGGTGTATCGGTAGAACGCGAGGCGTCTGCCCATCGCACTCTGACACTCCGTGCCTTCATACGCCAGATGGTCCAGAAAAAGAGCCGCCTCCCCGAGGATTATGTCCGTTTCCATGCCGGAGAAATTCCCGAGCCCGACTGGAACTCCCTGGATGCCGAGGCTTGGCGGCATGCAGCGTCCGAGGCTCGCTGTCTCGAGCTTGGAACACCCGAGACCTCGGCGGTGCTGGATACCGAGATCGACAGGATCTCCCGGCAACATGACGATACAATCCTGATCGGCGGGCCGCCGTGTCAGGCCTATTCGCTGGTCGGGAGATCAAGATCGCGCGGGATAGCCGGCTACCGGCCCGAACTCGACGATCGCCACTTCCTTTTCCGCGAATATGTTCATGTGCTTGATCGGCTGAGGCCTGCAGCGTTCGTGCTCGAGAATGTGAAGGGCGTCCTGTCCTCGAAGGTCGATGGTGAGTTCATCTTCGAGCAGATCATGGAGGATCTCGCATCGCTCGGCGGCTCGGGTCAGCACGCGTACGAACTGCATGCGCTTGCTCTCAAGGATGGCGCCTTGCAGCTGGTTCGCATGGATTCCTTTCAAGATTTCATCGTGCGCGCTGAACTGCTCGGCATTCCGCAGAGACGTCACCGTGTCATCGTCATCGGCATACGCGCGGACCTTTGTACGCAAGCGGCAGCGGCAAGACTGCCGGCATTACCACGAGAAGCTTCGGTCGCCGATGCGATTGGCGATCTTACCGCACTGCGCAGTGGTCTGAGCAAGACTGCCGATTCCCCAGCCATGTGGCAGCGGATCGTCACTGACGCCGCCCGTGACCTCGGCTCACATTTCGCACGCACCGATCCTGCCATGAGCGCTGCTTTCGTTGCGGCAGGCCGTCAGATCGAAAAGCGCCTGCCTTCGAGCCGCCAAGGTGACGGTCTGCCGACCGGCTATGGACAATCCAATGATCCGCTGCGGCAGTGGCTCGAGAACCGACAATTGCGCGCCGTGGCGCAGCATCAGACCCGCGGGCATATGGATGCGGACCTTGCGCGCTATCTCTTTGCGGCGGTTCATGCTCAGGTGAACGGATCCAATCCGAAGCGGGAAGCGTACCCTGCCATGCTCGCACCTGCGCACCGCAGCTGGGACACCGGCATCTTTTCGGACCGGTTCCGGGTTCAACTCGCCGAAAGGCCCTCGACCACGATCACTAGCCATATTTCCAAGGATGGGCATTATTTCATTCACCCCGATCCCGCACAGTGCAGGAGTCTGACGGTCCGGGAAGCGGCGCGGCTACAGACCTTTCCCGATGACTATATCTTCCTCGGCAACCGGACGCAGCAATATGTGCAGGTCGGCAACGCCGTTCCCCCTTATCTGGCTCGCCAGATTGCCCAGCTTCTCTTGCGCGTTGTCTCGCCGCTCCCGGAACCATCGACTTCATCGGACTCGCTGCTCGAAGCCACTGCCTGACGCGACGGATGTCCCGCTGCCTGAGCAGGAAGGGCGTCAGCAGCCGCCGCAAAGAAGCCATCGACGAGCCCAGCCAGCTCGGTCTCGTCGATCAGTGCAAGAGCCTGGACCTCGTTTCGGATGCGCAGCCTGAGGGTCGCGAGGCGCATGACGGGTTCCATGCGTCCTCGGCCGATACGCGCAGCGCAGCGCACCCAGCCTTCGGCCAGCCCGCGCGCCAGATGGGGATCGGCGCCGAGGCTCGGGCGCTCGGTAATCTGAACGAGGGCGTCCTCGGTCAGCTGCTCTACAAGTCCCCACCGCTCTACATGGTCGGCGCCACGATCGAGGACGCGCGCGCGCAGCCAGACGCGCTGGAAGCAGTTGCGCACCCCGCCCAAGTATCGCTCGCGCGAGCGGCCGAAACGCCAGTGCACAATATCCGGCGCCAGCGAAACCGCGAGATAGCACCACACATCGTCACGCAGCGCTTCACCGGACCGGAATTCGGGCACGGCCGCGATCCAGGGTGCGAGTGCCGCGTCGAACCCCGCATGGTCGCCGCGGCGGCTGGCGGGGCTGAACCCGAAGCCTGTCGCAAGCCCTTCGAGCCCTGCTCTCAGTTGCCGAAGCCGTGCAGGCTGCATGGCTGAACCACCCGTCGCGGCGTGTCGGACACCGTCGGGGAGAGGGTCTGCCGAGAACCCGGTCCATTGGAAATTGTCATCGACGAGCATCTGATCGAGTATCTGCTCGGCGGCTAGCACCGGAAGTCGCGGAAGCAGCGTGATCATTCTTCATCAACCTGTTGTTCGGCAAGCGCCTGAATCGACGCGCGAAACAGCCCTGGTCGCTGTTCGACCTGCGATCGGATGCGGCTCAAGTCGCTTCCCGGGAAGGCCGCGCGCAACCACTCGGCCGCCTGTGACCCGAGCGAGCCTTCGTTGCAGGTCTCGATGATGCTTGCGGCGTCCGCATCACGCGCAAGGGCCTCGCAGACCTGACCCATGACGTCCGCCATCAGCGCGCGCAATATCTCGGGATCCTCCTCCTCGATCCGGGCCACGAGTGCCCGGTGACCGCTGTTGAGATAGAGTCGGATCGCTCCATGAAAGTCGCGGTTCCAGTCGCGCGGCGACCATTGCAGATACCATGGCGCCTGCGCAGCGGTGCCGGGAAGCAGGGTGGAAAGATCCGCAATCTCGATCGGCAGCCTCGGCTCCTCGCCCTCGATCCGGATCCGGGTGGCGTCGTGCCAGACGCGGTCGCCGCCCCGCCTTGGCGAGAGATCTCCGCCTGCGAGACAATCATCGCCTAGGATCAGGTCGACGTGGAGATCGACGACTGTCGACAGGTCTCCGCCCTCGAGGACCGTCTCGAACATCATGACAGGATTTTCTGCCGTCAGCCGCTGGCGGTCACGCGCGATGATGGCGCGCGGAAGGCGCCCCGCCCCGGTTCCGATACGTATCGAGGCCGCGAGTTCGAATTTGCCGGTCACAAGCTCGAGATCACGAGCCGCAGCTTCGAAGTCTACGCCGATAGACCGGCTAAGCCGAATCGGGATCGAGGCATCCCAGTCTGCAAGCCAGTCGCCAGCTTCGGTGAGTTCTTCGTCACCAATCGCCACCTTCCATTCCGAAACGAGCACCGACCCCGGCTGGAGCGTGAGAAAGGGAAAGGCAATGCGCGCGCTCATGCCGTTTCTTCTTCGAGAATCCTGACCTCGAGGGTCACTGCGCAATCGCTCGGTACGCGCACGAGAATCTCGAACCGGCCATCGGCGCCATCGATCACGAGCGCGTCCTGACCGTCGACCAGCGAACCGTCAGCGGCCGTGATCCGCACGACTTCCGGAAAGTCGAGCGTCGCGTCGAGCCTCGTTGCTCCGCCATCCATCGCAATCGAAGGCTGAGCGACAAGAACATGTCCCGAAAGCTCAGCGTCCTGCTGCACCTCGGTCGAGAAAAGCGCCAGCGTCACGCCATGCTCGCGAACCAGGCGCTCGAAGGCAGGTCGCGATGCCCGGGCTCGACGCGCTCCGCCGCCGGAACCTGCGCCAGCGCTTCCATCCCCACCGCGCGCTTTACCAGCGCCGTCGCCACCGACCCCGGCAAGTGCCGCGCCGAGACGACCGGCAACCCGTGCCAGCGGCGGCGCATCCGAACTGCCAGGCAGACTTGTCGAACCGACCTCGCCCATTTCCCGCGCCGCCGTCTCGAGACTGCGCAGCGCGACATTGACGAAGGTTTTTGCATTTCCCTTTTCCATGTTGCCGGGCACCCAGTCATCGTGGGCAGGTGGTTCGGACAGGGCAAAGGCCCGCTCGATCTCGTCGGCGCTGTCGGCGACAAACACCCCCGCCCACTCGAACCGTTCATCGGGCAGCGGGTTGCCTTCGAGATAGCGCACGACGAGTTCTACCGGACGCATGATTGCGACATGATGAGCCGCCTCCGGAAAAAGGCTCTCGTCGGAAACAATCTTCTTTCGTTTTCCGCGCATCCCCTTTTCGAGAGCCAGCCGGCCAAGGGTTCGGGCAGGACGCTGGCTCACGATCGGACGGACGTCATTCCCCTCGCCCGAACGCGCCGCGCGCATCGCCTTGCAGTAGAGATCGAGCGGCGGGAAGCTTTCGGGCGCCGGCACTTCGAGCTCCTCGTCACCGACCATCACCCGGCAGGTGAAGCGTCGCTTCTTCGGAGCTCCCCGCATCATCCGCGGCCAGAAGCTCCAGAGCAGACCTTCCACGATCCGCCGACCGATGGTCTCGAGTTCCTCTTCCTCGGTCTCGAAGTCGAGTATCATGATGGAAGTGCCGGATTGACCGTCGTCTCGAGCGGGGAGCCCGATTGCTTCTGCGACAGCCGCCGCATTCTCGCCAAGCACGGGGTCGGCAACACGGTCCCGACGATCTGCCACGCCCCACCAGTGACGCCCCGTGAATTGCCGAAGCATGCTTCCATCTTCGGTTTCGAACCGCGAGCCGATATGACATCCGATCAGACGCCGTTCGCTGCCACCACCGACGTCGGTCAACGTATCCACGAAGATCGTTCGGCACCGACTGACGCCATAAAGCGCAGCCTTCCCGAAGCCGTAGGTTCCACCGCCATGTTCGGTATCCCGTGGGGTGCCGATGTTACGGAGAAAATTGATGAAGTCGGTCCGTTCGGTTCCAATCGGGATCCGGTCTGCACGCGTCGGTCCGCCTAGACCGGTGGTTCCGAAATCGCAGATCTCCAGAACCACCGGAGCGTCAGCTTCAAGGAAGGCCGACAGGCTCTCGTGCGATCCGGGCTCTCCAGGCAGTTCGGCGAGGAGGCGGCTGCGGAAACATTTCATCTCGGCGGGTGCGAGACGGCGCACCCGGATCAGGATTTCGGGCCCGGACTTCAGCTTCGCCGCATCCGCAATATTCTGGACGGCCTCCCGAATGACGGTCTGGAGCTGGCTGAGGGCAGGTGTTCCGAGAAGGCGGAGGAAATTTTCACCGATGTTGCCGGTCACGCCATAGGGTTCGCTGTGAAGATTGAGACGTTTCACGGCAGGAACAGCTCCTCGATCGCGGTGGTCGTCGCGGGATTGATCCGGAAGCAAGATGCACCGGCGAGCTCCACCGAGTAGGTAACCTTCGATACACCTTCCGGCGCGGTGCCACCCGGAAAGCTCGACGACACCAGTCTCGGGAACCCGTCGACAACCTCATACAGCGCCTCACCCTCGAGACGGAAGGATATCGCATTCCACTCCGGCGAGAGGACGTCGAAACAGTCCATCGCCGCAAGAAGCTTTCGGACTTCGTCAGGCTGACTGGCGGTCTCGAGAACGGCGCGGCCGAGACTGGCCACGGAAAGCATTGCCGACGCAGCAATCTCCAATTCGAAATGCTGTAGAAACAGCCTTCCTCCAGCGGGTTCGGTCAGCTGATCGAGGCCATTGATCGTGACGTTGGTCCGGCCCTTGCCCATCGATGCCTTGACCTCCAGCGCGTTCGATCCGCGCGCGAAGTCGTGACGATCCTTTGCAGGGCCGCGCCAGCTCGACCATGCCTCGGGTGAACGGTCCAGCAACCGCTTGAGAAGAAGCAGTTCGCCGACAAGTCCGGCAATCTTCGCCTGAGCTACATCATTCGAACCCGGCCTGATGAGAAGAGCTCTGAATTCCTCGATCGCGGACCTTGCGGCGTCCATGCAGCGCTGTCCTGCCTCGATCCGCGCGAGTACATGACCGGTCAGCTCGGCAAAGACGGTTTCGAGGTTGCGATCGAGACAAGTGATATCCAGAAAGCGCCTGGGCTGGCCGGCCTCTACATAATCGGAGATCCGGATCCCCAGCGCGGGCGCACCAAGTATCGTTCCCGCTCGATCAAGTGGACCAAGCGGCAGGAGCAGTCGGGCCTCGCTACTCGGCCCGAGAGCGAAGCGCGCCGGACCGTCCGCGCTTTCCACATCAGCGAGACGCGTGGGGATGCCGATTCCTGAAGGCTCATTGCTCCCGGCGCGCAGGAGCGTCCAACCGGTACCCGTCATCTTCCTCGCCTCGTCGCTCACGTGGTCGGCTCCGCGGCGCCAGCCCGCCCCTCCTCGGCATCGACCATCGCGATTTGCGCACTCTCTTCCGCTTCAATGCGCTCCAGATCCTCGACCGAATCGCCGACGAGCTCAACCGAGACGAAGTCGCCACCTTCCGTGACGCTCCCCGGAAATACGATGCCGATACCTAGAACCTCGGTTGAAGCATCAAGCGGTATACGGTTTGCCCCCTTGCCCGCCGGCGGCGATTCCCTGTCGATCGGGTAGAGCAGCAGCAGCGGCTGCTGGCCGATGGCGGACTGACGCGACGCCTTGAGTTCGTCCCAGCCTTCGCCGCCAGGCGCCCTCCCCTCGCAGTCCAGCCACACGTCGCTTTTCGACATCAGCGCCTTGATATCGGCGGAGGCTCCGCCGTCCCTGAGCCGGGCGCGGTTCACAAGCCCATAGTCGGCAAGTGGGCCCAAGGCCTTCGTTCCGGGCTTGCCCTTCCCTGACGTCACGATCCCCACATTCCAGGTGGCCAGTCGATCATCATTTTGTCGCAGGAAAGGCAGCAGGACCCCGGGCTGGAGTTCGGCATGATCGGGATGGAATCGGTAGCGTTCCAGGAATCTGAGCACGAGATCGCGCGGTACGCCGGTCCAGAGCGGGGCCTTCCAATCCTGCACCCAGCAGCCTTCCGTAGTCGCGGCCTCGAGAAGCTCCGTGCCCCGCTTCCAGTTGTGATCAAGTTCGTCTTCGTCGTGGTGTCGGAACCGGAATGTCTGACGATGCGTGCCCCAGTAGCTGATCGCGCAAGTTTTTGCCGCGCGCATCTTGGTTGCCCCTGTAATTGCCATGCCCGGTATCGCCCGTATCCTGACCGCGATGTCCATCGGCGTCTTGTTCTCGTCGTGATAGCGTCCGATATCCTCGCGAATCTCCCGTTCGACACGCGCAAGGCTGCGGAACGCGAGCTTGAGATCCAGAGGCATCCAGATTCGCGGCAGATCTTCGTAATTCTTGCGGAAGCCGAACCACCGACCCATCTGGAGCAGCGTGTCATACTGCTTCGCGCCGCGCATGAAGTAGCTCACCATCAGACCGTCAAGGGTGAGCCCGCGGGCTAGGATCGAGCCGCCGGTAACGATATAGGTCTTCGGCTCGTTTTCGTAGTTGATCCGGTGCTCGCTGACACCATTTTCTACCGGAAATTCCAAGGCGTCCAGAACGGCCGGAAGATGCGCGAATATCTCGTCGATTGTTACGGCTGGTGCCGCCGTGATATCCTCCGGCAGCTTCCCCTGTTCCTCATTCCAGGCCTCTGCAAGCAGCGCGCTTTCCGAGCTGGCCGGATCGGCCAGCTCGGCGCGGATGGAGTCCACCCATTCGCTGATCGATACCGCGATCCGGTTGTGGGCGACGACATAGGCAGAGGTATGCACAAGCATCGTCATGTGCTCGCCTTCATCTCCGCGGGCGCGACGCGCCGCGCAGCAGGCGAGAAAATACCGGATGGCGGTGGCAAGACTTGGCGCGATCGGGGGTTCAAAGGACTCCCGCTCTGCCGCACTGACCGGCTGCATCACCTGCTCGTCCTCGTCCGAGATGCTCCGGATCATGTCGAGGCCTTCTTCTTCGGGAAGGATATTGTCCGGATCATCGGGAATGCGTCCGAACAGCTTCTCGGTACCGAAATAATTGGGCGATGACGGAAGTGCGGTGATGAAGTCGCGCGGATATAGATCGTCGAGCGCGATGCCGCCGCGCATATCCTTGCGGAACGGATCAACAAGCACGTTGGCGAAGGGGGTCGCCGTGTACCCGACATAGGAAACCGCCGGGATCATCGCGAGGAGTTCGCGAATATGGCCATTGATCGCCGTAACGTCATACTCGCCGCGTCCGCCGTTTACGCTGGCTTGGTCGCATTCGTCATCGATGACGAGGATACGCAATCGCTTCAGGGCTACGGGCAGCGTACCCTGAACCGCTATCTTGAGCTGTTTCAGTGGTGACGGGTTCTTCTTCACGACCGCGAGTTGCGCCTTGTCGCTGTGCGATAGGAAACCGCCCTGCGGAGGTGCCCGAAAATCGAGATGCTCAACATTGGGTGTCAGCGGGTGCCAGTCGAGAGGATGGCGCATCACGAGATCGCGGAACATGCGCATCTGCGTCTGGTAGCGCAGCTTGTTGGTCAGCCCTGCCAAGACGATCACCGTGTTGTAACCCGCGTCGAGCGCCTTTGCCATGACTGCCGTCATGTTAGCGGTCTTGCCTGACTGAACGTGGCCAACCACCAAGCCGCGACACTGAAAGTCATCCTTTCGCGGATTCTCGAGAAGCGATACCACCTCGTTGGACGCCTCGTCGATTGCCTCGACGTCGCTTTCGGCAAGACCCTTGCCGAGCAGGTACGAACGCAGTGCCGGCCAGTGCAGATCACTCGGCTTGGCGCCAAAATACCAGCGCTCGCGCTTTTCCATCACCGAATGACGATGCAGGATTTCGACATCCTCCAGCTGCCGCGCGACCGCAGTACGCGCCTCTTCGATCTCGTCGGCCATGCGGGCCGCAAAGTCAGGCATGAAGATGGACATGTTGGCGACGACGGCCGCTACGGCGGCGTCGAGATCAACATGACGTGGCAGTTGGGCGAGTATTTCCTCAACGAGCGTATCAACCTGCGGCCCCGACATGCATCCCCCCGTGATGATTGGTTGCCCACAGCCACGGGAATCAATTCACCGCGGCCTACTAGCCCCTTCCCGCCTTTGACTGAAATCACGCTCGAAACACAAGATCTTGTTGACCATTCCAGCGGTTGAGACCTCGAGGAAACAGTGAACCAGTCTACAAGTGAGGCCGTTTCTATCGTTAGAGCAATTCGCGGCATTCAATCGAATGGCCGCTTTTGGGCTCCTTTTGAATGCACGCTGTACGGCCGACATCGGGCGCTGAGCCGCCGGTCGCCGGAATTGCAATCAGCCCACAAAAAAGGCGGCCGGAAAGGCCGCCAAGTTTTTGTGATGAAGGAGCCCCTTCATCGGGTCGCGGGTGGCACATACTTCAACGCAAGGAAGAGGCCATAGAAATTGCCGCACCGGTTCGGCGATTCTTTCCCACTGATGCCGCAGCGCAACACATCGTTTCGTATGCAACTTATCCGGCGAGATGCAGACACTGCCAACAGGATGCGGCCAATCCTCGTGTCATGCGTAATGTGAGAATGGCCAACACAATCGAAGCACTTCAAAAGAGAATGCAAGCCGCCGTGGCCGACCTCGACTTCGAAGAGGCACGCCGCTGCCGCGACCAGATCAATCTTTTGCGCGGCGGCGCGGCCCCCGACAAGGCAGAGCAGGCGGACCTGTCCGGTATCGAGCGGCAGCGGCCTGGCGCGATGGGACTCGGCACGAGCCAGCAACGCATGACGCCGCCTCCTGGATGGAAGCCGCCACCGAAACCGGACCCTATGACCAAAGGACGCTCGTCGCGCGGTGGAGGCGAGCGTGGACGATAAAGTATGTGAGGCCGTTCTCGCGCTTCTGGCCGCGCGGTTCCCCGGGGGTTCGGTATGTCCGAGTGAGGTCGCCCGCGCGATAACCGACGGGCCGAACTGGCGCAGCACCATGCCAACGGTCCATGCCGCAATCGACGGCATGCTCGCCAAGAATCTGGTGCAGCTTAGCTGGAAGGGTGAGCCCCTACCCCTTCGCAAAGGACCGTATCGCGTCAGCACGGCGATCTAAAACTAAGTTCGCCGACTTAACCTGTGTTTATTGCCACGAATGAGCAGAGCCTTATTGTCGCCGGTCTAATGCTTCCGTGCGACCCCGGAGGCAAAAGGGGCATCTTTCGGCGGGAGACCCCTCCACGCCGAAAGAAGAGAGGGCTCTGCCGCGGCAGGGCTCTTTGCTTTTGGAGCCTCAGCCGGCGTTGCGCGCCGTCGTTTCCAAAAGCGATATGCGCTCGCGGCACACCAGTTCGACGATGTCCGCCAGGTCGGCGACCCGCTCACCCAACCAAGCCAGTTCCTCGGTCGTGATGCTATAATGCTTCGAGTAGCGCGCCTTGATGTACGCTTCCTTCAGCTTCTCGAAGCGGGATCGGTCAGCCTTTGCCTCCCGAGGCCAGGCATCAATCAAACGATCATCAACACGTTCAGCCTGAGTACGCAGGAATGCGAGATTGTGGACGTGGGGGGTGTAGAAGGTGCAGACCAGCAATACGCAGTGGTACAGACGCTCCGTCGCCTGATGAAAGTCGAACGCAGCTTTTTTCAACCATCCCTGCTGCGCAGCATATTCTGCCGAACCGCTAAATTCGCCAGCGCTCGGAAACCACTCGTCAAAATATTCCCGCGCCATATCCAGCGCCGCATGCGGCGTCTTCGGCTGCGGCTCGGCAAGCTCGCTGTCCTCGGCCTCGTACAGCGCGATCCCGTCGCGCGCGACGTCCATGAAGAAATAGCGGCCCTGCGACAGCCCGGAGTTCACTTCGTCGAGACTGTGCACGATGAAGTTCACCGGCGTCCGCAGCGTCTTCGTCACCGACAGTTCGCGAATGAGCCGGTCGTCGAGCTTCGACCAATAGTCGGCGCGATCGGTCAGCCGCTTGTCATTGACGATGATCAGCAGGTCATAGTCCGACTGATAGCCCTTGGCGGTGTGCGGCTCGTCGACCCAGCCGCCGCGAGCATAGCTGCCGTAGAGAATGATCTTCGAGATGCGCCCCTTCTTCTTCCAGCCCTGCGTCGCGAGCGCCAGTGCATCCTCGAATTCTTCGAAGATAATCTCGACGACGCGCTCGAGTTCGCGCTGCTTGTGCGGGGGAAGATGGTCGATACCGCTTTTCATCGTCATCACCCTATCAAGGCGGCGGCTTCCGCGCACCAGCTATTGCAGCCAGTGCGAGGATAAGCCGCGTGTTTCTTGCACGCCGTCAGTCGGCGGGGTTCCAGAGCAGCGCATAAGCGTCGGAATTGTCCTGCCCTGCCGCGCGGGCAAGGTTCGCATAAAGGCGCCGCTGACCGAACTCGGGGGCTTCGAGGGCGAGCGACACGTAGCGGCGCTCGGACACAGCCGCGAGGCGCACCCATCCCGCGCCGATCTCGACGTCGTCGGAATAGACGCGGTAGTCGGGCTGCACCTCGCTCCCCTTGCCGCGGTTGATCCGAATTTCGATCGGCACCCTGATCGAGAGGGTGCGAAGTTCGCCGACAAAGCCCTTCTCGATCGTGCCGCTAACGAAGCCGATGGCTCCCATGATGTGTCTCCTGACCTTGCCCGCGAGCCCGTCCCGCGGCGCAGGAAGGCAGCCGGGGCGCCGCAAGGCGCCGGCGCACCCAGAGGGCCGCAACGGCAGTGGAGGACGGGCGAAGCCCGTTGCGCCGGGGCCGCGCCCCGGCAGACGCCTCAAGCGCGGGTCGGGATCGCGGCTGGCCGCAGGGACGCGGCGATCCCCGGTGCGCCTCGCCGTAAGAAGGTGCCGATCGCGCGGCGAAGACGCTCAAGCGTCCCCGAGACAGAATTACGATCTCCAACCGGACCAATGGTGCGCGCCGCCGTCGCGCCAGCCCAGCGAAATTCCGATCAGCACGAGGATCGCCGCGATCGCTGCCGCCACCGCGAGGGCAGCCGCCTCCTGTCCGCCGGCTGCAAAGATTGCTGCCAGCGCCCAGAGGAAGACGAGTGCGAAGGGCGGATTACCCTTGCCCCGCGCCAGGGCCGCGGCCGCGATCAGACCGCCGACGACGATAATCGCGGCGGAGATGAGCGGCGCGACATCGGGCGCAGCGTCGACGCCATAGTAGCGCAAAGTGGCGGCGACATTGACGATCGACGCCGCCGTCAACCAGGAAGCGAGCGCCGACAGCGGCAGGATGGCGCCCCAGCGCTCGGCCGCCGAAAAGGGCGCCGTCCAGGCAGCGATACGGCGATAGGCGATGAGGATCGAGACAAGCGAGCCGAAAATGATGAGGGTCGATACCGCGTCGATGTCGCCTAGCTGCACCCAAGTGGCCCAGAGCGCATTGCCGAGAAAAGCACCGGCTGCCGGCCAGCGCAGCGCGGCGAACAAGGTGCTATCGCGCCCGGCCGACGTAAACTGGAGAAGCGAGAAAACCAGCGATCCCAGATAAAGCGCTCCCCAGATCGAGAAGGCCCAGCCCGCGGGCGTTATCAGCGTCTGCACGGCGTCCGAACGCTCGCCGACCGGCGTGCCGATCCCCATCGCCGGCAAGAGAACAGCTCCGATCTGCCCCAGCGCACAGAGAAGGACGACGATACGCGCCGGATCGGCGGCGGGTGCGGGGGTTGCGATGGTCTGGGTCATGCAAGCTTCAACCGGCGCCGCGGCACTTTGTTCCGCGGCTCGAGACCGTCAAAAATGAGAGGCATCCGGACCGCCTGCGGACATCCGCTTTACGATCCTCCTGC
The DNA here is from genome assembly GCF_052044915.1 of Sphingopyxis sp. 22461. Classification (NCBI taxonomy): domain Bacteria; kingdom Pseudomonadati; phylum Pseudomonadota; class Alphaproteobacteria; order Sphingomonadales; family Sphingopyxidaceae; genus Sphingopyxis; species Sphingopyxis sp. 22461. Next base: position 360,151 of record NZ_JBQENY010000002.1, read on the forward strand.
CAGGCAGCTCCGGCCAGTGGCGGCGCGGCTATGCTTCGATCGGCGAGCCGCTGTCCGGAAGAGCACCACCCGCCGCGGTAGCGCCTTCCGGGGCGACGCCGTCGACCTCGACAAGATCGTCGCCGACGAGCGTGCCCGTGATGCGCACGCGCTTCTCGACATGGTCGACGGGGGTGCGGCGAAGGTCGAGCCGCCAGCGGCCGCCGAGGTCGCGGCGAAGCGCGAAGCCGCCTGCCACCCGCAGCAGCATTCCCGACTCGTCGATGCGTGATCCGATTCCCGCCATGGCTATGCCTTAACCGAGCCGCGCCCGACTCGCCAGCCACGAGCAAGGTTTGTGACGCCCACCCGCGACCCGCTCCCTTCGACCATCGACCTTCGGCCCGCACCTTCGATCCTCGACCCACGAAGCGCGCGAGCCTCGCGCGCTCCAGCCGCGCCCAAGATGCTGGTCATGCGGGAAGTTCAAGGGTGCAGCAGACACCTTCGGGCCGGAATTCGATCGCGGCGCTGCCGCCCTGCCCGCGGAGCGCCCGTTCGAGCATTCGCGTGCCGAAACCCGTACGTGCGGGAGGCGCGACGGGGGGACCGCCCTGCTCGCTCCAGCGCAGGCGGAGCCGATCCCGGCCGCTCTCGTTCACCATGTCCCACTCGACCGCGACCGTGCCGGCATCGCCCGACAGCGCTCCATATTTGACCGCATTGGTCCCGAGTTCGTGCAGCGCCATCGCCGCGAGCAGCGCCCTCGACGCCGGCACCTCTGCGTCCGGCCCCGCGAGGCTGATGCGGCCCGGCTTCATCTTGTCGAAAGCGTGCAGCGCGCGCTCGATCATTTCACCGGCCGATACGGTGCCCCAGTGGCGCTCGGTGAGGAGGTCGTGCGCGTCGGAGAGGGCGCGGACGCGCGCCTCGAACGACTGGCGCTCGGCGGCCGGCGTCTCGCGAAACGTCTGCGCGGCGATCGCCTGGACCATCGCGAGCGTGTTCTTCACCCGGTGGCGCATTTCGGCGAGGGTGAGCTGGAGCTCCTCTTCGGCCTTCACGCGCGCCGCGATCTCGACGCGCGCCGCCTCGTGAAGATGGGCGTTGTCCATCGCCACCGCCGCCTGCGCAGCCACGGCCTCGACAAGCTCCTCGACCTCGGCATTGAACATGGCGGGCTCGTCATGGCCAAAGAAAAGACCGCCGAGCACCGCGCCCGAGCGCGAGATGACGGGAACCGCGAGATAGCTCACGACGGGCAGATGCCCGTCGGGCATGCCGTGGTGCGGCGCGCTCAGGCCGTAGCGCGGATCCTTGCGGATATCGTCCGACCGGATCGTCCCCGCTCCGCGGAACGTAGGGTCGAAGACGGCGGTATTGCGCGGCATGCCGAAGCGCTCGAACGCCTCGCGCGGCGCACCGGAAAGCGAGAAGAGCAGATAGCCTTCGCCCTCGTCGCCGAGCACATTGTAAAAGAAGGCGCCGAAGCGCGCACCGCTGAGTTCGGTCGCGATATCGGTCACCGCCTGGACGATCCGTTCGAGGTCGAGATCCTGCGAGACGAGGAGGGCGGCGCGATTGAGCTGGGTCAGCCGCTCGGCCTGGCGGGCGAGCTGCGCCTCGACCGCCTTTCGTTCCGAGATGTCGCGCGCGATCTTCGAAGCGCCGATGATCGTGCCGTCGGCGCGGCGCACCGGCGACACGGTGATCGAGAGGTCGACGAGGCTGCCGTCCTTGCGCCGACGGACCGTCTCGAAAGGCGGAACGCGCTCGCCGGCGCGCACACGCTCGATGATCGCGGTTTCTTCGCTGCGGCGTTCCTCGGGGATGAGGGTGAGGATCGAGCGGCCGACGATCTCGTCGGCACGAAAACCGAACATGCGTTCGGCCGCGGGATTCCAGCTGGTGATGGTTCCATCGAGCGTTTTACTGATGATCGCATCGTCCGAGCCCTCGACGAGCGCCGCGAGGTGCGCGGCACTTTCGCGAACGGCTAAGCCCCCTTGCGCCGCTTCGTCCTCGATCAGCGTCTCACGCATATGTCATGGTCCCTGCCCCTCCGATGGCCCCTGCGTTCCCGAAACGGGAATTCGCTATGGCAAAGAAACCCTTGAGTGGTTGATGCGTTCCGCCGAGACTGCCATGCGCCCAGCCGTGACGCCGAGCGACCTCTCAACTTCGATCCATGTTTCAGGGCGAAAGTCATCAGCGTGCCAAACCCGTCCCCCGCCCCTCTCTGCACGGCCATCGTCGCCGAAGACGAATGGCTCGTCCGCATCGACATCGTCGAGGCGCTCGAGGAGGCCGGGTTCGCGGTTCGCGAGGTCGAAAGCGCCGAGGATGCGCTGCTCCTGATCGGCGAGGAGCGACCGCATATCCTCGTGACCGATATCCGGCTTGCCGGCGCTCTCGACGGATGGAGCCTCGCGGAAGCGTACCGCACCGCTCATCCGGGCGGCGGCGTCGTCTACGCCTCGGCCAATGTGCCGCTCGCCGACCGCCAGGTCGATGGCAGCTTCTTCTTCTCGAAGCCCGTGCTGATGAGCGCGCTCGTCGATGCCTGCCTCGGCCTCTGCGCCGGGCAAGACGGCCGGCCCGCCTGAGGCGGGCAAGCGGGCGTTATCCACTTGTCACAAGTCCCTCGCGAGCGCGTCACCGGCTCAGCGCGGTTCAGGCGGCGGCGGCGCCTGGCTGAGCAGAGGGCCCCGCGGTGCCTTGGGATGGGGGGAGGCCGTGCAGCTTCCAGAGATTGGCTTCGGTCTTGCTCATGCGTACGAGAAGCTGCTCGCCGTCCCATAGTTCGACCTCGGCACTGCCGCGATCGTTGAGCGCGAACTGGAACGCCTGATAGGCGTCGGGCGCGCGAAATTCGACGCGGCGCGGCTCGCGCGCATCCTCGCCATGAAAAAGAAGGTGAAAAAGGCGCATGACATGCTCCATTCCTGTTCCGGAGCAAGCGCGACCCTGCTCTCAGCACCCAATGATCGGCAGGCCTCATGCAAAGGACGAACTGCAAAACAAGACAGCCGCAACAGACGCCGTTGAGGGTGGGACTCAGCCAGTTCTACTTAGCAGATTTCGGGACTCCAAGGCGCGAAATCATCATGATCGAAATCAATCCTGCACGCGCTGCGACGGGCAGCGCCCTCTCCCCTATTGCATCGCCAGGCTCAACGAGGCAGGTTTTGCCCAACGACTATGTGGGCCGAACGCGCCCGGCCGAGCAGCTTTCGTGCATCCGTCGAAGCGATAGCCTGCCCCTTGTCCTTCAGTGCTGGTCCGCCATTACATGCCCTTCGACACGGCGCAGCCAGTTGTGAAGCCGCGTCGCAGCCGCCGCGCCATGGCCCGTCGCGGTGCTGATCTGGTCGAGCCCGGCGAGAACATCGCCGGCGCCATAGACGCCGGGCATCAAGGGCTCGGCAAAGGCATCGGCGGGCAGGCAGCGATTGGCGTCGCCCTGGAGACCGAGCCCCGCCAGCAATTCGCTGCGCGGTTCGGACCCGAGCGCCGGATAGAGGGTGTCGAAGAGAAGCGCGTCCTCTGCACCCTCCAGCTGCACCGCGATGCGTCTGTCCCGGTGCGCGAGGCGAAGCAGCTGCCGCTCCTCGATCCGCACGTCGCTTGCCAGAAGTTCGGCACGCTGCGCGGGCGTGAGCTCGACCTGCCACTTGGGGATGAGGGTCACATCGTCGGTATATTGCCTCAGGAACATCGCCTCGGCGGCGCCATGAAGGTCCGACCCGAGTACGGCGATCTTGCGCCCGCGATGCTCAAATCCGTCGCAGATCGGGCAGTAGCGCAGCGCCCCGCTGCGGACGGCGGCGTCATGGTCGCCGCTATCGAGCACCGCCTCGTTGGTGATGACGCCGGTCGCGAGAATGAGCCCGCGCGCCGACAGGCGGCGGCCGTCTTCGAGCTGCGCCGCGAAGGGGGCACCTCCCGCGTTCGCAGACAGGTGATCGACGCGAGCCACTTCGATGTCGGCGCCATATCGCCCGGCCTGATCGGTGAGCCGCGCGACGAGATCGGCTCCCGATATTCCGTCGGGAAAGCCGGGCACGTTCCAGGCCATCGGCGCCCCGAGTGCGCGCGAGCGCCCGTCGTGGAGCACGAGGGTGCGGCGGCGATAGCGTGCCAGATAGAGAGCGGCGGTGAGCCCTGCGGGTCCCGCGCCGATGACGAGCGCATCATAAGCGGGCTCGCCCGAAGGGTCGCGGCCAGCGGACATGCCCGCGCCCGTTCCGGCCCCACCCTTCATCCCTGCTGCGGCCTGATGTCGAAGGCGGCGATGCGATCGTCCTCGCTGAGCGCCGCCGCCAGCGCATCGGCACATTCCTCGCCATAGCCTGCGGCGATGGCGGTAAAACCGGGCGCGCCGCCGGCGCGGCGCTGTTCGACGGTGATCGCCTTGAGGCCATGTTCGCCGAGCAGGGCGATGACCTCGGCCGAGGCGATGCTCGTTCCCGCCCGATAGTCGAGCGTGATATGCGCGATGCGCCGCTGCGGCGCGTGGCGCTCGGTCCAGGTGACGGCAGCGAGCACGAGGAAGGTCGCGACGCCGCCGAAGATGGCGAGTTCGTAGAAGCCGACCCCGAACAGGATGCCGAGTGTCGCGGTCATCCAGAGCGATGCAGCGGTGGTGAGCCCGCGGATATTGAGCCCCTCGCGAAAGATCACGCCCCCGCACAGGAAGCCGATGCCGGTGAGCACGCCATGCGCCATGCGCACGGGATCGATGCGCACGACCTCGGTCGGCGTGTCGGTGAGCCATTCCATCTGGTGAACGGCCGACAGCATGAGGAGACAGCAGGACAGCGCGACGAGGATATGGGTGCGCAGACCCGCCGGGCTCGCGCGATATTCGCGCTCGCCGCCGATAATCGCGCCGGCGATGACCGCCCCCGCGATCGGCAGCAGGAGATCGGGGTCGAGGAGATCGAGCTCAGACACCGCGCATCAGCCCCGGGACGAGCGGCAGCAGCTCGCGCGCAAGATAGCCGAGCGGCCCCATGGTTTCGCCGAGCCGCCGCCCCGCTTCGCCGTGCAGCCAGATGCCCCAGGCGGACGCCTGCAGGGGCGAGAGGCCTTGCGCGCCGAGCCGGCGATGAGGCCCGCCAGCACGTCGCCCGAGCCGCTGACGGCAAGGCCGAGCCCGCCGCCCGCATAAGCCAGGCAGCTCCCCTCGGCGATGAGATGGCTCGTCGCGCCCTTGACCATCACCGCCGCGCCGAAGAGGTCGGCCGCCTTGCCGAGCGACGCGAGCGGGTCGCTTGCGACCTCCTCTTTCGCTACATCGAGCATCGCGGCAAGTTCGCCTTCGTGCGGGGTGAGGATTGTGTGCGCGGCGCGCGCCCGGATCGCATCCGAATGTGCGGCCGCTGCGCGCAGCGCGACGGCGTCGAGGAGGAGGAAGATGTCCTCGGGCAGCGCCGGCAGCAGGGCTTCGAGCAGGGTCCGGACGATGTCGGCGTCGATCATCGCGGGCCCAAAGACGATGGCGTCGTGCAGTGCCACCTCGGCGAGCAGCAGTTCGGCCGCCTCGGGCGCAATCTCGCCCGCTTCGGTTTCGGGGAGCGCGACGACGGCGCAGGCCGGAAAGGCGATGCCGATCGGGATCGCCGCCGAGGCGATCGTCGCGATCGTCACCTTGCCCGCCCCGGCGCGGAACGCCGCCTCGGCGGTGAGCAGCATGCCGCCTGGCACCCGGCGGCAACCGCCGATCACGAGCACGCGGCCGCGGCCGTTCTTGTCGACATTGTCATGATGATCGGGAAGCGGATGCGCCTTCAGCCAGGCGGTGTCGAGCGGGGTTGCCTCAGCCACGCGCGGCCACCATCGCATCGGGTTCGCGGGTGACCGCAACCTCGCCCTCCATCGGCGCAGTTACATTGTAGCGCGACAGGACGAGGTTGCCGTCGCGGCCCATGTCAGCGTCGAAGCGATATTCGGTGATCGCGCAATTGGCGACGTCGCCTTCGCTATCGATTGCCAATATCTCGGCCTCTCCCAGATTTTCGATGATGGTGCGCAGGCAAAGGACGACCACCTGGTGCGCGACGATCATCACGCGCCGCCCGCCATAATGGAGCGAGACCGTGTCGAGGAGCGAGCGGAGGCGCAGGATCACATCGCACCAGCTCTCGCCGCCCGGCGGGCGGTGATAGAATTTGCCAAGCGCCAGCCGGAATTCGGCCTGATCGGGATGCGCCGCCTCGATGCCTCGGCGCGTGAGGCCGTCGAGGATGCCGAACTCCTTCTCGCGCAGCCGCTCGTCGATGCAGATTTTCTCGTCGGCCGCGCAGCCTCCTGCGCCGCGAAAGATTTCGGCGGTCTGCACCGCCCGGACATAGGGCGAGGCGAGCATGATCTCGGGGCGGCCGTCTTCTTCGCCCGCTGCGAACCAGGCGCCGAGCGCCTGTGCCTGTTGCTCGCCCAGCGCGGAGAGGGGCACATCGACATCGCGGTGGTCGAGCGCAATGCGCAGGTCACCCGCCGCGTCGGCGGCATCGCGCGCGACATTGCCCGCGCTTTGGCCGTGGCGAACCACCCAGAGCACCGAAGGCCAGCGCGGGGTCATCGAATGGTCTTCCTCGTCATCGAGACGCTAACGCCTCCAAAGCCGAACTCGTTGCCTTGGCCGTGCGGGGCTTCCGGCAAGCGATCTGACGCCGCCGCCGCGGTCCCTCCATGCCGACGAGCGCTGCCCGCCATGCCGGCGCGGCTGCCCGCTCGAGCGAGGACCGAGGAAAATCCGGCAGGAACCTAGTCCGGCGTCGGGCGATTGTGAGGCTTTGCCGGCCGCGCGCCGGCGACAGCGAACAGAGGAGACAATCATGAAGAAACTCGTCGCCTTCGATCTCGATGGAACCCTGGCGGAAAGCAAGCAGCCGCTCGCCCCCGAAATGGGCGCGGCGATCGCGAAGCTCCTGGGCGTCGCCGAGGTCGCGGTGATTTCGGGAGGCGACTGGCCGCAGTTCGACAAGCAGGTCGCGAGCCGACTTCCGGCAAACGCCGATCGGGGCCGGCTCTGGCTGATGCCGACGACGGGCACGAAGCTTTTCGTCCACCGCGGCGGCGCCTGGACGCCGCTTTATGCCGAGCTGTTCAGCGACGAGGAAAAGGCGCGCATCCTCGCCGCCTTCGACGCGTCGCTCGAGGCGACGGGGTTCGTTCCCGAGGAAGTCTGGGGCGACCGCATCGAGGACCGCGGCAGCCAGATCACTTTCTCGGCGCTCGGCCAGCAGGCGCCGATCGCCGCCAAGGAAGTCTGGGATCCCGACTTCGCGAAGCGGCGGATCATCCAGGCGGATCTCGGCGAGCGGCTCCCGGGCCTGTCGATCAACATGGGCGGCGCGACTTCGATCGACGTCACGCGCGAGGGCGTCGACAAGGGCTATGGACTCAAGAAGCTGAGCGCCGAGAGCGGAATCGCGCTCGGCGACATGATCTTCATCGGCGACGCGATCTTTCCGGGCGGCAACGACTATCCGGCGAAGTTGCTAGGACTCGACACGGTGCGCGTGCGCGACCCCAGGGAAACGATCGCGGTGATCGAGACGATCGTCGCCTGCCTTGGTTGAAGGTGCGTCAGGCGACCGCGGGCCGCGCCGCGCGCCGGGCCCTTTTTGGCCGCACCGGCGCCGCGCCGCCGCCCTCCCGCACGCATGATGAGTCCGGCGAAGCCCCGAACGCGCCTGCCCGCCCCGCCCCGCCGCCACGGGCCGCGCCGTCGCGAAAGGCGGCCGGAACACGCACGGCGCCCCGGACCGCTGCCGCACGCCAAAAGCGTATAACTTCGATCAACCCAGCTCCTCTTTCACGCAACAAGCCGGACAGGCGCGGGGTTTCCGTATTGGCCCGCCTCGGGCCGCATGGAAAGGATACGTCATGGCACAGAATGACAAGAAAGACGGCAAGCAGCAGGGCAGCTCGTCCGGCAAGGGCAGCCAGCAGCAGCAGGACGGCGGCAAGAGCCGGTCGGGAGCCGACAAGCAGTCCGGAAGCAAGGACCAGGGCAAACAGCGCAGCTGACCTCCGCCCCCGCTTTCCGGGTGAAAGACCGGGCCGCGCGCGCTGCGGCCCGGTCTTGCATGCGGAAAAGCGCCGCCCAGCCGACGCGCACAAAATGGTTTGAGGAGAGATAAGATGAAGACTTGGATTGGAGCCGCGGCGATTGCCGCGATTGTCGCGGGATGCGGCGGACCCGATACGCGCGACGAGGAGCAAGCCGCCGCGTCTGCCGACACCGCCGCCATGGCGCCGGAGCCCGCTCCGGCCGCCGCAACGCCGGCGGCAGCCGTTAGCACCGCAGACTATGTTGCCCAGGCGGGCGCCGGCGACCTCTGGGAGATCGAATCGTCGAAAGCCCTGCTCGCCAAATCGAAAGATGCAAAGGTCAGGGCCTTTGCCGAGATGATGATCGACAACCACGGCAAATCGACCGCGAAAGTGAAGGCGGCCGCCGCGAGCGCCGGGGTCGAGGCGCCGGCACCCAAGCTCGCACCTGACCAAGAGGAGATGCTTGCCGACATCAAGGCCGCCGATGCCGCAGGGATCGACAAAATCTACCTCGATCACCAGAAAACCGCGCATGGTGCGGCGCTGGCGCTTCATCAGCGCTATGCCGCCTCAGGCGAGGCAGTCCAGCTCAAGCAGGCGGCAGCAGAGATTGTGCCGGTGGTGAAAGCGCACCGAGCCGAACTCGGCAAGCTGGCCCCCTGACAGAGGCTCGGAACCGGCGTTTCAAAGCCGCCGCGCGATTAGCGCGGCGGCTTTCGCTCGCCGCATTTCGTCCTCCTCCCGGCAACCGCTTCATGACATCTTAGTTCATTCCCGCCGCACCTTCTCAGTTCAGGAGCATTCATGACCGACCGGATCGCGCCCCGCAGCGGCGTCGCCTTCACGCTTCCCAAGGACAAGATTCTCTGCGTGACCGACCCCGAGGGCGGCCAGGTCGGCGACCTTCTTGCGTTTCGTGCGGCGGATCCCCGCGAAGCGATCTCGAACGGGCGGACGTTCGACTATGAAGAGACGATCCGGCTGACGACCGGCAACCGCTTGTGGTCGAACCGGTCAAACGCGCTGCTCGAGATCGTCGAGGATAGCTGCGGGGTGCATGATTTTCTGCTGACGCCGTGCAGCGAGGCTACCTTTCGTCATTTCTACGCCGACAAGCCCGTTCATCGCGGCTGCTTCGGCAATCTGGCCGAAGCGCTCGAGCCATATGGGATTGCTGCCGACGCCATTCCCGTCGCGTTCAACCTGTTCATGAATGTGCCGGTCGGCAGCGACGGCAAGATCCGCGTCCTTCCGCCGACGACGAAGGCCGGTGACTTCATACGGCTTCGCGCGCTCGACGACCTGATCGTCGGGCTCACCGCCTGCTCGGCCTACGACAGCTGCGGCGGCAGCTTCAAGCCGATCGACTACCGGATCGAGTGAACGGCCGGGTACGGCGCTGCCAGAGCGATTGCGCCGCGCCGCCCGACCACCGCGAGGGCCTAACGGCTCCCGCCAACCGGCGCGTCCGCTCCCTTGCCGGGCGGGGGCGTATCGGGTTCGGCAGCGCGCCCGCCGCCGCCTTGCGGATCGCTGTCATAATCCTCCGCATTGCCTTTGCCGCCGGCACCCGCGCCGCTTCCGCTGACCGGGCCGCTGCCGGTGCTGCGCCGATGGCCGCGGTTGGCGGCCCCCGATACGTCGCCGGCCTCGCGCTCGCCGGCGGGATAGCGCTCGGGCGTCGTCGTCCCGACATTCTCGCGGCGTTCCACAGGTTCTTGCGGCAGCGAGCCATCGCTGGCGGAGGCTCCACCCCTGCTGTCATTGCGATTGTTCATGATCGTCTCCTCTTCAACAAATGGGGCCGGATCGGCCAGATCAGTCTTGCTTCCCCGACCCCGGCTCGGCCAGTTTCCGGTGCATCTCGGCTGTCGCCGCTTCGCTGAGAACGCCCGAGGCCAGGACCTGCGCCTTGTTCTTGAGCCCGTGAACGACCGCATGCTCTCCTGCGAGGAGCGCGTCCCATCCGGTTTTCGCCACATCGGCGGGATCGTCTTTTTCCGATTGCCCGACCTTGGTGTCGAGCATGCCGGCCCGCTCGAAAAAGCGCGTCTCGGTCGCGCCGGGTTTGAGACAGGTGATGGTGACGCCGCTGTCCTTCAATTCGTTGCCGATCGCCGCGGCGAAACTGTCGACGAAGGCCTTGGTGCCGTTGTACACCGCCTGGAAAGAGCCGGCGAGATGACCGGCGATCGAGCCGGTGATCAGCACCTTGCCTTCGCCGCGCGCGACCATCGCCTTCAGGACCGGCTGGAGCAGCAACAGCGTGCCGGTGATATTGGTGTCGATGACGTGACGCCACTCGTCGACCGGCTGGTCGAGAAAACCATGTCCGAGGCCGTGGCCCGCGTTGGCGACGAGAATGTCGATCGGCCTGCCGCCCGCGGCGGCGAGAAGACGTTCGACCCCGGCAGCAGTCGCGAGGTCGGCTTCGACTGCCTCGACCTCGACGCCCTTGGCAAGGAGGCCCGCGGCAGCATCGACGAGCGGCTCGTCGGCCGCGACGATGAGGTCATAACCATCCTTCGCGGCGAGTATGGCGATCTCTCGGCCGATACCGCTCGAGGCGCCGGTGACGATAGCGAGTTTGCGATCAGGCATGTTCCATCTCCTGCCGTGCCGAGACGGCCCCTTTTGCGAGGCCGGGCTTGAGGACGATCTTCGTGTAGAGGTTCTGCTCGTCGTGCCAGTGCCGGTACATGTCGGCGGCGTCCTCGAGCGATGCGTGATGCGAGATGAGCGAGACGGTATCGAACTTGCCGGCCTGGATCATCTCCAGCAGATCGCCCGAATAGCGCTGGACATGCGTCTGTCCGCTCTTGACGGTGAGGCCCTTCTCCATGAGCTGACCGAGCGGGAATTTGTCGGCGAAACCGCCGTAAACGCCGGGAATCGAAAGTCGGCCGCCCTTGCGGCACGCAAGGATCGCCTGGCGCAAGGCGTGGATGCGCTCGGTGGACGAGAGCAGTTTGACCTTCACCTGGTCGAGGATGTTGTCGACCGTGAACCCGTGGCTCTCCATGCCGACGCAGTCGATGCAGGCGTCGGGCCCGATGCCGCCGGTCATTTCGGCGAGCGCCTCGCGGACATCGACCTTCGTATAGTCGAGGATCTCTGCACCATATTTCTTCGCGAGCGCGAGGCGCGTCGGAAAATGATCGATCGCGATCACGCGCCCCGCGCCGAGCAGCAGCGCCGACTGGATCGTGAACAGGCCGACGGGGCCGCAGCCCCAGACCGCGACGGTGTCGCCGGGCTCGATGTCGGCGTTGACCGCCGCCTGCCAGCCCGTCGGCAAGATGTCCGACAGGAAGAGCACGTCGTCGTCGGCAAGATCGTCGGGAATGACGACCGGCCCGACATCCGAATAGGGAATGCGGACATATTCGGCCTGCCCGCCGGCATAGCCGCCGGTGAGATGCGCATAGCCGAACGCCCCGCCCATCGCATGACCCGTCATCAGCTCGGATGCATCGCGCGTCTCGGACGGGTTGCTGTTATCGCAGGCGCTATATTGCTGCTTCTCGCAGAAGAAACATTGGCCGCAGCTGATCGTGAAAGGCACGACGACGCGCTGTCCCCGCTGCAGCGTCGAGGCGGCGCCGGTCTCGACCACTTCACCCATGAATTCGTGCCCGACGATATCGCCCGCGCGCATGCCCGGAATATAGCCGTCGTAAAGATGAAGGTCCGAGCCGCAGATCGCGGTCGAGGTCACGCGAATGATCGCATCGCGCGGGTTGACGATTTCGGGATCGGGAACGGTTTCGACACTGATCTTGTGGCGTCCCTGCCAGGTAACGGCGCGCATGGCCTTCTCCTTGATGTGATTGTGCTGCGGTTCGGCGTTCAGATGTGCGGCTCGGTAGGGCTCTCGGCGCCTCGCGCGGAGGGCGAGGCATTGGTCGTCACTTCGCCGGTTTCCATGAGCTGCTTGAAACGGTGAAGGTCGCGCCGCGCCTGCACTTCGGGCTCGCGCTGAAGGAGCTTGGCGGCGAAGCGCCCGACCTTCCCGGCGGGCGGGTCATAGGCGAGGATCAGGCTGACATAGGTGCCTCGCCCCGCCGGCGCGTCGATGAAGCGTACCTCGCCGCTGTTCGCGATGTCGGAGACCGGCGTGCTTTGCCAATAGATCGATGTGTCCTCGACGCGCTCGGTGATGCGGTTGACCAGTGTCACCTCGCGCCCGGCGGGCGCCCTGATCGTCCACTGCGAGACATCGTCGCCAAGGTCGTCGACCGCGACTACATTCTCCATGAACTCGGGAAAGCGTTCGGGCATCCATGCCGCATAGAGCTCGGCGCGGGGGCGATTGATCAGCACCGACTTGCCGAACAATGCGCGGGAGGAGGCTTTGTCGAGCGTCCAATGCGGCGCATCGGTCGCGATTGTTTCTTCTTGCCCTCGGCTCTCGCGGTGCCGACGGCGCTGCAAGAGCGCCGCGCCGGTTGCGAGCACGGCGATGCCCGCGCCAGCGGCGGCGAGAATCAGCGGATCGGGAAGGTCATTCTTGGATCTGGACATGGATCATCTCCCGCCCGGACAGAGGCCGGGCGTCATCTGGGGAGCGTCGGCGGGGCCGGCGCCGGTCGGGGGAAGCGGCCCCGGCGCGCCGGGGCGATGGTCGAGTGACGCCTGTCCGCCGCGATTGTTCCGGGGGTTGGAGGAAAAAATCGCCGCAGCGTGCGCGCGGCGGGACAGGCGCCGTTGTCGTGGAACAAATGGCGGGAAGCATGAGCTGCACGGATGAGGATGCTCATCTTGGAGCCCCGCCATAATCCGCTGGCGCGCGAGCGCCCCGCGGCCGCCCGCCCGCCGCCACCGAGGCCTCGCCGCCCTCCCCTGACACATCACCCATGGCCCCTTGATCGCGAGGCGGACGCGCCGGCCAAGCTTCGCCGTCCAGCGCGTCGCGCGCCTCAAATTCCGCCGCGCTTATCAGCAGCACGAGCCCGTCGGCATGACAGTCGAGCATCGTCGCCGGTACCGCGCGCAGCGTCTCGTCGATGCCGCCGAGCCCGCCGCTCGCGACGACGACATAAGAGAGGCATCCGCTTTCGCATTCGATCATCGCATCGACCGCCTGGCCGACAACTTCGCCGCGGATATCGCTCACCGGAAGACCGCCTAGCGCACTCGCGGCGAAGAGCGAGGGCGAGGCCGCGATCCGGCTTCGCTTCGCGGCACGCCGCGCGCCATCCTCATAGCCGCGCTGGCGGCCGAGCCAGCGCCATATTCCGACGAGATTGACGAGCGTCAGGAACAGGTTCGTCGCAAGAAGATTGGTCTGGCCCGATGTGAACCCGACGACCGACCAGGCGAGCGAGCCCAAAGTGAACACGACGAAGCCCGAGCCGGTCACGCGCGCGCCGAGATTGGCTGCCGTCATCATCGCCGCGATCATCGTCGCGGCAGGCGCAATCAGTCCGGCGGCCTCTTCCACGTGCGGCTTCTCCTCGGTGGGCGGCACCCGCTGGCGCCGCTCCCGGGCAGAACCCGCCGCCGTATCACCGCGTTCCCCCGGACGGCAGCGATACAACATCGATCAATGCGTTTATCGGCGCCGCGCGCTGTGCGTCGGCTCCTTGGCGCCAGATGGGCGACGGCCCCGTCGCCCCCGTACGGGAGCGATCAGGCGTCCCTTCATGACCGCCTAGCGGCGAGCTGTTCTTCCGCACGCCTCGCCGCCTCGATAAGGCTTTCGCCGGTACTGCGCGCCGCCGCCGGGGTCATCGTCACCGCGACACCGTCGGGGCCATCGAGCAGGACAACGCCATCTTCGGCGGTGGCGATCCCCGCTTCCGTCTCGGGCGGCTGCGGGGAAGACAAATCATAGGTCATCGGCGGGGCCTCTGGTCTGGGAGCGGCGGAGATGCGGGATCGTCGATATAGAGATAGGCGGGATCGAACTGGCCGCGCCGCGCCAGCTTCGCGGCATCGAGAATCTCGACCTTGCCGTTGCGGAACGTACAAAGCCCTTCCTCGCGAAGATGGCGCACGACCCGGTTCACATGCACGGTCGTCAGGCCGCAGATCTCGGCGACATCGGCCTGCGTCAGTCCGAGCGTGAACTGACGCCCGTCGCTCAGCCCCGCCGACTGGAGACGCACATTGGTCTCGCAGAAGAAATGCGCGACGCGCCCTATGGCATCGAGGCGGCCGAGCCGGAAGAGCCAGGCGCGGTGGATTGCGGCATCGAGCAAGGTTGCGAACCAGAGCTTGCGCGTCAGCTCGGGCATTTCCTCGGTGATCGCGTCGAGCTCGACATGCGGGACGATCGCGATCGTAGCCGGAGTCATCGTACCGACATCATGGTCGAGGTGTTTCAGCGGGTAGGCGTGGAGGTCGACAAAGTCGCCCGGCAGGTGGATCGCGACAAGCTGGCGAAGACCGTCCCGGTCGTCGAGATAGCGCGACATGATGCCCTCGACGAGGAGCGTGCTCTGGTCGAGCCATTCGCCGGCGCGCGCGATGATCTTGCGGGCCTCGACGGTCGAAGTGGTGCTGATGGCGGCTTCGAGGCGCGCGCGCTCGCCGGCCTCGAGGCTTACCCCGCGACGGTCTCTCAAGAAGCGATCGGTTAACATGACTGACGTTCCCTGTTTCGTCCGAAATGCATGAGCGGGCCTGCTCGACTGCGAAAATTCCGAAAGCCCGGCAACCCCTCACAAGGGAAGCGGAATCGTCATGATCGAGGTTAATCGCATGCCCGGTGCAGCAACTTTCAAAGCGCAAACTCGTTCCATCGCCGGGTCCGGAGGGCGTGCATGCACGCCCGCGGACCGCGTTCCGCCCAACTGCTGCGCCCTTCAATAAAAGCGAGATCCGCCATGGCCAAATCCCCCCCCTCCCCCGCACCCGCCCGTCCGGGCGCCGCCAAGCCGAAGCCCGGCCGCGGCCAGAGCGCCGCTGCGATTGCGGGAAAGGACATAGGCGGAGAGTCCCCGCGCAAGGCACCGCTCTTTCCCGCCGATGCGCCGATCATGCAGAGCTATGGCGAGGATCGTGGCACCGGCGGCGAGGCGCATCAGGCGGGCGCCGGCCATGCGCCGCTCACCACCCAGCATGGCGTGCCGGTCGCCGACGACCAGAACAGCCTCAAGCAGGGCGCGCGCGGCCCGACGCTGCTCGAGGATTTTCATTTCCGCGAGAAAATCTTCCATTTCGACCATGAGCGTATCCCCGAGCGCGTCGTTCATGCGCGCGGCTATGGCGCGCACGGCTATTTCGAGCTTACCGACAGCCTCGCCGACGTCAGCCGCGCCGACATCTTCCAGCGCGTCGGCGAGCGCACGCCCGCCTTCGTGCGCTTCTCGACCGTCGCGGGTTCGAAAGGCTCGTTCGACCTCGCACGCGACGTGCGCGGTTTCGCGGTGAAGCTCTACACCAAGGAAGGCAATTGGGATCTTGTCGGCAACAATATCCCCGTCTTCTTCATCCAGGATGCGATGAAATTCCCCGACCTCGTCCATTCGGTGAAGCCCGAGCCCGACCGAGCCTTCCCGCAGGCGCAATCGGCCCACGACAATTTCTGGGATTTCGTGAGCCTGATGCCCGAGAGCTTCCATATGATCATGTGGGTGATGTCTGACCGCGCGATCCCCCGCTCCTTCCGCACGATGGAAGGCTTCGGCGTCCACACCTTCCGCCTCGTCGACGCCAAGGGCAAATCGACCTTCGTCAAATTCCACTGGAAGCCCAAGCAGGGCCTCCAGTCGGTGGTGTGGAACGAGGCGGTCAAGATCAACGGCGCCGACCCCGATTTCCATCGCCGCGACCTCTGGGATGCGATCAACAGCGGCGATTTTCCCGAATGGGAACTCGGCGTTCAGCTGTTCGACGACGCCTTCGCGGACAAGTTCGAATTCGACGTGCTCGATGCGACCAAACTCATCCCCGAGGAGCAGGTGCCGATCCGCACCGTCGGCCGCCTCGTTCTCGACCGCGTCGTCGACAATTTCTTCGCCGAGACCGAGCAGGTCGCCTTCTGCACGCAGAATATCGTCCCCGGCATCGATTTCTCGAACGATCCGCTGCTGCAGGGCCGCAATTTCTCCTATCTCGACACGCAGATCAAAAGGCTCGGCGGCCCGAACTTCACTCATATCCCGATCAATGCGCCGAAATGCCCGATGGCGCATTTCCAGCAGGACGGTCATATGGCGATGCGAAACCCCGTCGGCCGCGCCAATTACGAGCCGAACAGCTGGGGACCGACCGACGGCGGCCCGCGCGAGGATCCCGCGCGCGGCTTTGCGAGCTTCGCCGAAGAGGCCGAAGGCGCCAAGCGCCGCATCCGCCCCGAGAGCTTCGCCGACCACTATAGCCAGGCGCGGCAATTCTTCGTGAGCCAGACCCCGATCGAGCAGAAGCATATCGGCGACGCGCTTGTTTTCGAGCTGTCCAAGGTCGAACGCCCCGACATTCGCGCCCGCACCGTATCGCATCTCCTCCATATCGACCGCGGCCTCGCAGCCACGGTGGCCGATGGCCTGGGGCTGCCGCCTCCGGCGCCCGCCCAGGCCGCAAAAATGCCCCTCGCCGACCTTCCCCCTTCGCGGCCGCTCAGTATCCTGCTCAACGGCCCGACGAGCTTCGCGGGACGCAAGCTCGGAATCCTCGCGACCGACGGCGCGGATGCGCGGCTCTTCAAGGCGCTGACCAAGGCGGTCGACGCCGCCGGCGCTGTCTGGGAACTCGTTGCACCGAAGATTGGCGGGATTACGCTCTCGGACGGCACGAGCGTCGCGGGCCGGCACAAGATCGACGGCGGGCCGTCCGTCCTGTTCGACGCGGTCGCGCTTCTCCCGAGCGACGATGGGGCGGCGCTGCTGGCAGGCGATGCGGCGGCGAAGGACTTCGTCAGCGACGCCTTCGCGCATTGCAAATTTATCGGCCATGGCGCCGAAGCCTCGCCTCTCTTCGCGGCCGCCGGCCTCGCCGACAAGCTCGACGAGGCCTGCATCGCGCTGGCCAAACCTGGCGATGTCACCGCCTTCCTCGATGCCTGCGTGGCGCTTCGGCACTGGCCGCGTGAAGCCGGCGTCGACCTCGACGCAAAAGGCGGAACGAAGGAGGCGGCCGAGACATCGGCATCGCGCAAGGCGGTATCCGCTCCGGCGGCGAAACCGGCTTCCAAGCCGGCACGCTGACCGGCCTGGGCGAAGGAGCGGTACTCATGCGATTCGCGACCGATCGGCTGGTCTTCGGCCCCGACGATGTCGATCTGTCGCGCTCGCCGCTTGCGGGTCAGCTCGGCCGCGAGACCTATATGCTCGGTGCCTTCAATCCGGGCCTGCTGCGCCTCGCCTCGGGCAATCTCCTGATGATGGTGCGCGTCGCCGAGGCGCTCCGGGCCCCGATCGAGGATGGTCATGTCCATTCGATCCGGTGGGAGGCTGGGCGCTACAAGGTCGATAGCTGGCCGCTCGAGCTTTGCGATACGTCGGATCCCAGAAAGTTCATGGTGCACGGCGGTAGCTGGCGGGTCATGGCACTAACCTCGCTTTCGTGGCTGCTTCCCGTCGAGCTCTCGCCCGACGGGCTCGAGATCGTCGCCGTCCATTACGACAAGGCGGTCGATCCGGGCGCGGATTTTCAATGCTATGGCGTCGAGGACGCGCGCATCAGCCGGGTCGGAACGCGCTGGCTCATGACTACCTGTTCGGTGAGCCCCGAGCGCCACTCGACAACGCTCTACAGTTCGGCGAACGGCCTCGACTGGGTCTTCGAGGGGATCGTTCTCGATCATCAGAACAAGGACATGCTGATCTTCGAGGGCCTGATCGACGGCCGCTACTGGGCGCAGACGCGGCCGCTAGGCGATCTTTACTTCGCCTATCCGCCGGGATCGAAGTGGCGCGCGGGCCCCTCGATCAACCTGGCGACCTCGCCCGATGCGCTGCACTGGAAGCCTCATGAGGCCCCCGGCATCCGTCCGCATGCCGACACGGTGGCGACCGCGCGCATCGGCGGCGGCACCCCGCCGATCCGTACTGACGCGGGATGGCTCACGCTCTGGCATGGGGTCGAGCCGAAAGAGATCGTCGGCATTTACCGCACCTACTGGTCGCTCCTCGATCTCGACGATCCCTCGGTCGTCCTCCGCACCGATCACCGGCCGCTCCTCGAGGCGAACCCCGAGCTTACGCGTCCGCTCGAAGACAAGCTCTATATACGCGATGTCGTCTTCACGACGGGCATCGCCGACGGCGGCGATCATTATGTCGTCGCGTCGGGGGAAGCCGATCTTGCCTGTCGGATCACCCATGTTCCCAAGGCCTGTTTCGGTGACTGACCAGCGCGTGGAGACGCGCCGCGACACGCCGCTGACGCCCGATCTCGTTCGCGTTCGCGGTGAGCTCGCGGCCGCTACTCCGATCGTCTCGCAGAAAATCGACGACCTCTCCGTCGAACTTGCTGCGGGCGGCGAAGCGCTCTGGCTGTTCGTCCGGCGCGCCGACAGCGGCGGCGTCGCCCTGCGCGCGGCCTCGTGGCCCGGCGCAGCGAAGGTCCGCCGCGTCAAGCGCGCGGGCGGCGAGCTCGCCCGCGTGCATGTCGAAAGTGCGATCGGCGCGCATGAGGTCGCGCTCGAGGCGCGACCCGGGCCGCTCCCCTGCCTCCGCCTTGTCTCGACACTCCGCCCCTCGGCGCCGCTGCTCCTTCCGCCGGGAGCGCGCGATTTCTTTCCGTTCGACGCCCAGGACGATCCGATGGGGACCCGCGGCACCGTCGAGGCGGTGCAACGCGGTCTCAACGCCGGGCTCCTCTATGGCGAACTTACCGACCCCGCCTTTGGTACCTTTTTCTATTTCCAGGATTTCACCGCGCTCAATCCCTATTTCCAGGCGACTGGCACCAATCCGGATGCCGCGGTGGGAGGCATCTGGCCGGGGCTGGGCTTCCGCCTTCCCGGCCAGACACTCCACACTGCCGACGAAGGCGCGCCGCTGGCGCCCGGGATCACTTATACGCTGAGCGATGCGAGGCTCGTCGTCCGCGACGGCTCTCCGGCCGACGAGCGCGACAGCGCGCGGCGATTTCTCCAGATGCTGGGCGCCGTCTATCGTTCGCTGTCTCTGCCGCCGACCGAATATCGCGACTGGCGGCAGAGGGCCGCGCGGACGGCGCGGCATCTCGGCGCCGCGCCGGAGGCGACCGTGCGCCATTATGGTCATCGGTACATCCACCCCTATACGGATGCCGAATATCCGGACGCCATGGTCCAGATGTCGATCGTGCAGGCGCTGCACGACTGGGGGAAATGGCGCGGCGAGGTTCATCCCCTCGAGGAAGAGTTCAAGGCCGGCCTCGGCAAATTTTACGATCCGAAGCTCGAGACGCTGCGCCGCTATCTGCCCAATGTCGGTGACGACAAGGATGCCGACGCCGTCGACAGCTGGTATCTCTACCACCCGCTGCTGAACCTCGGAAAACTGGCGCTCGATGGCGACCCGAAGGCGCGGCGGCTGTTTCTGAAATCGCTTCCTTATGCGATCCGCGCAGCGCGGCATTTCGCCTACAAATGGCCGATCCAGTACAAGATCGCCGACTTCTCGGTCATCACCGAAACCGCCGGAGCCGACGGGCGCGGCCAGACCGATGTCGGCGGCATCTATGCCTGGGTGATGCTCGAGGCTTTCGAGCTCACCGACGAGAAGCTGTATCTCGACGAGGCATGCGCCGCGATCGACACTGCGGTCGGTCTGGGTTTCGACATCAATTATCAGGCCAACCTCACCGCCTGGGGGGCGGCCGCCTGCATGCGCCTGTGGCGGGTCACCGGCCGCGACGTCTACCGCGAGCAGAGCTATGTCTATCTCGCGAGCTTCTTTCATCACACCGAGATCTGGGAAAGCGAGATCGGCCTCGCCGTCCATCACCGCAACTTTCTGGGCGCGACCTGTCTGCAGGACGCACCCTATATGGCGATCTACGAATGTTTCGACAGCTTCGCCGCTTTCGAACATTATCTTGCCGACAGCGGACCCGATCTCGAGCCCGCGGCCCGCATGCTGATTTCGGAATATTGCCGCTATGCGCTCGATCGGGCCTGGTTTTATTATCCCGACGCCCTGCCCGCCGAGGCCGTCTCGGACGAACAGCGCCCCGGTAACGGGCGCATCGACCCCACCCTCTCCTTCCCGGTCGAGGATCTTTATGCCGACGGTCAGCCCGCGGGCCAGGTGGGGCAGGAAATATACGGCGCCGGGGCCGCATTCATCTTCGCGACCCGCGCCTTTCACCGCGTCGACGGCGCGCCGTTCGACCTTTATTGCGATCATTTCGTCCGTGCCCTCGAGCGCATGGCGCCAGCGCGGCTCTCGCTTCGCCTCGACGGCGGTGAAGGCTGCACGGCCCGGCTCAGCTTCGTCCGGAAGAGCCGGGGCGAGCTTCCCGCGATACGCGTCGCCGCGGCGGACGGCGATGCGATCCGGCCCGACGGGAAAAGCGGCGACCGCCTCGATTTCCTCGTTCCGGCGAATGGCAGCCTCCTTCTCAGCTGGAACTGAGGCGTCCGCCACGCACGCCCGGTACAATCAGCGCAACATTTGTTAATCGGTGCGGCGCCGCGGCAACTTTGAGGCCGCCCCCCCGTTGCCCTTTCAGCCTCCCGGATTTTCTCTCAAGCTGGAGACAGACATGGCACACGCAATGACGGCGCCCCGCCGCTCGTCGGGGTTCGGAAAAATTCTCGGTATCGGCGTCCTCGGGGCGCTCTTCTGGTTCACGCGCAAGCAGGCGCCGGCCGATGCGAAGGACGACGGCCATTCGGCGGCCTTCGCCGATGGCGAGACG
The DNA here is from genome assembly GCF_052044915.1 of Sphingopyxis sp. 22461. NCBI lineage: Bacteria > Pseudomonadati > Pseudomonadota > Alphaproteobacteria > Sphingomonadales > Sphingopyxidaceae > Sphingopyxis > Sphingopyxis sp. 22461. The sequence goes on from NZ_JBQENY010000002.1 coordinate 380,992, forward strand.
CATCCCGAAAATTTCGATCAGACCCGCTCGGCGGGACCGGACGGCATGCGCGACGAGGTAAGGCGTGAGTGGGACCGCGTCGACCAGGCCGCCGACGAATCCTTCCCGAGCAGCGATCCGCCGGCTTACTGAGGGGCTGACGATGAACGCTCCCGTCACCGGCCAAGTCGCGGCAGTAACATCGAACGGCCCGGCGCCCACACGCAAGCCGACGCTCATGCTGCACTATGACGAGGATCATATCGGCCTCGAGAAGCGCCTCCTCTTCGAGGCGGCGAGCCCCGCAAGCGCGCTTGATATCGCCGCCGGCGAAGCGGCAGGCCGCTCGGCACGGCTGTTCATCGACGGCACGCCGCTCTGCAGCCTGCTCAAGGCCGACGATGACAATCCCTACTGGATTGTCGCCGCGCCGACAGCGCGAACGAGAGCCGATCCCGCCTCCGCGACCTTCGAGGAAAAGCCATGATCGATGAAGCAGACGCGCACACCGAGGCCCCCGACATCAAGGGCCGGCGGGCGATCATAACCGGGGGCACGACCGGGATCGGCCGCGCGATCGCGGTCCTCTTGGCAAGTTACGGCGTCAAAGTGTTCGTCTGCGGCCGTACCCCCGAACATCTGGAGGATGCGCTGCAGCGCATCCGCGAAGTGGGCGAAGGCGGCGGGATCAACGTCGATCTTTCAATGGCGGAAGATGTCGACCGGTTTTTCGAGGCAGCGCGAGACTTTCTCGGCGAAATCGACATCGCGGTGATCAACGCCGCCGTCCCGGCGGCGGCGCTTGCCGACGCAGGCGAGAGTGAGGCGCGCTACCAGCTCGAGACCGACTTCACCGCCTATCTCGTCTGCGCCCAGGAAGCGGCGCGCTGCATGTCGGCGGGCAGCGACATCATTATGATCGGATCGATGACCGCGGTGTCGCGCGGTCCGGGCAGCTCGATCTACGTCGCGGCGAAAAGCGGCATACAGGGCTTCGTCCAGTCGTTCCGCAAGGAGCTGGCGGAGCAGGATATCAAGGTCGGACTGATCGAGCCCGGGTTTACCGGTGCCGACTTCCAATATCCCGAATTCCCGCCCGAGAAGCAGAAGGAACTGATCGGCAAGCATCAGATGCTTCGCGCCGAGGACATCGCAGTCGCGGCCCACTTCATGCTCGTTCAGCCCCGACGCACGGCGGTATCGCTCATCCGCGTCGAGACCCGCCTCGATCATCCCTGACCTTTCGAAGGAGCCTTCCCATGTCCCTCAACATTTTCGCCAACGCGCGCCAGCCGCTGGGCAACCCGGTATTCCTGCTCGGTGCGGCCGCGGCGGGATTTGCCGTCGGTCTCGTCGCCAATCTCGGCCGCAAGGCCGCGGTGCAGAGCCTCACCGCGCTCAAGGGACAGTGGGACGAGGGCCTCAAGGCCGAACACCGTTTGACGATGACGCTGTTCGACGCACTCGAGGCGACTGACGAAAGCGACGTCAAAAAGCGAAAGGCGCTGCTCGTCCAGCTCCAGCACGCGCTCGCCAAACATGCGGTCGAAGAGGAGAATGTCGTCTATCCGGCGATGCGCGACCATGGCCAGATCGAGGACGCCGACAAGCTCGTTCACGACCATGGCTATGTGAAGCAATATCTTTTCGACCTCTCGGAAATGGACGCCGCCGACCCCGCCTGGATCGCCAAGGTCCGCGAATTTCGCAGCCAGATCGAGGCGCATGTCGAGGAAGAGGAACAGCGCCTTTTCCCCCGCCTCAGGGCTGCGCTCGGCGACGAAGGCAACAAACATGTGACCGCGGTGATGAACAAGGCTGGATTTGCCGCCGCCTGAACGCCATAGGCGGGCATGAGGCCCGCCCGATCGGCATGTGTCGTGGTGCAGTGACGAAGGGGCGGTGGCCGGATCGAAACCCTAGGCAGACTTGTGAGTTGCCGAAGGTGGGAGAAGTTGGATGCCCCGTTATTATTTCCACAGCAGCAGCGGCCAGCGCGAACTCGACGACGAAGGCGTCGATCTGCCCGACACGGCCGCAGCCCGGGTCGAAGCCGCCCGCTATGCTGGTCATCTCCTCGGCGACAATCCCGAACTCATCAACGATGTCGATACGCTGCGGATCGAGGTGACCGACGAGGATGGCTGCCTGTGTTGCGCCGTGCTCGTCGCATCGGTCGATGCCAGGCGGAAGATCGAGCGTCCCGCGCCCTTCAAATAAGGCGCCTGGCCTCTAACGCATGCTCGCGAGCAGCCGCTCGATCGGCGTCGTCGCAAAACCGATCGCGCTGTCCGAAATCCCGTAAGGTATGAACAGGTCCCCACCGACGCGCATCGCGCCGCAGGTATAGACCACATTCGGCACATAGCCCTCGCGGTCGCTCTCGGCGGCCGATAGGATCGGGCACTCGGTGCGCGCGATGAGTTTGGTCGGATCGTCGCGGTCGAGCAAGGCCGCGCCAAGGCTGTATTTGCGCATCGCACCGACGCCGTGCGTGAGAAGGATCCAGCCCTCGTCGCATTCGATCGGGCTGCCGCAATTGCCCATCTGGATGAGCTCCCACGCATAGGCGGGACGCATGAGGATCTGTCCCTCGTCGTCCCAGTCGGTGAGACTGTCCGACGCGATGATGGTGATATTCTTGCCGTCCTGCCGCGCGATCATGAGATAGCGGCCGCCGACCTTGCGCGGAAACAGCGCCATGCCCTTGTGGCGCGCGGCGCGCCCCGACAGTGGTTCGAGCGAGAAGCCCGAGAAATCGGTCGTGCGCAGGAGCTCCGAGCGGATCGCCTGCCCCGAATAGGCCGTATAAGTGCCGATATATTCGGTACGCCCGTCGTCGTGCACGAAGGGCACCAGACGCAGATCCTCGATGCCGCCGCGCTGCGCCTCGGTCATCGGAAAGAGAACGCTGTTCGAGATCGCACTGTCGGGCTGACGGTGGACATTCACCTTGCCGTCATCGCCAAGCCGATGGCGGTCGTCGGCAACCGCCGCCATCGCGGGCCCCGACTGGGGCCAAAGCGTGAAGTCGCCGCCCTCGCCGATGATTCCCTCGCGGAAGGCGACCGAGCTGATATGGCCCTCGCCCACCGCGCGCATCGACATGAGAAAGCGCTGCTGGTCTGCGGCAAGCCCGCTCTGGTCGGGATGCGGGACGACGCTCGGGTTCATGAGCGCGGCGGCGGCATAGCTATATTCGTGGCAGAAATAGGCGCCGATCAGCCGCCGCTTGACGGGCGAGACGATGGCGGGATCGAGCTCCAGATCTTCCGCGACCTCGGCGAAGCGTTCGTCGAAGATTCGCCCGATCTGCCAGTGGCGCTCGGAAAAATCCTTCCACACGAGGCCGAGCTGTGCCTCGGCCTCCTCCTCGTCCATCGCCAATATGTCGGCGGCGAGCTGCGCCGCCCGCGATGGTTCGGACACATTGGACTGCCAGGCGAGGTGGAAGGGCCTGAGCACGACCCGCGCGGGGTCGGCCGCAAGCTTCTCATGAAGAATGTGCAGCGGCGTGTGGTTCGGATTGCAGATCAACATCGCTGGCGCTGGTGTCCTTCGCTATCCCCCGCGTCCAGAATGTATCGGCCATCGCGCGGTGCGCAAGGTGAAAAGCCAGCGCGGACTCGGCCCCGACATTCGAATTGACCCCGTGACGGGTCAGCCCGTCGCAGCAGCGCCCCGTTGCCGAGCTCGCTATCACCGCGCCGCGGTCGTTCGCGCCGAGAAACCAGCCATAGGCCCGCTCGGCCCGGTCATGCCAGCGCAGCTTGCCCGTCAAGCGGTAGGCGGCGGCGGCGGCATCGACTGTCGCCCAGGCTTCGAGCGGCTGTTGATCGAACGGAAAAAGCTCGCCCTCGGCGCCGAAGCCTTCGCAGCCCATCGGACGGAAATGCCCCTCGCTGCTCGTCTGGATGTCGCAGAGCCAGTCGAGCGCCCCGATGCCGGCCTCTTCCATCGGAACGGAATCCAGCCGTCGGCCGGCGCGCAGGAGCGCCTCGGCGAGACGCGCATTGTCATAGGCGAGAGCGGGTTCGAACCACTCCCAGCCGCTCCGCCGCGCGCTGCGCCAGAGCGCGTGCAGGAAGGCGCCGCCGCGCTCGACGATCGCGCCTGCCGCGGCATGCCCCGGCTCGCGCGCCAGGAGTTCGTCGGCTCCGAGAAGTGCGAACGCGATCGCGCGCGGACTTTTGAGGTCGGCTGCCAAGCGGGCGGTGCGCGAAAACAATCCCGCGCACCATGCGCGGAGTTCCGGCGTGCGCGCGTGCGCTGCGCCATGGCCAAGCGCCCAGAGCGTTCGCCCGTTGCTGTCTTCGGATCCTTCATCCTCGAGCCAGCGCCGGTCATAGGCCATGAAGTTGCGGAAGCGCCCGCGATCGGGGTTCCAACCATGGTGAAGGAAGGCGGCGTAGCGCGCGAAGAGCAGGCCATATTCCTCCTCGCCGAGCGACGCGCTCGCATTGACGAGCATCAGCGCGCGCGCATTGTCGTCGATGCAATAGCCGTGATTTCGGTCGGGAATGAGCCCCGTCCCGTGCTGCAATATGCCGACATCGTCCGAGAGCGCGCGGATCGCGGCGAAGGAGGGGAACATCCGCCGCGGCTCGCGCCGCGCCGGCACGGCCGCGACGTTTTCGATCAGCGATGCAAAGCGCGCCGCGATGACCGGCCAGGCGGTAGACCGGCCGCGCGCATAGGCGCGCTCCTGGAGCGCGCGCCGTTCGCCTGGGTGTGCGAGGAGGAGAAGCACTGCCTCGGCAATCGCGTCGCTGTCGGCCCCGCCGAGCAGGATGCCCACGTCGTCGGCGAGCAGTTCGCGTGCATGCACAAAGGGCGTCGATACGACCGCGCGGCCGAGCGCCACCGCATAGGCGAGCGTACCCGAGGTGATCTGCGCGAGATTGGGATAAGGCGCGAGATAGATATCGCATAGCTCGATCTGTTCGAGGAGTTCGGGCAGGTCGAGAAAGCGGTTCTCCCAGGCGATATTGTCCGCGACGCCGAGCTCCCCGGCGAGGTCGGCAAGGCTCTGCCGATAGGCTTCCCCCTCGGCAGCGACGAGATTGGGATGGGTGGCGCCGACGATCCGATAGAGAATGTCGGGATATTGGGCGGCAATCGCCGGCAGCGCGCGGATGGCCGCTTCCAGCCCCTTGCCCGGCCCGAGGAGGCCGAAGGTCGAAACGACCGGACGGCCCGCAAGGCCGAGCCGCTCGCGAAGCGGCGAACATGCCTCGAAGGCCCGGTCGGGGGTGCCATGCTCGATGAGCTCGATGCGCTCCGCCTTCGCGCCATAGATTCGGATCAGCGTCTCGCGGCCGAAGGCGCTCATCACGACGAGCTTCGCCGCCTTCGCGACGAGATGCTCCATCACGCGCCGCTGGTCGGCGCTCGGCTCGGCGAGGATGGTATGGAAGGTGACGATCAGCGGCGCCGCAACGCGGTCGACGAGCCCCAGCACCATGTCGCCTGCGGGACCCCCGAAAATCCCGAACTCATGCTGGAGCCAGACCGCGTCGGCGCCGCTTACGTTGATCGCCTCCGCTGCGGCGCGATAGCCGTCAGCATCGCGCTCGTCGATTCCGCGGGCGGCCGCTGAATCGCTCGCATCGCCCGGCCTGGCTGCCATCGCATAGACATCGATCGCCATGTCGGGACGCGCGGTCGTCAGATGGTCGTAAATGTCGGCGGTGAAGGTCGCGATCCCGCACTGGCGCGGCCGGAAACAGCCGATGAGCGCGAGGTGCCGGGCGCGCGCGGCAATACCGGCAACGGGCCCGCCGTGGCGGCTCTCTTCATTGTCGAATGCGGTAAGGAAGCTGGTCTCGCTGTCGAATTTCATCGTTGTGCCTTCTGTCCGGTCCCCCCGAATGAAGAACAGGCGCGCGCATCGACCTTGCTCTTCTTCCCCTCGAGACGGGTTTCAGAGGAGAACGGTCGAGCCCGAAGGGCGCGCCCCGCTCTGGCAGGAGATGCGTCATCGCCTGCTTCCCCAACGCGCCCCCGCGCGTGCAGTTGCCGACCCGCCGGCAACAATCGCCATGATCCAGGTTAACCCCGGCAACCGGGCCCAGCCGCTCGCGTTGGCAGCTGCAGGACCCAACCCAAGGACAAGCATGCCGCCCTTCCCCCTCTCCCCTCCCGGCCCCATCTTCTCGCGCGCCCCGGCTCGAACCGCGCCCCTCGAGCGCGGCAACCGGTCGCTGCCCTCTGCAAGGCCGGCGCATTGAGTTCCGCCCAGCTGCACGTGCTCGAACGCTCGGTCTATAGCGGCCCCAACCTCTACAGCCGGCGTCCGATGATCCGGATCCGCGTCGATCTCGGGATCCTCGACGATTATCCGAGCGACCGCCTCCCGGGTTTTGGCGACGCCCTGCAATCGCTGCTTCCCGGCCTCGCGGGCCATGGCTGCAGCTATGGCGCGCCTGGCGGCTTTCTCCGCCGGCTCGCCGACGGAACCCGGCTCGGCCATATCATCGAACATGTGGCGATCGAGCTGCAGACCAGCGCCGGGGCCGCGGTCACGAGGGGCAAGACGCGCAGGGTGCGCGGCAAGCCGGGCCAATATGACATTCTCTACTGCTACGCCGATGCGCCGAGCGGCCTTGCCGCCGGGCGGGCAGCCATAGAACTCGTGAACGCGCTGCTTCCGACTGCGATGCAGGGTGCCGAGGGGCTCGATCGTATCGCCCCGGAATTGGACGGCAGAGCGCTCGATACAGACAGGAGAGTGGGCGCGCTTCGAGCGATCGTCCGCACGAACGGGCTCGGCCCCAGCACCGCGGCGCTTGTCGCCGAAGCGCGGCGCCGGCATATCCCCGTCCTGCGGCTCGACAAGGCAAGTCTCATCCAGCTCGGCACCGGTCACCGCCAGCGCCGCATCCGCGCGAGCGTGACCGGCGCGACGTCGCTGATCGGCGCCGAACTCGCCGCCAACAAGCAGGCGGCGAAGGAAATGCTCGCGAGCATCGGCATCCCGGTACCGGCCGGCGAACTCGTGCGGACGGCGCCGGAGGCGGAGCGCGCCGCGGCAAAACTGGGCTGGCCGGTCGTCGTCAAACCGCTCGACGGCAATCAGGGCCGCGGCGTCACCACTTGTGTCGCCGACGATGGCGCGCTCCGCGATGCCTTCGAACGAGCGCAATGCATCGCGCCGCGCGTCATCGTCGAGCGCCAGCTCATCGGCACCGATCACCGCATTCTCGTCGTCGGCAAGGCGGTGGTCGCGGTGGCCGAGCGCGTCGCCGCGCATGTGACCGGCGATGGCAGGAGCAGCATCTCCAGGCTGATCGAGGCGGTAAACGATGATCCGCGCCGCGGCGTCGGTCATGAGGCCGTGCTCACCCGGATCCGCATCGACGCCGCGCTCGAGGCCTTGCTTGCCGAGGCGAACTTTACGCTCGCGAGCGTTCCCGAAGCCGGCGAAATCGTCATGCTTCGCGGCGCGGCCAACCTCTCGACCGGCGGCAGCGCGATCGACCGGACCGATGCCATCCACCCCGAAAATGCAGCGATCGCGATCGACGCCGCCGCGGCGCTCGGCCTCGACGTCGCCGGCATCGACATGATCGTACCCGATATCGCGAAAAGCGCCCGCGAAACGGGCGGAGGCATCGTCGAAGTCAATGCCGCGCCCGGGCTTCGCATGCATCTTGCGCCGTCCGAAGGGACAGCGCGCGACGTCGCGCGGCCGATCATCGCCTCGCTCTTTCCGAAGGGAAGCAAGAGCCGCATCCCCATTTTCGCGGTCACCGGGACGAACGGCAAGACGACGACCGTGCGCATGCTCGCCCGGATCCTCGAACAGCATGGCCTCACCACCGGCTTCACCTGCACGTCGGGCGTCTATGTCGGCGAGACCCGCAGCACAGGGGGCGACGCAAGCGGCCCGAAGAGCGCGCGCATGCTCCTGCGCCATCCCCGCGTCGAAGCGGCGGTTCTCGAGACCGCGCGCGGCGGGATGCTGCGTGAGGGGCTCGCCTTCGACGCGTGCGACGTGGGGGCAGTCCTTAATGTCACGCCCGACCATCTCGGCCTCAAGGGCATCGAGACGCTCGCCGACCTGGCGCGCGTCAAAGCGATCGTTGCCCGCAACGTCAAAAAGAGCGGCGCCTGCGTTCTCAACGCCGCCGACCCGCTCACCGTGCGGATGGCACGCCGGGCCCGCGGACGGATCGTCTGGTTCACCGGCGGAGCGGTAGCGGCTGCGTTGGCACCGATCCAAGCGCATCTCGAGAGCGGCGGACTGGCGGTAAGCTGCGAGCGCGGAACGCTCATGCTACACCGGGGCAGCGAATCCATGCCGATCATTCCCTTCGCGAATATTCCGGTGACGCTGAACGGGACGGCCCGGTTCAATGTCGAGAATGCCGCCGCGGCCGCCGCGATGGCCGCCGCCTATGGGATTGCTCCGGGTATGATCGTCTCAGCCCTCGCATCCTTTCGCCCAAGCTTCGAGGATTCGCCGGGGCGTCTCAGCCTTGCCGAGGCGCACGGGGTAAGGATCGTCGTCGATTATGCCCATAACCGCGCCGCGCTCACCGCGCTCGCCGAGTTGCTCAGCTCGATGCGCGGCGACAGCGACGCCCGTGTGATCGGAATGATCGGCATCCCGGGCGACCGGCGCGATTGCGATCTCGTCGATATCGGCGCTCTCTCGGGCGGGATGTTCGACGTCCTGATGCTGCGCGAGAATGTTGACCTCAGGGGACGCCCACCCGGCGAAGCCAATGCCCTGATGCGCAAGGGCGCCCTCGCAGCGGGGCTCGATGCGGCCGCGATCGGTATGCACGATGGTGAGTATGACGCTGCCTCGGCTTGCCTTGCGGCCGCGCGCCCCGGCGATATCGTGGTGCTCACGCCGACCGACGTCGACGGGATATGGAGGATCGTCGAAGCCTGGGCGGCGGGCGCCGGTCCTGAGGACGCCCGGTTGCTGGAGGCGGCGCATGGCTGACGGTCGTTGGGCGATCGCGGTCCACGGCGGAGCGTGCCGGATCCCGCCAGCGCTGCAGGCACCGCGCCGCGAGGGGTGCGCGGCAGCGTTGGAAGCCGGCAGGATGATATTGGAGCGCGGCGGCAGCGCGCTCGAGGCGGTCAAGACCGCGGTCTGCCTGCTCGAGGATGATCCGCTGTTCAACGCCGGCCGGGGATCGGTGGCGAATGCCGACGGCGAGGTCGAGATGGACGCGGGTATCATGGATGGCGCCACGCTCGACGTCGGGGCGGTCGCTTGCGTGCGGCTCCTCTACAATCCCGTCGAAGCGGCGCATGCCATGCTTCGCGAGCCGCCCGTGCTCCTCGTCGGTGCCGGCGCCGAGGCGTTCGCACGATCGAGCGGTATCGCGGAATCCATGGAAGCCATGCGCCCGGCGACAGCGGGCGAGAGCGACCATGATACGGTCGGCTGCGTTGCGCGCGACCGGGCGGGACATGTTGCCGCGGCGACATCGACCGGCGGACTGGCGGGCACGCTCGCCGGGCGCGTCGGCGACGCACCGCTTCCCGGCTGCGGCTTCTATGCCGAGGACGGCATCGGCGCGGTGTCGCTTTCGGGAGACGGCGAGGCGATCGCACGGACGCTGCTTGCCGCGCGCGTGATGCGCGCGCTCGAGACAACGGGCGCCAGCGCGGCGGTTACAACTATTTTCGAGCCGATGGCGCGCCTCCGAGCCGAGGCGGGCGTCATCCTTCTCGACCGCGACGGCGCGATCGGCATCGCGCACAATAGTCCGCATTTCGCCGCCGCCTATGCCCGCGAGGGAATGTCCGCGGTTTCCGACATCGTCTGGAAGGATCACCATGCCCATTAATCGCGGCCCCCTTTTCGTGATCGGCGGCCATGAAGACAAGGATGGCAGCCGCAAGATACTCGGTGCAATCGCTGCTGAGTTGGGCCAAGGCACGCTCGTCATTGCCACTATCGCCAGCGCGAAGCGCGATGGATATTTCGAGGCCTATTGCGAGGGCTTTGCGCCGCTTGGGATCGGCCGGCTCGTCGAGCTTTACCTCGACGATCGGGATCAAGCCCGGGATCCGGCGCGCGTACGGATGATCGACCAGGCCGACGGTATCTTCTTCACCGGCGGCGACCAGTCGCGCCTCGTGAGCCTCACCGGAGACACGCCCATCGAGGCGGCCATTCACGCGCTCCACGATCGCGGGGGACTTATCGCGGGAACGTCGGCGGGAGCCTCGGCGCAGGGCGAAACGATGCTCATCGGCGGAAGCGGTGAAGAGACGCCGCGCATCGACGATATCGAACTGGCGCCGGGGCTTGGCCTCATCCGCGACTGCATCATCGACCAGCATTTCGCGGAGCGCGGGCGCATCGGGCGGCTTCTCGGCGCGGTCAGCCGTCGTCCCGACTGTCTCGGAATCGGGATCGACGAGGACACCGCGCTCCGGATCGAGGCCGGCACCGCGCAGGTGATCGGAAGCGGCGGCGTCACGATCGTCGACGCGTCGCAGGCGAGCCATTCCGCCGCGGCGGGCGCGTCGACCGGCGGCATCGTGTCGCTTCACGGCGCGACGCTTCACGCGCTTCGCGATGGGGAGAGTTTCGACCTGGCGCCGCGCCGCCCGGCAAAATAGGCTGCGCAGAGGCGCTCAGGGCGCCGCGTTACGTCCGGAGAAGGGACACCGCCAATCGGGTCCGACAGCCCGCCCCGAATATTGTCGTGCCTCCGACACATCGCCGTGACGGGCAAGCATGGGGTTCGCGTTGCCGGCGAGGGCGACGTCGCGTGCGATGATCTTGCTGCGCATCCTCTCATAGACGTCGGTCTCGCGGAGCTTCTCGAACTGGTCGTGCAGGTTGAACACCAGCGCGGGGCGTTCGAAGCGGCGAGCGGGACGGCTGGCTCGGGGGTGGAGCCCGACGACGAAAAAGGCCTCGCCGCCGAAGCTCAACGAGAAGTGCGGGTCATCAGGGCTGTGACTGACGCGTGGATCTGGCGGCTGGCCCGCCCAGTCGTCCTTCCGGCTCAGCGAGTCGATACGCTCCCACAGGCATGTCTCGAACGCTTGCTCGTCGAGCCCACCATCCTCCTCGAAGATCACCACGAGCGAATGGAATAGGCTCGGCGAGCGCGCATAACTCCAGGCGAGATCGAGGAGATTGGGGTAGATGCGCAAATCGTCCCAAGCCGAGCGCATGTCGCGGCCGACGACGAAGCGGATCTGGCTTCGCGCCAGCGCCGACTTCGCTCCGACGCACGGAAAATCCGCCGAACGGATGAAGGCCTGGAAGCGTTGAGCCAGAGGATGGGAACTGTCGTCGGTTGGTGGTAGCATGCTGCTGAAACCGACCTCTCTTGCCGCGGTTGCAGCAAGTTAACCTGGGTTGCGTCGATTCCGCCGTCATCGCCTCGCCGGCGCGCACGCTGTCTTCAAGCCGCTGGCATGGAGATGGATTCATATTGGACGAAGTTGCGCGACACTGACTTGCCCTGCCGCTACGGCGAGCTATGCTTGCCCTGCATCGGGCAAGAAGGCGCACGGTGCCGAGACGTAAGAATCTCGTTCGGAAGCCTTATGATATTCCCATCCGCTGCCGGGTGGCCGACGCGTATGTCCAGGCCCTCGGGCTAAAGGCGGCGGCGCATATTTCCGAATATGTTCTTACCTCCCGGCACACCTGCCTCTCGGCTCGACCGGTAGGCGATGGCAAATGGATTTCGAAGACGACCCCTCAAATCGGCGCGCTCTGTCGTCGGGCGATCCGCTGCCGCCGGGCGATTGGGAAGGCGCTGGCGCGGCCGGTCGCGCGGAAGCGATCTATGCGGCCGAACGGCGTTATGTGACCGCGATCTTCCGGCGCAGCGTACCGCCGCACGAGGTGCCCGACCTCGTGCAGGAGACATTCCGCCGCCTCTTCAGCGCAAAGGGAACGGGAACAGGGCTCCTCCAGGCGTCGCGGGCCTATGTCGCGACTGCAGCACGGGCGATCCTCAAGAACCGGGCTCGTTCCGGGGTTCGCAACCAGACCCACGCCCACCATAGTTTCGAGGACCATGACGTCGCGGGTCCCGATCCCCATGCCGCGCTCGAACACCGCGACACGCTGCGCCGCGTCGAGGACGCCATCGCAAGGCTGAATCCAACCACTCGGGATGTATTCCTGATGCAAACTTTCGACGATCTCAGCTATTCCGAGATCGCACGAATCAAAGGCATAAGCGAAAAAGCCGTGGAAAATCATCTCGTCAAAGCCCGGATGGCCATTCGCAAGGCGCGAGACACGCAATCGTGAGGTCCGTCGAGCGCGAAGCGGCCGAATGGGCCGTGCGGATGCGCGGAACACCGTCCGAGGCCGACCGCGAGGCCTTCGAGCAATGGTATGCGAAGCCCGGCAATGCCGAGGCCTTTGCTATGTCCGAGGATGATGTCGCGGTGGCTCGCACGGCATCGCGCGCCCGTATCGATGCGAAGGCGCGGACCGAACACAGATCGACCGGCGGTTTCCGCTGGGCCGTCGCGACGATCGCCGCGGTCGGCATCGCCCTCGCCTTCGCCTGGCACATGGCGCGTCAAAGCGACACGCCCCAGATAGCAGCTGGTCCCATGCTGCCCGGCCAGCTTCGTCTCGCCGATGGCTCCACCGTGACGCTGACGGACGGCGCCTGGGCCGAGCCGCAATTCTCCGAGACCGAGCGCCGGATCCGCTTGCACGGCGGCCGCGCACGCTTCGATGTTGCGCACGACAGCGCCCGCCCCTTCATCGTCGTCGCCGGCATCTCCGAGACGAAAGCCCTCGGCACGGTGTTCGAGGTCGATGCGCGCTCGAACGCCCCCAAGGTCAAACTCGTGCGCGGCTCGGTGGAAGTTCGCCTCGGCGGGACGGCAAAGATTGTCCGCCTCGCCCCCGGCGAGAGTGCCGAAGTCTCGGAAAGCGGTCCACGCCTCATCCCGGCGATGAGCAGTCCGGTGCCGACAGCGGAACCGGCGAAGATGCTTGCCGCCGACGGACTTCCGCTCGGCGCGGTGATCGAAGCGGCGAATAAAGTGAACTCGAGACCGATCCGCCTCGCGGATCCCGCCCTCACCTCGCTCCCGGTGACAGGCCGTTTTGATGTAACCAACGGCGCAAGCCTTGCCCGCAAGCTCGCCGCGGCATTGGGGCTCCAAGCGACCGACGGACCGGACGCGATCACGCTCAGCAAAAAATAATTCCCATCGGAGAGGGGGGAAATCTCCTTTCCGGTGTTTTGCACCCCCAGACGGTCATCAGTGGCCGCTTGGGGAGGTAGAATGAAGTACAAGTTTCTGGCGGCGATGCTCTCGGTGGGCACCGCGGCAATCGCGATTCAGGTTCCGGCCGCGCAAGCGCAGTCACCCTCAACACAGCAGAGCTACAATATTGCCGCGCAAGATCTCGGCGCAGCGCTGCAACGCTATTCACAGATTTCGGGCCGCGAAGTGATCGCCTCGACGAGCCTCGTGGAAGGGAAACGGAATGCCCGTGTTCAGGGTCGCCTGAACCCCGATACCGCCCTCTCGCGTCTACTTGCCGGTACCGGCCTCAATGTCGAACTGGTCGAAGGGGCCTGGGTGCTTCGCTCGGGAAACGATTCTGCCGAGGAAACTGGCTCGACTGACGGCGGCGGCGAAGCGATCCTCGTCACGGGCTCGCGCATTCGCGGGGCAGGCCCGACAGGTTCGCCGGTGGTGACGATCGACCGCGAGGCCATCGAGAAGAGCGGTTACGGTACCGTCCAGCAAATGCTCCAGTCGCTGCCGCAGGCCTTTGGCGGCGGTTCGAACGAAACCACCACCGGCGCGACGACGCGCAACGGCACCGGCAACGACGCAACACTCGGTTCGAGCATCAACCTGCGTGGTCTCGGCACCAACTCTACCCTCGTCCTGATCGACGGCGCGCGCCCGGCGCTCGGCGGCGTCGGCGGCCTCTTCGCCGACATCTCGCTCATCCCGATGACCGCCGTCGAGAGAATAGAAGTGCTGACAGACGGCGCTTCGGCCATCTACGGCGCCGATGCGGTTGCCGGCGTTATCAATCTCCGTCTCCGCAACCGCTTCGAGGGGGCCGAGACGATCCTGCGCGCCGGCACGGCGGACGGCGACATCACCGAAGTCCAGTTCAGCCAGCTTTTCGGAAAGAAGTGGAGCGGCGGACATCTCGTCCTCGCCTATCAATATTCGGATCGCGGCGCACTCGCGGCAGCCGAACGCGATTTCGCGCGCGAGGATCTCCGCCCCTTCGGCGGCCCCGACTATCGCTCGATCTATGCCAGTCCCGGCACAATCCGCGCCGCTAATGGCCAGCTCTTCGGCATTCCCACCGGACAGAATGGCCGCGATCTGACCGCCGCGCAGCTTCTCCCCGGCGTCCAGAACCGCCGCGACAATCGCGCCGAGACGGACCTCCTGCCGCGCCAGCGCGTGCATAGCCTTTATGCTGCGGGCGAGTTCGAGATCACCGACGGGCTGACCTTCCGTGCCTCGATCCTCGGGGCGCAGCGCAAATATCGCAAGGAAAGCAATGTCACCGCGCTGCGCACGGCGCGCGTTCCGGTGACGAACCCCTTCTATGTCGATCCGATCGGCACCCGCCAGCCCGTGCAGGTCACCTATAATTTCGTAAACGACGTCGGGCCGCAGATCAACGAAGGCCGCGTGCGGGCACTGTCGACCTCGGCAGGCCTCGAACAGACGATCGGCGAATGGCGGATCCAGCTTGGCGGAGCCTATGGCGTCCAGAAGGGCAAGGCTCGGACGCGCAACCAGGTCAACAGCGCCCGCCTCGCGGTCGCGCTCGCCGACACCAATCCCGCAACCGCGTTCAACGTCTTTGGCGACGGGACTGCGAACAATCCTGCGACAAGCGCCTATATCCGAGGCGGCGTCGAGACGATCGACGACTTCAAGACATGGTCCGCCGCGCTGCGCGCCGATGGTCCGATCTTCCGCTTACCCGCGGGCGACGTCCGCCTCGCGGCAGGCGCCGAGTATCGCCGCGAGGCCTATGACTATTATCGTATCCTCGACACCAGCACGCTCACGCCCTCGGCGGGATTCTATCCGGGCTTTCCGGGGCCGCGCCACGTCAAGTCGATCTACGCCGAGCTGCTGGTGCCCATCTTCGGCCGCGACAATGCAATGCCGGGCTTCCACAAGCTCGACCTGACGCTTGCGGGCCGCATCGAGGACTACAACCAGTTCGGGCGCACCAAGAATCCGAAAGTCAGCGCACGCTGGGAGCCCGTCGAGGGCGTCGCGCTGCGCGGTTCCTACGGTACATCGTTCCGCGCCCCGCAGTTCGACGAGCTGATCGGCCCGGCGCTTTCGCTCTACACGACGGCGACCGTCCCCGACCCGCGCTCGCCGACCGGCACGTCGAACGTTCTCGCTCTGTTCGGCTATGCGCCGAACATCCAGCCCGAGCAGGCGACGACATGGACCGCGGGCGTGGACATCGCGCCGCGTTCGATGCCGGGCTTCCGGGCAGCGCTCACCTATTTCGATGTCGATTACCGCGATCGCATCGGGACGCTCACCGAGGATTATCTGCGCTTCCTCACCAACCGCGACGTGTTCGGCGGGGTGGTGACCGACAATCCGTCCCTCGACCTCGTGCAATTCTACTATAATCAGCCGACCTTCACGAACCCGATCAATATCGCGCCGGGACAAGTCGTCGCGATCCTCGACGGGCAGACGCGCAACCTCGCGCGCGAGCATCAGAAGGGCATCGACTTCGACATCGGCTATGCGCCCGAGTTCGCAGGCGGAACGCTCGACGTCGGGGTCAGTGGCACCCACATCTTCTCGATCATCAAGCAGCTTTCGCCTGGATCGGCGAGCAGCGACTTCGTCGGCCTCTACGCAAGCCCGGTCAAATGGCGCATGCGCGGACGACTCGGCTGGTCGAGGGATGGGTTCGCGGTCAGCACGTTCGTCAACTACACCGATGGCTATCGCAACCAGGTCGTCGTTCCAAATGAGCGGGTGTCGTCGTGGACGACCGTCGACCTCACCCTGTTGCAACGAATCGGCGGCAATGCCGACGATGCCACTGGGGGCGGCTTGCAGCTCGGCCTCGCGATCCAGAATTTGTTCGATCGCGACCCGCCCTATGTCCACAATAAGAGCCAGACCTCGGCGCTCGGCTACGACCCCGAAAAGGCAAGCCCGCTCGGCCGCATGATCTCGCTCCAGGCGGTCATCCGGTGGTAAGCCGAACGGCGCTCCTTTTCGCCCTGCTGGCCGCGGCTTCGCCCGCGGCCAGCCAGGTCACGTCGCGCGAAATCGCCGAGACTGCCGATATCTCCGGTCTAAGCACTTCACCCGACGGCACGTGGGTCGCCTATCGCATCGAACGCCCCTCGACGCTCACCAACCGGATCGACGTCGACTGGTATGTCGTCGCCGCCGACGGCAAATCGCCGCCGCGCGCGCTCGGGCGCACCGGGACCGCACTTTGGAACGATGCCGGCGTCGTCGAACCGGGAGAAGCCAAATGGTCGCCAGATAGCCAGCGGCTTATCGTTCGCGCGCTCGTCGATGGCCGGGCCGCGCTCTGGGCCAGTCCGGTCGACGGGTCCGGCTTCACGCTAGCGGCGGGCGGCGATGGCGACATCGAGGCCTTTGCGCTCACACGGGACGGCGCAATCGTCACGCGCGAAGGGCCATCACGCGACCTGATCGCACGCACCGAAGAGACCGAACGTGAGACCGGCATCCTGGTCGACGGCCAGACCGATCTTGCCCAGCCACTCTTCCGCGGCGCGCTGATCAACGGCCGCGTGGCGAGCCAGCGCTTTTCCAATGACTGGTTCGACCGTGCCCCGCTCCTCGCCTCGGCGCCGCGAACTCTTACTACGACCACGCCCGGCGGCAGCTCTCGCCGCGCCAGCGAGACCGAATCCCTGTTGCTCGCCCCGCAGCCCGATCCGGTCGCGTTCCTGACGAGCGACTTGCCACCCGCTCTACAGAAGGCGCTCGAAGACAGGGGCGTCTGCAAGACCAAGATTGGCTGCGCCGCCGACCTTCCCCGCCTCTCATGGGCGCTCCCGATGAATGGCGACACGGTCGTGGCGCTGCACGACGCCGATTACCGCCAGACGCTCCTGCGCTGGTCACCAAGGACGAAGCGCCTCGAGAAGCTGGCCGCGAGCGAAGGACAGCTCGCTGGCGGACAGAAATATTATCTCCCCTGCGCCGCCGCCGGGAGCGCGATCTTCTGCGTCGAAGCTGCCGCCGCGCTTCCGCCGCGCCTCGTCCGCATCGATCGCGGCGGCGCGAAGCGCATAATCGATTCCCCCAATTCCTATCCTGACCGCGACGGGCTCCTTGCCGAAACGATCGTGTGGCAGGTGAGCGGCAGCCGTGCGTCGGGCGTATTGATCCGCCCGAAGATCCCCGGGCGGCTGCCGCTCTTCGTCACCTATTATGCATGCGCAGGATATCTTCGCGGGGGCGTCGGCAATGAATGGCCACTGCGGGCACTTGCCGCGCACGGCATCGCGGCGCTCTGCATCAATGCGGTGCCCGGCGATACCGACAAGGATGCCCGCTATAAACGCGGACTCGCCGCGATCGAGGCCGTCACGACGTTGCTCGCTGAGCGCGGCATCGTCGACCGAGCCCGTGTCGGCATGGGCGGGCTCAGCTTCGGCAGCGAGGTCACGATGTGGGCCGCGACGCACAGCGACCTGTTGAAGGCCGTCTCGATCGCCTCGGTCCAGATGGAGCCTGCCTATTACTGGTTCAATGCCCGTCCGGGCCGCGAGACCTTCGCCGACAATGTCCGGAAAGTGTGGGGCGCCGGGTCGCCCGACGAGACGCCAGAGGCGTGGAAGGAGCTCTCCCCCGCGCTCAATACCGATCGCATCACCGCGCCGATCCTGATGCAGTTTCCTGAACAGGAAGCACGTCTGTCGATCGAGCTGATTAGCAGGCTCGCCACGGCCCGAATGGGCGAGGCGCATATCTTTCCATATGCGCCGCACAACAAGGTCGAGCCCAGGCAAAAGCTTGCCGCCTATGAGCGCAACCTCGACTGGTTTCGCTTCTGGCTGAAGGACGAGATCGATCCCGACCCCGCCAAGGCCTTCCAATATCAGCGCTGGTCCAAATTCGCGCCGGCGGAAGCGCGCGCTTCAACCGAGCGCACCCAGCGTTCGACGTCGCCGATCTCGATCAACCGGAAATAATCGAAGTCGCCCTCGGCAAGATCGAGGGTGAGATAGGTCTCGATCCTGTCGACATCGAGCAGGCCGCGCTCGGCCAGTCTGCCGCCGAGCAGCAGGTCGCGGAGCTGCGCCCGCTGCCTGAGATAGGCGGCGGCGCAGAGCGCTTCCATCCGGCCCTTGCCTTTGCGCCACACGACCTCGGCCGGAAGCCGATCGGCGAAAGCTGCGCGCGCCACGGCGCGGTTACGCCCGCCGACAAACCAGCTCCCGCTCGGGATCGAGAGGCAAAGTTCAACCACGGGCTGCGAGAGCAATGGCGAGACGACGTCGCGGCCCTCCCAGCGCAACGGTCGGTCGAGGAAGTCGATTATGCGCCGGATGGATTCCGCATGGTTCCGCTTGGCCTGCGACACCGCGCCAGCGCCGTCATCCCAAGGATGCGGAAATGGTTTGTCCGGAAGGGCCTTGGCATCGAGGTAATCGACGTCGCGGCGCCAGCCGCGACGCGGACCCGCGCGATGCGCTCGCCAGCTGAGGCGCAACGCCTCCCAGATCGTCGCGTCACTCGCACGCGCGACGTCGCGCAAGGTCGCAAGGGTCCGGCGCGACAAGCCCCAGCGCGCCCAACTATCGAGGACCGGCGCGACCGTGCTGTCGAAATGAAAGACGCTATCGCCGCCTATTCCGCCGAAGATCGGACGCTCGTGGTCTGGCACTGCCTCGGCGAACGCACGATCGAGACCGCCGAGGACGCTGTAGGCGCCCGGCCTTGCCGTGAAGAGGGTCGGCAGCGAGACGAGATCGATGCCGACATCGTTATGCTCGATCTCCACAAGATCGATCGCGCATCGGTCTGCGACAGCCCGTGCGAAATAACGCTCATCGCCCTCCGCGTCGGGCGTGGCAAAGGTGATCGCCGAGACGTCGGCGCCGGCCGCTGCGAGCGCTGCGGTCACGATCGAGGAATCAAGGCCGCCCGACAGCTCGACGATGATGCCCTTCCGGGATCCGCTCCAGGCGGCCGTACAGTCGTTGATCCGCTTCTCGAGCTCTAACGGAAGTTCCTCCGGCCTAGTCGAGCGCGGCGGCGGGACATGGTCCCAAGGCGACCAGCTCGCCTCGACCGCAATCTTGAGACCATCGAACAGGATGCGTGTGCCGGCGAGGAGCTCATGCACGCCCGACAGCCCCGTCCGCTCGGTGCGAAGGTTGATATAGGCGAGCGCCCCGGCGACATAGTCCCAGTCGATGGCGATATCCTGTGGCCGGGCCCGGAGCATGGCCGGGTCGGACGCGCAGATGAGACCCGCGGGATGGCGGCTCCAGTATAGGGGCATGCCGGTGAGCGCCGCCCGCTCGATCCCAAGCGCGCCGCCATCGGCGGTGAAGGCGATGAAGTTCCCCCAGCAGAAGCGGGGTGGCCGCCCCGAGGCGGGGTAGCGCGTGAAGCAATCACCGATGATGACGGTGCCGCCGGGCGCGCGCTGGACCGGCAGCGAACTGTTCGCAAAAATCACCCTGCCGGGCTGGATGTCCACCGCGACAAGACCGGTCCGTTCCGCCGCGGCCACGACGTCAGCGGCTCGCTCGGCATCGCCCACGAAGGCGAGGATCGCCCCTCTCACCGGATCACCAGGATCGGCACGAAGTTGCGGGCTTCGGCAGCCGTCCCGGTCAGTATCGCCGACGGGGACTGCAGCCAGCAATGCGCCTTGAAGGGTGACATCCGAATGCCGAACACCATTGTCGAGGCAAGCCCGCGCGCTAGTAGTATGTGGTCGAGCGCAAGCGCGTCGATCAGACAGCGCTGCGGAACGGGATTGAGCCATCGAGCGGCAGCATATCGGGCGGAAACAATCTCAATCTCGCCATCGGCAGCAGAGGGGCCCACTCCCGCCTTCCGCGCGCGGACGGCCTCGATCGTGAACCCAATCTGCTCGGGCCGCATGGCGCGACGTGCCCATCGGAGTGCAAACGCGGTCGACAAGGCCATGCGCGGGCTGAAGCTCTCGTGACTTACCGCCGCGAGGTCTCGCGTGGGCACATCGATCGCCGCGGGTTCGACCGATCCCGGGCCATTGGTCGAGACAAAGAGGCCAGTCGCAACAAGCCTCGCGATTGCGCCGCCGTCATTGGGTTCGCCACGGCGCAGGCGGTCGAACGCGGCACGGTCCTGGCCGCGGAGCGATAGATATTTGTCGCGAGCGAGATCGAGGAAGACGAGTTCCTCCGCTGTCTCGCAGAAGCCCGTTCCGGGCGCGAGCGTCAATCCCATGGCATTTTTATCCGGCAGATCGGGAGACCGACCGCGAGGGCCGGCTCCCGAAGTGGCGATCAGTCCTGGGTCAGTCCGGCCCAGTCTTCGCGGCCGCCCATTTCGAGGGGCAGACCATGCTCGCCGGCAGTGTCGGCGCACACGGTGCCGAGTTCGACGAGCGTGTCGGTGTCGATATCCATCGTTTTGACCTTTCGACGGAGGTTGAAGTGGAAGCCGGAGGCCGGGAAGCCGGCCCCCGACCGACCGGCTCAGTCCTGGCTCAGACCCTGAACCAGTTCCTTGCCGCCCGCTTCGATGCCGAAGCGTTCTTCGCCGGCGGTATCGGCGCTGACGGTGCCGAGCTCGACGATGTCGTTGGTTTCGCGATCCATGATCGTTTCCTCCATGATGCCGCGGAATTGCGGCTCGATCGAAGCTAGGGCGGCGGCGCCGTATAGGAATTTTATACGACTCATATCGTCCGAATATTATCGGAGCGGCTCCGAGCGTTTGCGGATCTCGGCAGCAACGCGCCCCGCGAACCCTGCCCGGCGGCGATGGAAGCGCGTGATTTTGCTGCGCAAAGCGCTCCAGCGCCCGAAGCGGTAGTCCTCCGCCATCGCCTTGAGCGCTTCGCCAGCGTCGGCATCAACGCGGACCTCCAGCGAGCGAATTGTCATGCTGCGCTCGACAATATTGACGATCGCCGCGCGAAGTTCGCCGTTGGAGCTTCCGATCGCGATGGTCCTGAAGAGACTTTCGATCGCCTCGGGATATGAGTCGTGCGTCGCGAGATCGATGAGGCCGCCGGGCAAGTCAGGCCGCGGGGACCGCCCCTTGAGCGCCATCGACAGGAGCGCGCCAGCCCAGCCGTATAGGTCAACTAGGTCGGCCTCACTCAGGAGGGGCTGCCGAAACCCCTCCTGATGCCAGCTCTCGATGATCCGCTCGCCCGAGAGACGATAGAGCGCATCGCGGACCGGAGTGGCGCTCGAGGCGAGCGATTTCGAGAGATGCGCGGCCTCGAGCCGGGTGCCCGGCGGATAGGAGCCCGACAGGATGCGCGCCTTCAGGTCCAGATAGACCCGCTCCATCGTGGCGCCCGGGCTCATGCCGCCAACGCCCCGCGCTCGCCTTCTCCTTCCGGCCGCTGCGCGGCGACATAGTCGGCGAGGAGTGCCTGTTGATCAGGCCGCAGCGCATCGATCGCGGCTATCGGGTCCTCGGGATAGCCGCCGAACAGCACCGACGGGCATTGTCCCTCGAAGTTCCCGAGATTGGGGCGATGTTGCGCGTAACCCGCAAGCGCCGCAAGCTCGGGCGAGAATGTCCGCGCAATTTCGGGCGGATAGGCCAGCCACTGATTTTCATAGGGTTTCAGCCAGCCGAGACAGTAGCTGACGATTATCCCGCGGCGAACGTCCCCGCTCCGATTTGCGCCGGCACCGTGCAGCGTCGAGCCGAGGAAGACGATGGCGTCGCCGGGCTGCGCCTCGGCAACGATCGGGGCTTCTTTGGGCTCCTCGACCAAGGCCTCGACACCGTGGCTGCCCGGCCAGATGATCGTCGCGCCATTAGCCTCGGTAAATGGCGTGAGCGGCCACATGACATTGACGAGATATTCGACCTCGCCCAGCGCGCCTTGCCACATGTCCTGGTCGCGGTGCGGGAATTGCGCGAGCGCGCCCGGATGCAGCTCGATTGCTTGGGAAAGGTTGAGTTGGATCCGCTCGCACCAGTTGCCGAGCGCAGTCTCAGCCATTTCGAGGATCGCCGGGTTCATCACGAGATCGGCCATATGCGGCGAGCGGATCAGGAGGCGGCCGAACCGCTTGGTCCGCTCGCCATAGAAACCGCCCTCGCAGAAGGGCGTCGCCTCGTAGCGTGGTTCGAGATCCGCAGCGATCGCTTCGATGAGCGATTCTGGGGCGGCGCCTCGCAGGATAGAATAGCCATTTTCCATCAGCGCCTGAGCGGCAGAGGATTGATGGGATCGCGCGTCGAGCGCGGCGTGGTTGATCAGCATCGTCCTCTCCTCACGCTGCACAGGCGGCCGACGCCGCAACTGCATGGCTGACAATCCCCGCGCCAGCGAGTTTTGCGACGGTCGAGGCATCGATATCGATGCGAAGCCCAACGAGCGCTTGCCCGCGGTGGAGGACGGGCTCGCCGAGCGAGCAGCAATCCCAGCCGAAGGTCTGGATCTGGCGGAACCAGGGCAGCTCGGCGACGCCGGTATAGGTGCGGATCTCGTTGGCGAGCGCGAACTCGGCAAGCCCGACAAGCAGCGAGTCGCGGGCGATCCGCCGCTGCCGCGCGCCAATTCCGGGCGACAGACAGAAGCGGGTGATTTCGAGGACGTTGGGGCCCTGCGGCACGTCCCCTGCGACCAGCCCCGAGAAGAGGCTGTCGAGGAGCGCAGGCTGGGTGGTGAGCAGCAGGCGCGCCGAGGCGAGATGCTCGCCGTCCGGATCGGTCACGATCAGATAGGTGGCATCGACGTCGTCGAACTGGTCCAGCTCGAAGCGATCGGCCAGCGCAGGAATATCCCATTTCAGAAGATCGATGAAGACGCGCTTGCGCGCCTCGAACATCGCGCGCATCGCCTTATGCTCGAGAGCCCGGTTGGTGGAATCGACAATAAGCAGCATGGATTTGCCTCCGTTTGAAAAGAGGCGTTCCAATTGAAGGGCTTTTCGCCGCTGCACCATAGCATGATCGGGGGGTGTCCCCGATTTTTCTCAGCGTTTGGCGATGTCCTCGAAACTTATGTCGCCATCGTACAGCGCGCGCACGGTGAGCGTGATACCGCCATTCGCCTCGTAGCGCTGGCGGGCATTGCGCAGATGTTCGCGCACCGTGTCCGGACTGAGACCAAGTCTTAGCCCTATTCTGGGGACGGACTCGCCCTTGGCCGCCCAGACCAGCACCTCGCGCTGCCGACGGGTCAGGCGTGGCCCGATGTGCGCGAGATCCGGATAGGCGATAAGGCGCGCCGCATCGAAAGCGGGACCGCCAATCATCCGCGCAAATTGCAGCGCGTCGGCACTCGCAGAGCTACCCGGCTTCCACGCAAACGAAACCGAGCCATGCGCATGGCCGGGAAGATGCGCCGGCACGGTGAGACCATCACCGATGCCGTGCCGCCGCGCCTCGGCAAGAATGACTTCGTCTTCAGGCCGCTCGGTCCTCATATCGTGCCAGAGGAAACCCGACATGTTGCGCTGGCTCTCGCGGTGGACGGGATCGGTGACCCCGAGCCGCCGCTCGTCGAACCACAGTGCCCACTCTTCCGGGTAATTGTGGACGCGAACGCCTCGGTCCGGATCGGCCATGAAGTCGATGTGGTGACTGAGCGCGAACCAGGAGCACCCCATTCGCGAGCAGGCTTCCTGCAGCAGGTCGGCAAGACCTGCCTTGTCCTTCACATGACTGACGTCGAGCGCAAATGCATGCGCGGCGTCCATCGTCGGCATTATGACCCTTGGCGCGCCGACCGGCGTTTCCGACCTGCCGGGTCCGCGAGCCCCTCGTCAGTGCGAGCGGCCTTGCCCTCTTACAAGGCTGGCCGGCTCGCGACGGCCGATCACCGCTGGTCCAGGCGATCTTCGGAGAATCTGAAAGTGCGGGCTAAGCCCATATTATTCAAATATATTCCAGAGATAGAACCAGATTGAGGCAATTTCCGCAAAGCCGCGGAATTCCGCGGCTCAGCCGGAACCCTTGCGGAAGTCCCAGAGCGGGATGCCCATTTTTGAAGCCTTGTCGGCGAGATTGTCCTGAATTCCAGTTCCCGGAAAGACGATGAGACCAACGGGAAGTGCCTCGAGCATCCGGTCGTTGCGCTTGAACGGTGCCGCCTTCCCATGCCGGTTCCAGTCGGGCCGGAAGGCGACCTGTGCCACGCCGCGGCTGTCGGCCCAGCAGGCGGCGGCGCGTTCGGCGCCGGTGGGCGTCGCTCCATGGAGAAGGATCATGTCGGTATGCCGGGCCCGGACCTTGTCGAGTGCGCTCCAGATGGCGTTGTGATCATCGCAGTCGCTCCCGCCGGTAAAGGCGATGCGGGTTCCTTCGGGCAGCAAGGCCGCAGCCTTCTCGCGAAGCCGCGCGTCGAGAAAGTCGCGGCTGTCGATCATCGATGCCGTCAGGTTGCGATGGTGCGCTCGCGATCCGGTACGAGGCGCCCAAGCCTTGCGGAGCAGAAGCCGGAATTGGTCGGCGGCGGCCTCGCGGAAAAATTCCATCGCGTCGCGCCGCTCGATCAGGGAGATGCCCTCGCGCGTTGCCCGCTCGAGTTCGACCGAGCGGATCTCGCTGCCATCCTGCTCGCGTTGGAGCCGTCGCTGGGTCTGCTCATTGTCGTCGAGCTGCCGCTCGACCCGCTCGCCGGCACGGTGGAAGATGTTGACGAGATTCCAGAGAAGGTCGTCGAGATCGGGCTCGATCCGGGTCTCCACGAGACACCCCGCTAGCGCATCGAACATGTCGGCGATGGCACCACCGGCAAGATGCGCATCGGGGAGCGGTCTCGGGTCGGGTTCACCCTCGAAGGGCCGATGACCGAAGAGCTGCATTTCCTGAAGCAGATAGGCCGTCGTTCCGGGTTCGGCTGGATGGTCGTGAGGGGTGGCGTCGCCGTGCATGATGGATCTCCGTC
Source organism: Sphingopyxis sp. 22461 (assembly GCF_052044915.1). NCBI lineage: Bacteria > Pseudomonadati > Pseudomonadota > Alphaproteobacteria > Sphingomonadales > Sphingopyxidaceae > Sphingopyxis > Sphingopyxis sp. 22461. The sequence continues at coordinate 406,040 of NZ_JBQENY010000002.1, forward strand.
TGATTGTGCCGCGCCTCGCGCGGCCTTCGTGGCGACGGCCCGCGGCATGCGGGGTGGGTCCGCATCGCGGCGCGCCGCGACCGGAGCGCAGCGGAGGATGGGGGACGCGCGGCTATTTTGTTTCGCGATGCAAAGGGGCCGCGAGGCCCCGGCGGAAAATAGCCGCGCGTCCCCCATTGCGGCCCCCGCCCCGTCTGCCGCAGTCGCCCTCTCGCGAAGGCCGGGCGCGCACGTCGCAGCGGAAAGCCTACGCGCCCATCCGCTGCCCTGCCCCTTCCGGCGAACCCGATGCGTTCAAAGAAACTTCAAGCGATCGGCAGGCAAGAGCTGGCTGCGAAGCGAGGCCGCCATCGCAGCGCGGCCGACCGCCCTGAGGTCGCCGTTGAAATCGCCATGCCGGGGTTCGAGCGGGAGGACGTCGATGCCACATTGTGACGCGCGCTCGCTGAGCGTCGCCAGCGCAGCGTCCCCGGCGGGATCATCGTCGCGCGCGACGTAGAGCCTCTTCAACATGTCGGGAAACGCGATTGCGGCAAGATGTGCGCCCGAGAGCCCGGAGATCATCGGCAGGGTTGGCATGACCTGCCGCAAGGACAGGATGGTCTCGATCCCTTCGCCCGCCGCCATGACCCTTCCCGATGCTCCGAACCGCACGCCATTACCGAGCAGATGCCCCATGGCGCGGCGCGGATAGGCGATCGGCGCCTTGTCGTTCGTTTCGGGATCGAGCCAGGTCCGATGCACACCCGTGACGGTCCCGGCGAGGTCGGTCACCACCGCGATCATCGCCGGCCACGCCGGTCGACCTCCGCGCGCATCGTCGCTGGATGCCCTGTAGAAGCAGTGCGGATGAAAGCGTAGCGGGTAGTCCGGAAGAATGTCGGTGATCGATCGGCCAACCAGATAGGCCTCACCGAGACTCGCCTTCAAGGGCTTGGTCGCAGCCAGCAGCCGACGCGCCGACTCCGGGGACCCGGTGGGAGCCTTTGCGGGTGCAGGATTTCGCGGTGCCTCGGGCGGCGGCGGCATGCTTAGAAACCGCCGTGCTTCCTCGAGGGTTTCACGAAATGCCGTATGGCCGCAGCTCGCGGCGATGACGTCGAGGAGATCGCCATGATCGCCGCTCGCAGCGTCGGTCCATTTCCCGGGGGCGCCGCCGCCATTGGCACTGGAAGCAAGCCGCACATAGAGGCTTCGCCCCGGAGAATTGCTGATGTCGCCGACCATCCAGTAATGGCCTTCGCGGCGCCCGTTGGAGAGATAACGACGGCACACCGCCTCGGCATTCTCCCCGAGACGGCGCGCAACTTCGGATGCTGGACTGGACATGCGGGGCTCCTTCAGGCGGCCTTGCGATCGGCGACCCGCACAATCGGAAACCGATCGACGAGCGCAGCGAACACATCGGCGCCAGCAGCCCCTGCCGGCACGTAGAGCCTCAGTTTCCACGAGACGATCTCGGAGATCAAGCCCATAGCCTTCAGCCGCTCGACGCCGAGATCGTTGAAGCCCGTAAGCTCGACGCGCCAGTCGTTCATCGCCCGCACCCGACGGACTATTTGCCCCTCCGCGAGCGACAGCACGACGTCGCCCGACTGCACCATGCGCCAGGCGTCGGCGACCGGCAGCTTTGCCGGCGTCTCGCCTGTCACGGCTGCGGCCCATGCCGGAGAGACCTTGCGACCGATCAGCCGCTCGCCCGCATCGGTCTGCAGCCGGTAGACTCGCGTGGACTCCTTCGGCAGCCGCTTCCAGATCGGCAGCAACAGGCCCGCGACCATGTGCAGCGTCGAATGCTCAAACTCGGGAAGCTCGCCGAGTTCCTTCGTCCACGCCGCAGCGAAACTGTCCTCGGAACACTTCTCCCAATTCGTGCCCTCATAATCGTCGGCGAGCATATGCAGTCGCTCGAGCGGCCGCTGCAGACGGATGCGCCGATGCACCGCGCCATCGTCATCGATGATGCTGCGCGCTCGCGACTTCACTGCTGCCCGGCAAGATCGGCTGTTCAAGACGAGAACGCCCATGCCCGTGGCCGCGACCTCTAGGGCATCGGCAAGGCTGATCGGAGACACCCGGTCCTTGCGCTGGATCGTGAGGAGCTGGGTCACCGCGCCGGTTCCGGGATGGGTGTAAATCGTCTCGCGTGCGGCGACCGTGAAGCTTTCGGCACGCAGCGTTTCGAGACCCATCTCATATGTCCCAGACGCGATTGCCCCCTCGATCCGCTGCGACAACAGACCCTCGAACACCTCGAACAGGATGTTCTGCAGGTCGATCGTCAGCGCGAGCATGCGGTTAAGGAAGGTGGTGATCGGCGGAAGCTCATCTTTGAGACCGCCATCGTCGAGGAGCGAGAGTCCCGTCGCCGCTTCGAATGTGAGCAGCGAGCAGCCATCGACCTTGCCGTCGGCGAGCAGGCCGTAGAGCTGACGGAGCGCATCGCGGGCATAGGGCGATTCCAGATTGTCGAGCGGACGGAACATATTCTGCCCGCCGGTCTGCCGCTGCCCGCGCGTGATTGCACCCAGCGTGTCGAGCCGCCGCGCGATCGTCGAGATGAACCTCTTTTGCGCCTTCACATCGGTCGAGACGGGACGGAAGAGCGGGGGCTGCTTCTGGTTGGTGCGATTGGTGCGCCCGAAGCCCTGGATCGCGGTGTCGGCCTTCCAGCCCGCCTCGAGCAGATAATGGATGCGCCGCCGCTGGTTCTTCACGCCAAGATCGGCATGATAGGATCGCCCGGTCCCGCCGGCTTCAGAGAAGATGAGGATGCGCTTCTCGTCATCCATGAAAGCATGGGTCTCGCCGAGGTTCGCGCTGCCCGGGCGGTTCTGCACCGCGAAGCGCACCGGCTCCCCTTCCCCGCCGACGGGCACGATCCGCCGCGATCGCCCCGTGACCTCAGCAACCTGTTCGGTCCCGAAATGCTGCACGATCTGGTCGAGCGCACCCGGAACTGGGGGCAGCGATGCGAGCTTTTCGATCATGGCGTCGCGGTGGCGAGCGGCCTCGCGGTTGACGACCGGGTTGCCATCGCCGTCGAACACCGGCCGCGACGACAGATTGCCGTCGCTGTCCTCGCAAGGCTCATAGAGCTGCACGGGAAAGCTGTGCGCCAGATAGTCGAGGACATATTCGCGCGGCGTGATGTCGACCGACACGTCGCCCCACTCCTCGGTCGGGATCTCGGCGAGCCGCCGCTCCTGCAAGGCCTCGCCGGTCGAGACGATCTGCACCACCGCCGCATTGCCGGCATCGAGGTCGGCAGTGATGCTCGCGATCGTCGCCGGCGTCTGCATCGCGGTGATGAGATGGTTGAAGAAGCGCTGCTTCGTGCTCTCGAACGCCGAACGCGCCGCCGATTTCGCCTGCGTGTTGAGCGTGCCGTGGAGACTGCTCGTCACCCCGGACGCCTCCATCGCGGCATCCAAATTGTTGTGGATGACCTGGAAAGCGCCGGCATAGCTGTCGTAGATCCGGCGCTGCTCATCGGTCAGCGCATGTTCGAGCAGCTCATATTCGACGCCGTCGAATGAGAGCGAGCGGGCCGCGTAGAGACCGAGCGCCTTCAAGTCGCGCGCGAGCACTTCCATCGCGGCGACCCCGCCGTCCTCGATCGCCGCGACGAACTCGCTCCGCGTCGCGAACGGGAAATCGCTGCCGCCCCAAAGACCGAGCCGCTGCGCATACGCGAGGTTCTGCACGGTGGTCGCGCCGGTTGCCGAGACATAAACGATGCGCGCATCGGGGAGTGCGTGCTGCAGCCTCAGTCCGGCACGCCCCTGCTGCGATGGCTTCTGGTCGCCCCGATCGCCCTTCCCGCCGGCGGCATTCGCCATCGCATGGGCTTCATCGAAGATAATCACCCCGTCGAAGTCGGGTCCCAGCCATTCGACGATCTGGTCGACGCGGCTGGCCTTGCCTTCACGCCCCTGGCTCCGCAGCGTTGCATAGGTGGTGAAGAGAATGCCCTCGGGGAGCTTGATAGGATTTCCCTGCCGATAGCGCGACAGCGGCGTCACGAGGAGTCGCTCTTGCCCCAGCGCCGACCAGTCGCGCTGTGCGTCTTCGAGCAGGCGGTCGGAAATCGACAGCCACACGGCGCGCTTCCGACCCTTGAGCATATTGTCGAGGATGATCCCAGCAACCTGCCGACCTTTGCCCGCACCGGTGCCGTCACCGAGGAACCAGCCGCGGCGGAAGCGGACGGCGGCCTCATTGTCCTCGCTCGCGGCAGTGACCATGTCCCACGTCTCGTCGACCGTCCACGCGCCCGAGAGATGCCCGGCATGGGCTTCGCCCGCATAAATGATCGATTCCAGCTGCGCGTCTGACAGCACGCCGTCGGCGATCAGATGCTCGGGAAGATGCGGTCGATAGGATGGCTTCGGCGGCGCGACCGACGCCATCGCGGCCGATTGCACGAGCGCGGTCGGATGCGGTTTCGACGACGGAATTGCGAGCGACTGCAGCGCGTAGGGCTCGTAGATCGCCTCGGCGAGTTGGCCTTCGGGCGCCTGCCAGTCGCGAGATTCATAACCGAGTTCGGGCGCCGCGACCGGGGCCGCAGACGACGAAAGCGTCCGGGCCGCGCCGTTCCCGGCCTGCACCAGAGCTCCGGTAGTAGCCGCGACACCCTCACGGGCCGGCGCCTCCGGAGGTGCCGGAGGCGTCCGGGGCGGCACATCCGCACGGACCCATTGGAGCAAGGCCCCAAGGTCGCCCGCCTCACCGCGCGACGGCGCGATCGCCGAAGCATCTGCGGCAGGCATCTTATCGATCACGAGGAGGCGCGTGCTCGTCGTCGTGCCATGCTTCGCATAGACTTTGCCGGCGATCGCCGCCGAGAACAGGATCGTCCCCAGCGCCTGCAGCCGCACGAACGCATCGCGCCATGCGGGCGCGTCGGGCGAGCAGTTCGCGCTAACGATCGCGACCAGGCGGCCGCCGTCCTGCAGCCGCGACAGTGCCGAGCCAATATGCCGGAGAGCGGCATCGCGCATCGTCCGCTCGACCTTGGCAACCGCCGAAAAGGGCGGGTTCATGAGGATGACGCTCGGACGAACGGCAGGAGGCAGCCTGTCGTCGATCGACGCGGCGTCGTGACGTGTCACGGCCGAGGGCGCGAACAGCAGATCGAGAAGATCGGCGCGGCACTCGCCCAGCTCGTTGAGCGCGAGGCGCGCGCCAGCGAGCTCGGCGTGAATGGCGAGCATGCCGGTCCCGGCCGACGGCTCGAGGACGGTGTCGTCCGGCTGGATCGAGGCGGCGTGGGCGGCAACGAAGGCTAATGGCAGGGGCGTCGAGAATTGCTGCATCGCCTGACTCTCGGAGGAGCGGCGCGTGTGCGTCGGAATGCGGCCCGCGAGACGCTGCCACATCGCGAGCTGTGCGATCGCGGAGAGCTTGCGAACCGCGGGCGTGGCGCCGTAGCGCCGGAGCAGGAGGATCTGTGCGACCTCGCACGCGTCATAGGCGGCTTTCCAGTCCCACGCGCCCTCGGCGTCGCTTGCGCCGAAGGCACCGGCCATAGCCGCGCGCAGCGCGGCCGTGTCGAAGGGATGGCCCGCTTCGAGCAGAGGAAGGATGGCCTCACCCGCCGCAAGCAGCTGCGCTGCAAAGGGGCTGGAGGGAACGGGCGCGGAATGAAGCGCCGCGGCTGACGCCGCGCGCGAAGGGAGGCTTTGCATGTCGGGAATTCCTCGGGAGAGCGGGCAGGAACAAGCCGCCGGCCGCTCTCTCTCGGACCCGGTGGCTCATCCCTTCCCGGCCCGTCTCTCCTCTATCCTAACCGCTCCCCTTGTTCGGTGAAGCTGTAGCCGTTGGCGATAATCGCCTCGTCGACCACCGCGTCGGAGCTCAGATAGTCGCTCTCGTCCTCGAGCTTGCCGTAGAGCCAGCGGGCGAGGTCGCGCAGCGCCTCGCTGAGGTCGTCCTCCGCGGTCGCGGTCATATCCTGATACCCGAGGCTGTCCCGCTGGACGCCGATTTCCATACTATACTCATGATAGTAGCGGCCGCGGTGACTGATGCGTGCTCTGAGCTGGAAAAAGTTGGGCCACTGAATCGCCGCCAGTGCATCGGCAATCCGATGGAGTTCAGTATCCTTTGGCGCATACGCGCGGATCAATGAGTCGGAACGCTTCGCGTAGCTATAGTCGCCCTCGAAGCAGGCACCGTCCCCCTGGCTCGCGAAGCCCGAGAACCAGATGCAGGGCTTTCGCCGCGTACCGCCCCCGTGGAGGCGAACAGGCACGGTCGCGAGGTCGACGCCCAGAATCTCGCATATCCGTTCGAAATCCTCATAGACGGCCCAATACCAGTCGTGGTCAAACGCGCCCTGAAGATACCACGCCCGCGCATTCTCCTTTGCCTCCTCCGACAGTTCCTCGAGGCTGTAGACCGTCGTCTCGATAATCTCGGCCATGACAATCTCCTGAAAAAGAAAAGGCCCGGCGCTGCGGCCGGGCCAGGTCGGGACGATGGACGGGTCAGGCGTTGGCCAGCTCCTCGGGCCGCAGTCGGTTCCGAACCTCGTCGAGGAATGAAGCGGTCGACATCGTCTTGATCGCATCGGCGGTGATCAGCGTCGCCATCCCGCCGAAGCCGTCGGGCCGCATCTTGGTGCAGGTCCAGGCAGCAACGACCTCCACATCATCGAGCGCATCGCAGCGTTTGACGATGTCCTGGAAGATGCCCTCATAGCCGATCACCGACATGTCGAGGGCCAGCTCGCCCTCCGCCGGATCGAGCTTGCGCAGGTGATCCCGGATCGCCGTGACGGCATAGCTGTCTGGGAAGGGATCGACCTCGAGCAGCTGATGCACCTCGGCAAGGTCGAGATGGAGAAGGTCGTTCACATAGTCCTCCGCGAAGAAATAGACTTCGTCCTCGCCTCCCTCGTGGCTGAACATCCCGATCAGGAGACGATGCTCGAGCAAGGTCATCGCGGCGCGCGGGATATCCGGGCGCACGATCGTTGGCGAATGATAGTCAGCCATGCGCCGTCTCCTGCCCGTCCGCCTCGGCGGGTATGTCGGGATCGCCTTCGATGACGAGAGGCGGCACGGTGAACTCGGCCTCGTCGAAATAGCCGAGAATGCCCTCGACGCTGCCGCGCCGGACCACTTCGTGCCGATCGATCAGGACGCGATCGGATTCGTCGACGATGAAGCTGTCGGGCGTGCCTTCGCCGCGGAAGACGATCCGCTCTGCGCTCCATTCGGCGAAGAATCCGCCCGCCCAGAATCGGTAAGGCAGTCCATGATCCTGGCAGAAGGTTTCGAGCGGCTCGACCTTTCCCCAGGCGACTTCGTTCGCAAACAGTTCGAGCGGTTCGCCGACGGTACGGTGCGAAGACTCGAAGGCGGGGCCGTCCCATTCGATGGAAAGGCTCTCGCCCGCGATGACCGCCGCGAGTGCGAGCCAGGTCTCGGGCGTGAGATGGCCGCCGAGCTTGAACGATATAGAGACGCGGTCAGCCATGATGACCTCCCGCGACGAGGACCGGCATCGCCGGCGCGTTTGCTTGAATTTCATTTCGCATCTTCAATCTCCGTGAAAAAGCGAAAGCCCGGCGCGATGGCCGGGCTTTCGAGGTGGAAGTTCGCAGGTGCCGCTATGCGCGGCGGAGATTCATTCGGCGCCGATCGCTTCGGGATCGCCCGCATCCTCACCTCCTTCCTCCGCGAGAAAGGCGGGAAGCTCGCCATCCGCCTCGTCGTTGGCCGGCGCCGTTGCCTCCGGCGCCGGGATGGCAGCGCTCTCGAGTTCGGGCGTCCGCATCGGCTCGGGGAGCCAGCCAGCGTCTTCGAGCAGGCGCTCGGCCTCGCGTGCCATGTCGCCCTTCTTCAAATGGTCGATCATTCCGGCAAAATTCTCGCCGCGTGCCTCGGCAACGTCGGCAAGAATCCGCAGCTTCGGAACGCTGCTCAGATAGCCGTCGGCGGTCGGGCGCCAGCCGGCCTCCACGACATCCAGCCCCACGGCCCGCGCGAGCACATGGCTGTGCGCCAGCCGCCGGGCGATCCCGTGCGCCGAGACGCGGCCGTCATAGCCCCGGACGATCTCCGCCTGTGCATTGACGCCGAGCGAGGCGCAATGCGCAAGAAGGCTCGCGCGGTCCTCGTCGCCGAGTTCAAGCAGCCAGTCCCAGACCTCCTTGTCGCTTTTCGGCAGGCGACCACGCCATTCGTCGATGCGTTCCGCGATCGCCTGCCCCGGGGCGCAGTGACGCAGACCTGCCGGAGCGTTGGAAAAATGGACCGAGTTGATCGACGTCTGCAGACAGCTTTCGCGGCTGTAACCGTAAAAGCAGGACAGGACGAACGCATGGAGCACAGCGATATAGGCCGTCTCCGGGCACTTCGCGAAGGCGTCCTGTAGCGCGAGCGTTCTCCACGCCGTGAGGTCGGACACGAGGCGCTCTGACATCGGCTTCAAGGCACCTTCATCGTCCTCGGGCTCGGCCGCAGATTGGCCGGGAGCCGAAGGCGCGGACTTGGAACTGCCGTCGCCGCCGCCTGCGTCGTTCGCGCCCTCGCCCGTGCCCTGATCGCCCTCCTCCGGCTCGGCTTCGGGTTCATCCTCCGGCTTCACATAGCCGCGCTCGACGCTCAGCCTCCCGTCGATCCCGATCGAGACGAACGCGCCGGCGATGGCGATCTCGGCGGCATCGAAGACGATCGGGCGGTCGTTGATGCGGCTGATCTCGGCGTCGATCTCCTCGAGCCGGGTGTGGACCTCGTCGGGAACCTCGTCCGCGTCGCTCCATTCGTTGCTCAGCGCTTCGCCCTCCGCTTCGAGGTCCGCGCCGAGCTTCTCCTCCTCTGCGCTCATCGGCACTTCGTCGCCGGCAAGGACGCGCATGCCGCGCCCCGGATTGAAGACATGCTCGATCGCGGCGTCGATCCATTTCCAGCCTTCCTCGCCGATCCGCGCCGCTTCGGCTTCGAACTTCTCGGCGACGAGCCGGTCGAGCAGGCCGACGTCGGTGAGCCAGCCGCCGTGATCGACTTCGAACAGGTCGCGAACGACACTGCCACCCGCCTCGACATAGGCGTCGAGCCCGGCGAAGCGGACACGCTTGTCGGATACGCGGACGCTGTTCTCGGTCAGCCTCTGGCGGATGAACGAAGCGGACGGCTGGAAGTCGTGCTCGACCATCTCCCAGACCTGAATCTGGCGCTCTTCATCGTCCGTCACCGTGAAGGCCATCAGGGTCTCGAGCGACATGCCGTCGTCACCATAGATGTCGAGCAGCTTTGGCGAGACGCTCGCCAGCTTGAGGCGCTGCCTGACCACCGCCGGTGTCACGAAAAAATGTGCCGCAATGTCCTCGACGGCATTCCCCTTGGCGGCGAGCGCCTGCATGCCGCGAAACTGGTCGAGCGGGTGCAGACTTACGCGCTCTGAATTCTCGGCGAGACTGTCCTCTTCGGCCAGGATATCGTCGTTCGCAGCCCGTATCCTGCACGGGATCGGCGCATTGTTGGCGAGCCGCTTCTGCTTCACCAGCAGTTGGAGAGCGCGGTAGCGTCGCCCGCCCGCCGGCACCTCAAAGTCACCGGTAGGGTTGCCTTCGCTATCGAGGATCGGGCGGACATTCAGGTTATGCAGCAACCCGCGCCGTGCGATGCTGTCGGCCAGTTCGGCAACTGACTGGCCGGGCTTGATCCGCCGAACATTTGCGTCCGAAAGCCTCAACCGGTCAAGCGGGATGGCCTGCGGTTGATCGAGCGTGATTTTTTGCTTGGAAGCCATGACTTATCTCCGCGACGGCCGACCAAGAGACTCTCTCTCGGCCTTCGAACCGTCGCGAAGCGCCCCTTCCCTCTTGCTCTCACCCGCGCGGTTGGGGGGAGGCAGGGAAGTGAGCTACCGTTCACAACAAGGATGCGAAGTGCTTTTTGGCCCGCGATGATAACCACGTTTCGATGCTTGATAGGGAAAACGGCTCGTCTACTCCGCGTCTCCGCCTCCTGTCTGTTCCCCGTCGTCCTCAACAACTTTGCGGCCGAGGCAATAACTGCCCCACGCACCCATGAGCCTGACACGCTCGCCAGGCTTTTCCGCGGTCCCGAGGTAGGTCGTCCGACGGTAAGCGGCCTGCACTGCATCCGGCGTCTTGTGCGCAAGCGCCGCTTCCACAACGGCATCGGGGAAACCCTCGTTCGCCGCCCAATCGGTGAATGTCGACCGGAAGCCGTGGACATGAAAAGGCTCAGCCATGTCACGAAGGACTTTGAGCAGCGTCATATCGGACATATTCTTCCCACTCGCACCGGGGAAAATCACGTCTGTGTCCGGGAGCCTGAAAGCATGCGCTTTTGCAATCACTTCCAGCGCGGCATCGGACAGCGGCACGATATGCGACTTGCCACGCTTCATATGATCGGCGGGCACAGTCCATAGCCGCGCTTCAATGTCGAGTTCGTCCCAGGTCGCCAGACGCACCTCCTGGCTGCGCGCACCGGTCAGGATGAGTAGTTCCAGGGCAAGCCTGCTGTAGGATGGCTTTCGCTGCAGTGCAGTGATGAAACCGGGCAAAGCCGCATATGGCATAGCCTTGCGATTCTCGGTCTTCTTGAGTTGCCGCGGCAAGCCACGCCCCGCTTTCAGGCTGCTATTACCTGAGGGAGCCTCGCGTGAACGCCAGCCCTTTGCATGCGCATAATCAAGCACGGTGCAGATCCGGTTGCGCACCTGACGGGCGGTCTCGGGTATGTCCTGCCAGATCGGCGTGAGCACGTTTATGATGTCAGCCGCGACAATCGCACCGGTCTGCTCGTCGCCCAGTTTAGGGAAGGCATAATTCTCAAGGCTGGAAAGCCATTGGCGGGCGTAGATCTCGCTCTTCCATCCCGCCTCGTTCTCGGCGTGATATTGCCTCGCCGCCTCGCGAAACGTCACCTTGGCAGATGTCTCGTCCTTCCGCTCAGCCAATATGTCGCGCCGGTCGACCTTGACCGCCTTGCGAAGCTCGCCGGCCTTCTCGCGGACCTGCGCCAAAGTGAACAACTTCGCACTGCCAAGCCCGATGTCCTGACGCTTGCCGTCGCGCTGCAGGCGAAGGGTCCAGGACGCCCCTCCCCGCTTGTCGACCTTCAAAAACAAGCCGTCACCATCCTGGTACGTGCCCGGATTCGCGAGAGCGGCCTTGACTGCAACCGCCGTGAGTTTGCCCATGGGAATCTTCCCCCACACTTTCTCCCCACATTCTGGGGAACACGAGTGTGGGGGAAAGACAATCTTCCCCCACACTTCCCCCACACTACGCTCCGGCTGCAGGCAAATTGCCCCGGACGCATGCGGACGATGCGTGGATGATACGCTAGGTTTTCTGGGATTTCTAGGGGGTTCGGCGGACACCCTCGGATGGGAGGGTGGTGGACAGGGCTGGATTCGAACCAGCGTACGGAAACCCGGGCAGATTTACAGTCTGCTGCCTTTAACCACTCGGCCACCTGTCCATTGGGGCCCGCTTTGGGAAGCGGTCCAATGGCGAAACGAGGCTTGCCTGTCAATGGCAGTCGTGGGAAAGGCGCGCGCATGAGACAATTTTCCCGTCACCGTCGTCCCGCCAGCCAAAACGCGCGCGGACAGGCCATCCGTTTCTGGGGCCGCCACGCCGTATTGGCCGCGCTCGCCAACCCCGAACGCACCGTCAAGCGCATCTGGGGCACGCGCGAGGCCCTGGGCCAGCTCGACCTGCCGCCGGTGATTCCGATCAGCTACGCCGAGGTCACCGACCTCGCGCGACTCGTCGCGCGCGACGCGCCGCATCAGGGGCTGGTGATCGAAGTCGACCCGCTCGAGGATGTTTTCCTCGGCGATCTGTTGCAGCAGGAGGTCGACGCCGACAGCAAGCGCCCGCTCATCGTCCTCGACCAGGTTACCGATCCGCATAATATCGGCGCGGTGCTGCGCTCGGCGGCGGCGTTCGACGCCGCGGCGATCGTCACGCAGGATCGCCACAGCCCGCCCGAAAGCGGCGTCATCGCACGCTCGGCGTCGGGCGCGCTCGAAATCGTGCCGTGGGTCCGCGTCGTCAACCTGTCGCGCGCGCTCGAGGAAATCGCCGAGGCGCAATATTGGCGCATCGGCCTGATGGGCGACACCGAAACGACGCTGGGTTCGACCCTCGACGGCAGCCGCGTCGCGCTGGTGCTCGGCTCCGAAGGCGACGGCATGCGCCACAATGTCATGGAGCATTGCGACGTGCTGGCAAAGCTGCCGATCTCGCCGCGGATGGAGAGCCTCAATATCTCGAACGCCGCGGCGGTCGCGCTGTACGCGGTGGCAACGGCGCAAAGCTGATCGTCATCCCAGCGAAAGCTGGGATCGCTCACGTTCTGAATGGACGATAGCGATCCCAGCTTTCGCTGGGATGACGCGATGGGATCAATCCTCCGCCGCGATCCGCACCTTCAGCCCGTCGAGTGCCTCGCTGAACGGCAGCTGGCACGACAGGCGCGAACTGTCGTCGCGGTCGGTGGTCGAATCGAGCAGGTCGTTCTCGTCCTCGCTCATCGCGGGAAGCTGATCGGTCGCGCCCGCTTCGACATGGACGTGGCACGTCGCGCACGAGCAGCAGCCGCCGCACAGCGCGAGCAGCTCGTCGAACCCGGCGTCGCGGATATTTTCCATCACCGTCAGGCTGGTGTCGCCCTCGATCTCATGTTCGGTCCCGTCGCGCGTCACGACAATCAGCTTGGCCATGCTAGTCCCCATATCTTCGATGTTGGTGGCGCTATGTCGCGCGTTGCTTGTCAAATCAAGCGTTGCTATTGGCTACCGAAGGAACAAAAGGAGAATATGCGATGGGTCTCAGCCAGCTGCAGCTGAACGCGGGAATCGATGCGCTCGCGGCGCAGGATTCCAATTTCGCGCGCGCGCTCGGCAATGTCGGCTATCCCGAACCCCGCATCCGCGCGCGCGGCTATGCCACGTTGCTGCGCACGATCGTCGGCCAGCAGGTCAGCGTCGCCGCCGCCAACTCGATCTGGAACAAGCTGGAGGCGCAGTTCGGCGAGGGTTGCCCGGCGGAGGTCGTCGCGGCCGCCGACTTCGACACGCTGCGCGCGTGCGGCCTGTCGGGGCAGAAACAAGGCTATGCCAAAAGCCTCGCGCAGTTGATCCTCGACGGCGAGCTCCAGTTCGACGCCCTGCCCGTCGACGACGAGGAAGCGATCGCGCTGCTCACCAGGGTCAAGGGCATCGGCCGCTGGTCGGCCGAAATCTACCTCCTCTTTGCCGAAGGGCGTCCCGACATCTGGCCCGCGGGCGACCTCGCAGTACAGGAGGCCGTCGGCCGCATCTTCCAGCTCGGCGCGCGGCCGAGCGAGAAACTGGCACGCGAACTGGCGGAGGCGTGGCGCCCGCATCGCGGGTCCGCGGCGATCTTCAGCTGGCATTGCTATAATATGGACGTGATCTGATCATCTCGTCGCCCCCGCGAAGGCGGGGGCCGCTATCGGCGTAGCGCAAGGTTGCCAGCGCCCCCCCTTCGCGGGGGCGACGAGATATAAAAAAGGCCGGGTGGATCGCTCCACCCGGCCTTTTTGTTGATCGTCAGCCGAAGCTTATTTCTTCGCCGCGGCCTTCTTGGCCGGAGCCTTGGCGGGCTTGTCTTCGGCAGCCTTCGCCGGAGCAGCCTTCTTCGCCGCGGCGGGCTTTTCTTCCGCCTTGGCTTCGGCCTTCTTCGCCGGCGCCTTCTTGGCGGGAGCTTCTTCGGCCTTGGCTTCTTCCTTCACCGCGTCCTTCTTGGCGGCCGGCTTCTTCGCGGCAGCCTTCTTGGCGGGCTTGTGGTCGTGGTCATGGTCGTGGCCGCAACCCGGGCCATGGACGTGGCCATCATCATCGGCTTCGATCGCGGCTTCGATCTCTTCGCGCGTCACTTCGCGGTCGGTGATCTCGGCCTTTTCGAACAGGAAGTCGACGACCTTGTCTTCATACAGCGGGGCGCGAAGCTGCGCCGCGGCGAGCGCATCCTGCTGCACATATTCGATGAAGCGCGTGCGGTCTTCGGGGCGATATTGCTGCGCCGCCTGTGCGATCAGGCGCGACATTTCCTGGTTCGACACCTGGACGCCATGCGCCTGGCCGATTTCCGAGAGGAGCAGGCCAAGGCGGACGCGGCGCACCGCGATCGAGCGGTAATCGTCGCGGTCGTTCTCGAGTTCGGCCTTCGCCGCTTCGGGATCTTCCTCGTGGCTGACTTCATGCTCGAGCTGCTGCCAGATCTGGTTGAACTCGGCCTCGACCATCGTCGGCGGCACGTCGAAGTCGTGCGCGGCGGCGAGCTGATCGAGCAGCTTGCGCTTCATATAGGTGCGCGTCAGGCCGTTCAGTTCCTGCTCGACCTGGTCCTTCATCAGCTCTTTCAGCTTGTCGAGGCTTTCGAGGCCGAGCGTCTTGGCAAACTCGTCGTCGATCTTCGACGCGGCCGGAACCTTCACTTCCTTCACCGTCACGGCGAATTCGGCGGGCTGGCCCTTCAGGTCCGCAACCGGATAATCGTCGGGGAAGCTGACCTTCAGCACCTTTTCGTCGCCGGTCTTGACGCCGACGAGCTGGTCTTCAAAGCCCGGGATCAGCTGACCCGAACCGATTTCGACCGCCATGTCCTCGCCCGTGCCGCCGTCAAAGGCGACGCCGTCGACGCTGCCGGCGAAGTCGATGATGACCTGGTCGCCGGTGGCGGCCTTCTTGGTCTTCGGCGCTTCTTCGAAGCGCTTCATCTGTGCGGCGAATTCTTCGATCTTGGCCATCACGGCCTTGTCGTCGGCGGGAACGGTCAGGCGTTCGAGCTTCAGGCCGTCGATCGACGGCGCCTCGATCTCGGGCAGCACTTCGAGGCTGACGGTCAGCTCGGCATCCTTGCCGGCTTCATAGCCCTCGTCGAGCGCGACGGCGGGCTGCAGCGCCGGGCGAAGCTTTTCCTTCGCCATCAGGTCGCGCACGCCGGCGTCGATCGCCTTGTTGAGCGCGTCGGCCGACAGCGCGGGGCCATGCATCTTGCGGATCAGGTTCGGCGGCACCTTGCCGGGGCGGAAGCCGGGCATGCGGACGGTCGGGGCGATGCTCTTCACCTCGTCGTCGACGCGCGCGTCGATATCCTTGGCGGTGATGGTCACGCGATATTCGCGCTTCAGGCCTTCGTTCAGCGTTTCGACGGTCTTCATTGCCTTGGTCTTATCCTTGCTCAAAATCTCGTATCGAACCCCGCCGGAACGGCGGAGTTCCCCATGATCCCGGCCTGCATTGCAGATTGGTGCGGGCGAAGGGACTCGAACCCCCACATCTTGCGATACTGGTACCTAAAACCAGCGCGTCTACCAATTCCGCCACGCCCGCAGGTGTTTTCGGCCGGGTGCACGAAATCGCGCGCTGCCGCGCACGCCCGTGCGGGCCGCGCGGGGCTATAGCAGACGCATCGCCGAGGGCAAGGGGCACAAAGCCCCCCGTTCCGCGCTGGCGGAACGGTGGACGCGCCCGTTCGTTGGTCAACTCAAGGAGAGTGACAATGACAAGCAACCCCGACCCGCTTCCCAAGCCGAAGCCCGACACGATCGAACCGCAGGCGCCGCCCGAACAGCCGGTGCAGCCCACCCCGCAAGAAGACCCCGCCGGCCAGCCGACCGAAATCCCCGGCAGCCCCGGCGGCGGCGACATCGACGAGCCCGGCCGCGGGCCGGATGAGGTGCCGCCGCAGCAAATCTAACCCCGCCCTTCATCCGCCATTCCCGCGAAGGCGGGAATCCCGCTTTTGCTACATGAGCGGGATTCCCGCCTTCGCGGGAATGACGAAGTTTAGCTTACTAACCACTTGACCGGCCCTCTCCCCGGCAGCCAAAACGGCGCCGGGGAGAGACAATATGAAATTCATCGCCGCCGCCATCGCGCTGCTCCTGACAACGACTGCACCCGCCACCGCGCAGGACACTACGCTTTACCGCGGCGGCCCGATCGTCACGATGGACGGCGACACGCCGCAAACCGTCGAGGCCGTCGTCACGCGCGGCGATCGCATCACCTTCGCCGGCCCCGAAAAACAGGCCCGCAAGGCCGCCGGCAAGGACGCCGCGATCCGCGATCTCAAGGGCGCCACGCTGCTCCCCGGCTTCATCGACGCGCATTCGCATTTCACCCTTGCAACGATGATGGCGGGCGGGCTCGACCTGCGCGATGGCGGCGGGCCGCCGGTCGCCGACATCGCGGGCCTGCAAGCCGCGATCCGCGATCATATCGCCGCGCGCGCGCTCCCCAAGGGCGGCTGGGTCGTCGTCTGGCAATATGACCATGAAACGCTCGCGGAAAAGCGGCACGTCACCCGCGCCGAACTCGACGCGGTGGCCAGCGACCGGCCGATCGTCGTCTTTCACGTCTCGCTGCACGGCGCAGTCGCGAACAGCGCCGCGCTCGCCGCCCCGGGCATCGACGAAAGCACGCCCGTTCCGCCCGGCGCGATGATCTTGCGCGACGACGCGGGCAAGCTGAACGGCGTCCTCCTCGAAAAGGCGATGTTCATCCTCCTCGCCAAGCTGCCGCAGCCCAGCGCCGAGCAGAAGCTCGCGGCGCTCGACGCGGCGCAGAACCGCTATTTCGCCGAGGGCTACACCCACGCGCAGGACGGTGCGACGCAGCGCCCCGACCTCGCCTTCCTGACCAGCCCCGCGGCGCGCGAACGGCTCAAGATCGATCTCGCACTGCTCCCCATCTACACCGAGCTCGACGCGCTGCTCGCCGGCCCCGACCGCAAGTTCGGCGTCTATCAGGATCATGTAAAGCTGCAGGGGATCAAGTTCATCCTCGACGGATCGGTGCAGGCGCGCACCGGCTATTTCACGCGCGACTATGCGCGCGGCAGCCCCGCCGGCGATCATCCCTGGCACGGTCACCCCGGCATGTCGGACGCCGAATTTCTTGGGCTGGCGCGCAAGGCCCACGACCGCGGCTGGCAGCTCTTCGTCCACGCCAATGGCGACGCCGCGATCGACATGGCGATCAAGGGCTTCGACGCGCTCGGCATCAAGGCCGCCGACAACCGCCGCCCGATCGTCATCCACTCGCAGTTCCAGCGCCGCGACCAGCTTGCGGCCTACAAGCGCATCGGCGTCGGCCCCGCCTATTTCTCGAACCACGCCTGGTATTGGGCCGACGTCCACCGCACCAACTTCCCCGCCGAAGTGGTCGATTTCATCAGCCCCTTCCGCTCGGCGCGCGCCGCGGGGCTCATCGCGTCGAACCACAGCGACTATAGCGTCACCCCGCTCGACACGCGCTTCATGCTCTGGACCTCGATGGCGCGCGTCTCGCCGACCGGCGTCGTCAGCGGCGCGGGCGAGCGGCTCGATGCCTATGCGGCGCTCCAAGCGCTCACCACCGGCCCCGCCTGGCAGGCGTTCGAAGAGGACCGCAAGGGCCGCATCAAAGCGGGCCTGCTCGCCGATTTCGTGATCCTCGACAAGAACCCGCTGACCACGCCGGTCGATGGCATCAAGTCGATCAAGGTGCGCGAAACGATCAAGGAGGGACGCAGCGTCTGGCGCGCGAACTTCTGACACGATATCATTGCAATGGCGGGGTTACCCCGGCAGCAGCAGGGGTCTTTGTCATGCGTCGCTATTTCGCGCTTCTCCTCGTCACCGCCGCGCTTCCCGCGCCGGCCTTCGCCCAGTCGGCACCCGATGTCGCCGACCTCGCCGGCGCGCGCGCGGCGAGCGGCGAGACGCAATTGCTCGCGCGCGGCTATGTCTCGCGCCATTCGACCACCGTCGGCGAACAACGCTATACCTTCTGGTGGAACCAGCGCCTCGGCCGCTGCCTCTCGGTCTCCACGATCGACGGCCGCTATGGCGTGCTGATCGCGGTGCCCGCCGAAAATTGCGACAACGGCCCGCCGCGCGACGCCTATGCACCGCAACAACACGCCTATGATCGCCCCGCCGAAACGGGCTATCGCGATCCGAATTCGCTTGTTCTCGTCTGCTATGGCGCGGGCACCCGCCCGACGGTCACCAGCAAGCCGACCTACAAATGGAATCCGTGGAACCATAAGTGGGAATGGAGCAACGAGGTCGGCAATAGCGCGCAGGGTTTCACCAGCGACGTCCAGATCGAACTCTATGGCGATCAGGGCCGCATCCATCTGGGGCCAAAGCTCGTCGCGCCGATCCACAGCGGCGACGATCACGGCTGGTGGGACCTCGACAACCTCGTCGTCACCCCCGACCGTATCACCGCAAGTTACCGGATCAACGGCCTCAACAAGCCGAAACTGACGGTCGACCGTCGCTCGGGCCGCATCACGATCAACGCGATCACCAATTTCTCGGGCCAGTGCGACAGCGGCGACTGGGCGGCCGGCTCGCGGCGCTTCTAGGGCGCCGCGCGCTTCGCCGCGACCTCGTCCAGCATCGCCTTCAGCGCCGCCGCGTCGTACCAGCGCCCGCCCGCCATCACCCCCAGCGGCGCGCGCAGCGTCGCGGGCTTTTCGAGCGGATTGTCGGCAACGAGCAACAGGTCGGCACGATAGCCCGGCGCCATCACGCCGAACTTCGCCGCCCCCGGCACCGTCTTGGCGATGAATTCGCCCGGCGTGCGCGTCGCCGCCGACAGCGCCTGCCACGGCGTCAGCCCAGCCGCCAGCATCGCGTCAATCTCTTCGTGCAGCGCGAACCCCGGCACCTGCCCCGGGATCGTCGGCGCGTCGCCGCCCGCGATCAGCGGCACCCCGGCGTCGGCCATCGCCTTCACGAAGCGCGCCTCGAACGCCACGCGCCGCGACAGGTCGACCGCCTTCTTCTGATAGTCCGACCCCGCCCAGGCCAGCCGGTCGGCGGGCGACAGATAGCGCGCCTCGGGCGCCGCCAGATAGGCTTTCACCACCTCGGGCTTGCCGAATTGCGCCGCGATGGTGCGATAGTTGAACAGGTCCGATGTGACGAACGCATCATGCGTCTTCACCAGCGCGATCGCCTCGGCAATCCGCGCGTCGGCGGGCGGCGCGTTTGGATCGTCGGCGGGCGGTTCGGGGAAGAAGCCGTAGAAGAACTCCTCGACATGCGCGATCATCGCCTGCCCCGCCGCAAGTTGCTTCGCAAGCCCGACCGCCTTCACATTATGCCCGACGATCCCGACCCCTTGCGCTTTGGCTTCGTCGGCGAGCGCCGCGAAAGCCTCGGCCGACACGTTCGTATAAACCTTGATGAAGCTATAGCCGTTGGCCTTCGCCAGCCGCACGATCGCGCGCGCCTCGTCGGCCGTCCGCACGACGAAATGGCCATATTGCGGGTCGCTGTCGACGACGAAGGCGGTGAAGATATACGGCCCCGGCGCCTCGCCCCGGTTCACCGCGATCCGCGTCCGCCCGGCGAACGCGTTGGTCGCCTCGCCCATGTTGAGCATCGTCGTGACGCCATTGGCGAGCAGCAGCGCCAGATCGTCGCGGCTCGTTACATGATTGTGCATGTCGGCGAGGCCGGGCACCAGCCACGCCCCCTTGCCGTCCACCACCGGCGTGTCCGCGGGCAGCTTCGCCTTGATCCCGATGCTGGAAATCACACCGTCGGTGACGATCACCGTCGTGCGCGCGATCACGCGCTCGCGATCCATCGGCACGACGTTGACGTCGGTGAAGACGATCGTCTCGGCGCGCGCCGCAACGGCGCAGGCGAGCAACAACCACAGCGTCAACAGCGCGCGCAGCATCCGCCGCGCCGCGTCAGCCGGCGCAGAATTTGACAAAGCGCGCGATCGCCTGCCTGCCGCCCGGCGTTGCTGCCATATCGACCGTGGCGCCGTCTGCGGTCATCCGCAGCCAGCCGTTCGCCGCGAAGGCGCGGAACAGCGGCGAGGTCGCCGGCATTTCCTGCGCGGTAAAGGTCGGCATGTCGTCGGCTTCGGTCGTGCCGGTTAGCCGCACGCGCTGGCCGCCCGCTTCGAGTTCGATCGCGGTCAGATTGAGAGCCCCGCCCGAAATCCCCGCAAAGACGCGGTCGCCGCCCTCCTCGCAGGTGAAGTTCAGCGGCTGGTCATCGGTGCCGTCAACCTCATAGGCGAGGATCGCGCTCTGCGCGCGTTCCTCGTCGTTGACGCGCATCGCCCAGTCATAACCGTTGTTCACCGCGGGCGCGGGCGCCGCGTTCGCCGCGCCGCCCAGTGCGAGCACACTATAAAACGAAACCAGAATCCGCTTCATCTTCACATCCTTCGTCACATAGGCATCGATTGCAATGCCTATGACACAGAAGTAGCTGAATTCGCTGTGAATCCGATCACTTATTCTCAGCCGAGCGCCTTCTTCAGCAACTCGTTGACAACCTGCGGGTTCGCCTTGCTCTGCATCGCCTTCATCGTCTGCCCGACGAAGAAGCCGAACAAGGCTTCCTTGCCGCCCTTATACTGCTCGACCTTGTCGGCATTGGCGGTCAGGATCTTGGCGATCTCGGCCTCGATCGCGCCGGTGTCGCTCGTCTGCTTCAGCCCGTCGCGCTCGACGATCACGCCTGCGGCGTCGCCGCTTTCGAGCATCTTTTCGAACACCTGCTTCGCGATCGTGCCCGAAATCGTGCCGTCGGCGACGAGACCGAGCAGCTCGGCGGCGTGCTCGGGCGAGACCGGCGAATCCGAAATGTCGCGGCCCATGCGGTTGAGCGCGCCGAACAATTCGCTCGTCACCCAGTTCGCCGCCGCAACGGGCTTGGCGCCCGCGTCGAGCAACGTATCGAACCAGCGCGCCGCCTCGACCTCGGCGGTCAAGACATCGGCGTTATACGGCGAAATCCCCGCCGCCAGATAGCGCGCGCGCTTGGCGTCGGGCAGTTCGGGCAGGCTATCGCGGCACTCGGTCAGAAACGCATCGTCGAGTTCGAGCGGCAGCAGGTCGGGATCGGGGAAGTAGCGATAGTCGTGCGCATCTTCCTTCGACCGCATCGACCGCGTCTCGTTGCGGTCGGGATCGTACAGCCGCGTTTCCTGCACCACGGTGCCGCCGCTTTCGATCAGTTCGACCTGACGCTTCGCCTCGCCCTCGATCACCGCCATCACGAAACGCACCGAATTGACGTTCTTCGTCTCGGTGCGCGTCCCGAATTCATCGCCCGGCTTGCGAACCGACACGTTGACGTCGGCGCGCATCGAGCCCTCTTCCATATTGCCGTCGCACGAGCCGACATAGCGCAGGATCGAGCGCAGCTTGCGGACATAGGCGCCGGCCTCGGCGGGCGAGCGCATGTCGGGGCGCGAGACGATCTCCATCAGCGCGACGCCCGAGCGGTTGAGGTCGACGTACGACATCGTCGGATGCTGGTCGTGCATCAGCTTGCCGGCGTCCTGCTCGACATGGATGCGCTCGACCCCGATCGCCTTGTCGGCGGGAATCCCGGCCTTCTCATCGGCTGCGATCGTCAGCGAGCCTTCGCCGACAAGCGGATGATAAAGCTGCGAAATCTGGTAACCCTGCGGCAGATCGGCATAGAAATAATTCTTGCGGTCGAACCGCGACCATTTGTTGATCTGCGCCTCGATCGCCATGCCCGTGCGCACCGCCTGGCGAATGCACTCGCGGTTCGGCACCGGCAGCATGCCGGGCATCGCGGCGTCGATCAGCGACACCTGCGTATTCGGCTCGGCCCCAAACGCCGTTGCGGCGCCCGAGAACAGCTTGGCGTTGGAGGTGACCTGCGCATGGACCTCGAGGCCGATCACGACCTCCCACTCACCGGTTTCGCCCTTGATGCGATAGTCAGACATGTTTTTTCCTCGTCATCCCAGCGAAAGCTGGGATCGCTCGCTAATTTCGTCATCCCAGCGAAAGCTGGGATCGCTAACGTCCTGTCGCGCCGCCAGCGGCCCCAGCTTTCGCTGGGGCGACGTGAGTTACCACCACTTCTCGGCGCGCGCGTTGAAGCCCGCCCGCTCTTCAATAGCCAGCCCGGCGTTGAGCACGCCCTGCTCGTCGAACGCCTTGCCGATGATCTGCAGCCCCAGCGGCAGCCCTTCGCGGTTCAGCGCCGCAGGGACCGACATCGCGGGCAGCCCCGCGAGGCTCGCGGGCACCGCGAACACGTCGTTCAGATACATTGCCAGCGGATCGGCCATCTTCTCGCCCAGCCCGAACGCCGCCGACGGCGCGGTCGGCGCGAGGATCACGTCGCACACCCCGAACGCCTGCTCGAAATCGCGCGCGATCAGCGTCCGCACCTTCTGCGCCTGCGTGTAATACGCATCGTAGAAGCCCGCCGACAACACATAGGTGCCGATCATGATGCGCCGCTTGACCTCGGGCCCGAACCCATCGGCGCGCGTCGCGGCGTACATGTCCTGCAACCCCGCACCCTGCGGCAGGTCGCGCAAACCATAACGCACGCCGTCATAGCGCGCGAGGTTCGACGACGCCTCGGCGGGCGCGATGATATAATAGGCCGGCAACGCATATTTGGTGTGCGGCAGGCTGATCTCGACGACCTCGGCCCCCGCATCCTTCAGCATCGCGATCCCCGCATCCCACATCGCGTCGATGTCGGGGTCGATGCCTTCCAGTCGATATTCCTTGGGAATACCGACCGTCTTGCCCTTGAGATCGCTCGACAAAGCCGCTTCCCAATTGGGAACCGCCATGTTTAGGCTCGTCGCGTCCTTCGGATCGAAGCCCGCCATATTCTCGAGCATGATCGCGCAGTCCTTGACGTCGCGCGCCATCGGCCCCGCCTGATCGAGCGAGCTCGCGAACGCCACGATGCCCCAGCGCGAGCAGCGGCCATAGGTCGGCTTGATCCCGCTAATCCCCACGAACGCCGCGGGCTGGCGGATCGAACCGCCGGTGTCGGTCCCCGTCGCCGCGGGGCACAGCCGCGCCGCGATCGCCGACGACGACCCACCCGACGAACCGCCCGGCGCGAGCGCGGCATTGCCGCCGTCGTTGCGCTTCCACGGGCTGATGACGTTACCGAAATAGCTCGTCTCGTTCGACGACCCCATCGCGAACTGGTCGAGGTTGAGCTTGCCCAGCATGCCGCAACCCGCGTCCCACAGCTTCGCCGAGACGGTCGATTCATAGCGCGGCACAAAACCTTCGAGCATATGGCTCGCGGCGGTCGTCTGGACGCCGTTGGTCGCGAACAGGTCCTTCATCCCGATCGGCACGCCCGACAAGGGCTTCAGCGTCCCCGCCGCACGATCGGCATCGGCCGCCTTCGCCGCCGCCAGCGCATGCTCGGGCGTCTCGACGATAAACGCGTTGAGCGCCTTCGCGCCCGCGACATTGGCGTTGAACGCCTCGGCGACCTCGACGGCGCTGAAGTCACCCGCGCGGTGCCCGTCGCGGATCTGCGCGACGGTAAGATTCGTAAGATCGGTCATTATTCGATCACCTTGGGAACACCGAAAAAGCCGTGCTGCGGCGCAGGCGCATTCGCCAGCACATCGTCACGGCGGCCGCCGCCGGTCAGCGGATCGGCATCGACGACATCGTCGCGCAGCCGCAGATGGTTCGGGATCACCGCGGTCATCGGTTCGACCCCGGTCACATCGACCTCGCCGAGCTGCTCGACCCAGCCCAAGATACCGTTCAATTCGCCTTCCATCGCGGCGGCTTCGGCATCGCTGATCGCGATGCGCGCCAGCGACGCTATTTTCCTGACTGTTGCCTGATCGATTGACATGATCGCCCTAACTTTAACGAAGCCGCGCCGCTAGCATCCCAGCCGGATCGCTTCAACCATCCTGATCCTCCCTGTGGCGAAGCCGTGGGGAGGGGGACCGCCGCCAAAGGCGGTGGTGGAGGGGCAGCAACGTCAGCGCAATCGCCCCTCCGTCAGCGCTTCGCGCTGCCACCTCCCTATCGCTGCGCGACAGGGAGGATTAAATCACTCGAAATCGCCGCCCACCGGCTTGCCGTTCACAAAAATCTGGCGGCGCGTCACCGCGCGCACTTCGACCCCGCCCCGTTCCATATCGCCGACGGTCAATTCGCGTCGTTTCTGTTCGGCTGGATCGCTTCCCTCATAATAGTCGCTCCACTTCTTCGTCGTGGGGTCGATGGCGAAGTGCGTCAGCATGCCGCCTTGCGAAACGACCGCGACGCGGCTGTCGCCGATCCATTGCACGATACAGGGCGCCGTGCGGCAAAAGCTCCGCTGGTCGAGCAACGCATAAAGTTCGGCAGGCAGCGGCCGGCTCGCGGGCAGAACACGCACTTTCTCTTCGATCTTGCGCGCACCAAAGGCGGCATCGCGCGCCGTCATCGCCTCGCCGTCGCGCTGGAGCGCCCAACGGTCCTGTGCCTTCAGCGCCCAGCTCGCGAGGCCCGCCTTCGTCTTGTCGGCCGACTTCGCAATATCCCGCAGCGCCGCGCGGCCGCTCGGCCCGAAATCGAACGCCAGCGCCGCCCAGTCGAATTTCTCGGTCGGTGTCGCACCCGATTTCAGCCGCGCCAGCTGATCGCGCGTCGAAATCGCCCCGAAATCGAGGATCGGCAGCGCAAGGAGCAACGCAAGCAGCGCCAGCCCGATCGCGAGCTTCTGTTGCAGCGGCCGCAGCCAGTCGTCGAAATCGCGCCGCCCCTTCACCACCGCCCACACGCCCGCAATCCCGTAAGCGAGCGCGATGACCGCCGCGATCACCCCCCAGATGCGCTCGGGGGTCCAGCCATATTGGATCACCCGCAAATGCATCGAGTAATAGGCGATCCCCGCCAGCGGCAGCACCGCAACAACCAGCACCGGCGCCGCCCAGCGCAGCACCGGGCTCGTCGCACGGTCGTCGCTGCCATTGCCGATCACCGCATTGGCGAGCAGCACCGCGAACGCCGCCGCCGCCATCATCACCGCCGCGGTCGAAAAGCCCGAATCCCAGAGCTTTTGCAGCCCCGTCCCCGCAAGCGACAGCAGGAACAGCACCAAAGCAACCGCCAGCACCGGCGCCAGCACTGCGAGCACCATCATCACCAGCCGCTGCAATGTCGCAACCAGCCTGTCGCGCTCGCGCAGCAGGCCCACCGCGCCGCCAAACGCCGCGCCCGCAAGCATCCAGCCGAACCATTCGTCGTTCAGCAGGTCGAAGATCAGGTTGATCCCGATCAGCTTGAACATCTGCCCGATCAGCACGACGAGCAGGAAGCTTATCCCGACAAAGGCCAGCGACGCCGCGCCGATCACCGCATCGGTCCACGCATGGCTATGGAGCCGCTCATACGGCATCTGCCACAGCTTCCAGAACCGCCAGTCGGGCGCGACATCGCGCCGCGTCTGGAACAGAGGCGTCGCGACGAGCACCGCGAGTATCCCCGACCAGAAAGGCCATTCGACCGGATTGCCCTGAATATTATACGCCGCGGTCTGCCATGCAATCAGTCCGAGGATGACGCCCCAAAGAACCGCGAAACCCAGCGCCCACTGCCAGCGACGCAGCTCGACCCCCAGCACGAACACGACCGCTGCGACGGCAACGCCCGTCGCCAGCGCGCTGCGCCAGTGCGACAGCGCGTCGTCATAATGATGATCGATCAACAGGTAAAAGCCGAGCCCGGCGAGCGCGCAGATCGCCGCCATGATCCACGGGCGCAGCGGCCACGGCAGATCATTCTCGTCGAGGCGTGCCGAAACGTGGAGCGGACGGACGGGCGAATCGGGGGCGGCGGGTGCGGTCGCTTCGGTCATGCGTCAAAGCCTTTCGCGTAAAACCATCTTCCTGAACCTGTTTACGGATCCGAATTCCGCATGACGAGTTATTTGTAGCCGGGCACCGGAGCCGCTAGAGAAGCCCGAATTCATCTCTCCCGACCGTATGGAATCCCATTTGGCCCGCAAATTTCTCTACATCATTGCCGCCGTCATCCTGCTGATCGTCGCCGCCGGGGTCGTGTACCAGCTCTTCCCGGGCTGGATCGCGCGCACCGCCTTCGTCCCCAGCACCGAATTCAAGCCGCAGGCGGCGGTCGCGCCGAACGCTTATGACGACCCGAAAATGTGGTTCGCGCGCCCGGGCATGGAAAAGGACCCGTCGGCGTGGCGCCCCGCCGCCGACGGCAGCGAGACCCCCGGCACCGAAGACGCCGCAGCGCAGGCAGGGCAGATCATCCCGCCCGCCAACGCCGCCCCGACCACAACCGAAGCCGCGACGCCGAAGGGCGACGCCGCGATCTTCTTCGTCCACCCAACGAGCTATTACAGCCGCTCGAGCTGGAACGCCCCGCTCGAGGACCGCGATTCCGACCACCGCGCGAACCTGTTCGTGCAGGGCATGGCGAGCGCCTTTGCCGACGCCGGCGAAATCTGGGCGCCGCGCTACCGCCAGGCGACGCTCGGCGCCTTCCTCGCGCAGGACCGCGTCACCGCGGGCAAGGCGATCGATTCGGCCTATCGCGACGTCGAGGAGGCGTTCGACGCCTTCCTCGCCGCGCAGCCGAAGAACAAGCCGATCATCCTCGCGGGCCACAGCCAGGGCGCGCTCCACCTCACGACTTTGCTCCGCACGAAAATCGCGGGCACCCCGCTCGCGAAACGCATCGTCGCGGCGTACGTCATCGGCTGGCCGGTCAGCCTCGACACCGACATCGCCGGGCTCGGCCTGCCCGCGTGCCAGACCCCCGAACAAAAGGGCTGCATCATCGGCTGGGCGAGTTTCGCCGAGCCCGCCGATCCCGCGATGGTCACCGGCGCCTATGACGGCACGATCGGTTTCGACGGCCGCCCGCGCGCCGAAACGCGAATGCTCTGCACCAACCCGCTCACCGGCATCCCCGACACCGAAGCCCCGCCCGAGGCGAATATCGGCACGCTCAAGCCGACCGAAGGCTTCAAGAGCGGGTCGCTGATCGCGGGCAAGATCGGCGCAAAATGCGACGACACGCGCGGTTTCCTGATGATCGGCGACGCCGACATCGCGAAAAATTACGTCGTCGCGGGCTATGTGCTCCCCGGCAACAATTATCACGTCTACGACATCACCCTCTTCTGGGCGAACGTCCGCGCCGACGCCCTCCGCCGCCTCGCGACCTACGAGGGCAAGCCGTCGCCGGTGCCGCCCGCCGCGGCGCCGACGTCTCCTCCGGCCGCCTCTCGTTCTTCGTCACCCCTTCCCCCACCTTCGTCATCCCGGACTTGATCCGGGATCCATGGCCCGACACCGCGGCTCGGGACCATGGATGCTGAAACAAGTTCAGCATGACGAGCTTAGGCGATAAAGGCGACGCATGATCACCACCGCTGCCCCCGATTTCGCTGCCCACTTCCCCAACGGCGGCCGCATCATGGGCCTCGATGTCGGCACCAAAACCATCGGCGTCGCCTTCTGCGACGTGAACTGGAGCTTCGCGACCCCCGACAAGACGATCATCCGCAAGAAATTCTCGGTCGATTTCGAGACCCTGAAAGCCCTCATCGCGCAGCACAATATCGTCGGCCTCGTCGTCGGCCTCCCGCTCAACATGGACGGCACCGACAGCCCGCGCACGCAAAGCACGCGCGCCTTCGCGCGCAACCTCGCGCCGCTCGCCCTCCCCCTGCTGCTGTGGGACGAACGCTGGTCGACCGCCGCGGTCGAGCGCGCGATGATCGCCGCCGACGTCAGCCGCGCCAAACGCGCGACACGCGTCGACAGCGCCGCCGCGGCCTTCATCCTGCAAGGCGCCATCGACGCGATGACGCGCGGTTGACCAGCTATCTCGTCGCCTGGCTGATCGCCGCGAACGGGATCGCATTCGTGCTGATGATCCTCGACAAGAAATTCGCCGAAAGCGGCGCGCGGCGCATATCCGAAACCACCCTGCTCGGCTGGGCCTGCCTCGGCGGCGCGGCCGGCACTTTCGCCGCTTCGCGCTTCGTCCGGCACAAGACGCGCAAGCAGCCCTTTGCGGCGCGGATGATCGCGATCCTGATTCTCGAACTCATCCTGCTCACGCTCTGGGCGCTCGGCTTTCTCGACTTGCTCATCGCTTAATCCTCCCTGTGGCAAAGCCATGGGGAGGGGGACCGCCGCCGTAGGCGGTGGTGGAGGGGCGGCGACGTCGCTTCATAGCCCCTCCGTCAGCGCTCCGCGCTGCCACCTCCCCATCGCTGCGCGACAGGGAGGATCATACTTGCCAGAATCGCCCCGCCTGCGTAGACGCTCGGCTTTAATGACAAGCTCAACAATCCGACCCGCCAGCGACTATCCGCCCGGCGGCGATGCCTTTCGCCATCGCCACCTGATCGGCATCGCCCAGCTCACCCCGTGGGAGATTTCCTACGTCCTCGACGCCGCCGAGCAGTGGGTCGACCTCAACCGCTCGGGCGCCGCCAAGCATGACGACCGGCTCGCGGGCCTCACGATCATCAACGCCTTTTTCGAAAACTCGACGCGCACTTTGCTGTCGTTCGAAATCGCGGGCAAGCGCCTCGGCGCCGACGTCGTCAACATGCACGCCGCGCAGTCGAGCGTGAAAAAGGGCGAGACGCTGATCGACACCGCGATGACATTGAACGCGATGCGCGCCGACGCGATGGTGATCCGCCACGGCAGCTCGGGCGCGGTCCAGCTTATCGCCGACAAGGTCGACTGCCCCGTGCTCAACGCGGGCGACGGCCGCCACGAGCATCCGACGCAGGCGTTGCTCGACGCGCTCACGATCCGCCGCCGCCTCGGCCGCGTCGAGGGGCTCACCATCGCCATCTGCGGCGACGTCCTCCACAGCCGCGTCGCGCGCTCGAATATCCTCGCGCTCACCCTGCTCGGCAACGAGGTGCGGATCGTCGCGCCGCCGACGCTCACCCCGCCCGCGATCGACCGCATGCATGTGACGACCCTCACCGACATGGACGAAGGCATCAGGGACGCCGACGTCGTGATGATGCTCCGCCTCCAGAACGAACGCATGGACGGCGCGTACCTGCC
The DNA here is from genome assembly GCF_052044915.1 of Sphingopyxis sp. 22461. Lineage (NCBI taxonomy): Bacteria > Pseudomonadati > Pseudomonadota > Alphaproteobacteria > Sphingomonadales > Sphingopyxidaceae > Sphingopyxis > Sphingopyxis sp. 22461. The sequence continues at coordinate 434,918 of NZ_JBQENY010000002.1, forward strand.
CAGCGCGCGCGAATATCACGCGCTCTATGGCCTCACCGAGAAACGCCTGGAGAAAGCCAAGCCCGATGCGATCGTCATGCACCCCGGCCCGATGAACCGCGGGGTCGAGATCGACAGCAATGTCGCCGACGATCCGGTGCGCTCGACGATCACCGAGCAGGTTGAAATGGGGGTCGCGGTGCGCATGGCATGCCTCGACATCCTGACGCGCCGCAAGCGGGGAGTCGCCGGATGGAACTGAAGCCCCTCCATATCGTGGGCGCGCAGCTGATCGACGGCGACACGCCGCGTCCGGGCAGCCTGCTTGTGGTCGATGGCCGCATCGCCGCGCTCGATCCGGCCGAGCTTCCCGAAGGCACCGAGACCATCGACGCCAAGGGCCAGTGGCTCGCCCCCGGGATCATCGACCTCGGCGTCTTCGCGACCGACAAGCCCGCCTTCCACTTCGGCGGCATCACGCGCGCCGCGCTGATGCCCGACAACGGTCCGCTCGACGGCGCCGGGCTCGTCGAGCGGGCAGCGAAAGGCGGCAAGCCCGACCTCTGGGTCCACCCGCTCGCCGCCGCCACAAAAGGACTCGCGGGCAAGGAACTCGCCGAAATCGGCCTGATGAAACAGGCGGGCGCGCGCGCCATCGCCACCGGCCGCGGCCGCATCGCCGACAGCGGCGTGATGCGCCGCGTCCTCGCCTACGCCGCCTCGCTCGGCCTCGTCACGATCATCCACGCCGAGGATGAGGGGCTCACCGCCGGCGCGGTCGCGACCGACGGCGAGATGGCGACGCGCCTCGGCCTCGCCTCTGCCCCCGCCATCGCCGAGGCGATCGCGATCGCGCGCGACCTCGCGCTCGTCGAGGAAACCGGCGCGCCCGTCCATTTCCGCCAGGTCACCACCGCGCGCGGGCTCGACCTGATCCGCGCCGCGAAGGCGAAGGGTCTGCCCGTCCTCTGCGGCATCACCCCCGCGCATCTGCTGCTCTCCGACACCGCGATCGGCGATTTCCGCACCTTTGCGCGCCTGTCGCCACCGCTGCGGTCGGAGGATGATCGCCACGCGTGCCTCGCCGCGATCGCCGACGGCACGATCGACATCCTCGCCTCGGGCCACGACCCGCGCGGCCCCGAAGACAAGCGCCTGCCCTTCGCCGAAGCTTTGCCCGGCATGGCGGGCGCCGAAACCCTGCTCGCGCTCGGCCTCGGCCTCGTGCGCGACGGCCATATCTCGCCGGGACGCCTGTTCGAATTGCTCGCGGGCACTCCCGCCTGCCTGCTCGGCGTCGACGCCGGCAAACTCGCGGTGGGCAAGGAAGCCGACCTCATCCTCGTCGACGAGGGCACGCCCTGGCAGGTCGACGCGAAGAAGATGGCGGCCTGGGCCGGCAACACGCCCTTCGACGGCATGCCCGTGCAAGGCCGCGCGACGATGATGTGGAAGGGCGGACTGCGCATCCGTTAGGTCTGCTTTGGGGTGGTGAGCGAACGTTGTTTCCTTACCCTTCGTCACCCCGGACTTGATCCGGGATCCCGCTTTTTGAGGCATCGGCTGGCTCCGACCTCAAGCGGGACCCCGGATCAAGTCCGGGGTGACGAGAGTGTTGGAGTCGGCAACCGGTCGGACCCGGACACCCCCAAACAAAAGAGGCGCGGCCTCGCGGCCACGCCCCTCCCCCTTATCCGGGTAAAGTCTTTTAGCGCGAAGCGAGCCGCATCGTGCTGGCCTTCGACGCCCACTGGATCGTCTCGCCGCCGCCCATCGCGCGGATGAAACAGGTCTGACCGTGCGCCTTCAACTCGTTGCACAGGCTCGTCGCGTCGGCGCGCGTCGCGAGGCCGTTCACCGTCAGGCGATAGAAATTGCGGCCGTTCACCGTCGCGGCGTGGCTCGACGCCGGGAAGTTCGCCAGCATGGCGCTCCGCTTTTTCAGCGTGCCCCATTTTTCCTTGGCAATGCCGAGGCTGTCATAGGCGCCCAGCTGAACCGCCCAGCCGCTCGGCTTCTTCGCGTCGAAACCCATCGCCTTCGGGATCAGCACCGTCGCCAGCTCGAGCGCCTGCTGCTGCGCCGGGCGGATGCGCCCTTCGCCGGCAATGCGCGGTGCGGCGCGATAGGGCGCGGCGTCGGCAAGGATCACCTCGCCCGCGGGTTTCGGCTGCGGCAATTCAGTCACCGGCACGACGCCATCGGCGTTGCGCTCGGGCATCGGCAGTTCGACGCTGCGGATCGCGCTGCTCGCATCCGCAAGGACGGGCGGCGGCGGCGCATAATCGGCGACCGGCGCCGGATCGGCGCTCGCGAGCTGGATTGCGGGCTCGGCTGCGGCCATTTGCGTGTCACCAAAATTGCTGAGCGCGAGCTGGACCGGCATGCCGGCATCCTGCCGCGCCTTCGTCCCGATCAGGCTCGCGACGCGCATCTGCGCATCGGGCTGTTCGGCCAGCTTCGACCATTCGGCCATCCGCCCTTCGAGCTTGGCGATCGACAGATCCTGCGAAGCAAGGATGCGCGCCTGTGCCCAGCGGCCCGACAGCGCGAACGCCAGCGCCAGATTCTGCCGCGTCCGTGCCCCGGCGCCTTCGGCGCGCGCGGCTTCGCTCAGCACATAGATTGCGCCTTCATTGTCCCCCGCGAGCGCCAGCGCCAGCCCGAGGTCCGACGCCGGCACCGCAGCGCGATGCTCGGTCAGCAGCGTGACGGCTTCCCTGCCCTTGCCCTGCGCGATTTGCGCGAGCGCCAGCGAAAGCACCGTATTGCCGTCGCTCGCGCCGAGTTCGATCGCCTCGGTCAGCGCCGCGGTCGCCGATGCAAAACGCCCGTCATTGAGGTACGCCTGTCCCAGCAGCGCGCGATAACTTGCATCGCGCGGGCTGCCCTGAACCGCGGCTTCGGCCAGGCCGACCGCCTTGCTGGCTTTCCCGGCTTCGAGCGCGACGCGCGCATCGCTCGCCGACTTGGCGGCGATCGCGGGCTTGCCGGCGGCGCGCGACGGCGCGTCGGCCATCTTGCCCATGCCGCTGCATCCGGTGGCCACACTCAGGACAAAACCCGAAACGGCCAGGTTCATCAGCATCTTGCGGTTCATGACGGGTCCCCCTCTTTATTCTTCAGCGCTGTCCGCGCACCGGGCGCGTCGCCGGCAGGCGGCTCGCCATCGCGTCGATTTCGGGCAGCGAAGCCAGATATTCGTCGAGCAGGTCGGTCAGGATCACCTGCGAAGACCGGTTCGTCACCGCACTCGCGAGGCGCAGGCGCAGATGGCGCTCGGCGTCGAGGCGCAGCGTGAAGGCGGCCTTTTCGCGGGCACGGAGCGCGCGCGGTGCCTTTTCTTTCTTCGGCGCCGGCGCCGGACGCGCCTCGACCTTGCGCGCCACCGCGGCGACGCGTTCGATCAGCGATTCCTGCTGGCGAACGATTTCGGGAACCTCGGGGGCTTCGGCCTCATACTGGTCGACGCCATAATCCTCGGTCAGCCCGACCGGTTCGCCTGTATATTCGGCCGAAAATTCGGGCGTCAGCTCGTGACCGACGCTCTCGTCGACCGCATGTTCGGCCTCGACATTATGCGCCAGCACCGATCCGGTGAGCAAAGGCTTCAGGTCGAGCATCCGCGCGGGTTCGGCCGACTGGTCGGGATCGACATCATAACCCATGTCGTTCCAGCCGAGGTCGTCGTAACCGCCGGGGTTGAGGGGTGCGGGGCCGCTACCGAGCGGCTGGCGGCGCATGGCGGGACGCGCTCCACCCTTGCGGGCAAGCAGTCCGGCGCTCAGCGATGCGAGAGGTTTTGGTTCGCCCATGATTCCCGTACTCCCCGTCACTGGCCAGCGATGCGGCGGCCAAAGCCACCACCCATCGGGCGAACCGCGCCATAATTGCCCTGTGTGGGCAGCGGCGCGGCAAATACGGTCCTGCGGAAATTCTTTTCGAGGCGGTCGTTCATATAGGTCCACAGCTGGCGGATCTCGTCGGCCGAGCGTCCGTTGGGATCGACTTCCATCACCGTGCGGCCGTCGATCATCGACGCGGCATAATCGGTGCGGTGGTGCAGCGTGATCGGGGCGACGGTGCCGTGCTGCGACAGCGCGACCGCGGCTTCGCTGGTGATCTTCGCTTTCGGCGTCGCGCCGTTGACGACGAACACCAGCGGCTTGCCGGCGCGTTCGCACAGGTCGACGGTGGCACCGACGGCACGCAGGTCATGCGGGCTCGGCCGGGTCGGGACGACGATCAGTTCGGCGACCGAAATCACGCTCTGGATCGCCATGGTGATCGCCGGCGGCGTATCGATGACCGCCAGCTTAAAGCCCTGCTGGCGCAGGATTTCGAGGTCGGAAGCCAGCCGCGCAACGGTCGTTTGCGCAAAGGCCGGAAGGTCGGTTTCGCGCTCGTTCCACCAGTCGGCGAGCGAGCCCTGCGGATCGATGTCGATCAGAACGACGGGGCCGGCGCCCGCAAGCTGCGCCTGCACCGCGAGGTGCCCCGACAGCGTGGTCTTTCCCGACCCGCCTTTCTGTGAAGCCAATGCCAATACGCGCACTGCGTTTACCCCCTCGGAAATCCAGAATTCGGCGAAGGGATGCCATGCGGGGCGCTAAAATTGGGTTAACGATGATAAAAAGAGGGTGAACGACTTCCTCGCGAATATGGTAAACACTCTCCTAAGACGAACTTGTACCAGAACGGATCAAGTTTGGCGTGGGCGCTTTTGTCGCTAACGCCGTGTTAGCCAATTGGCGCTATAAAGACCCCGGGGACTGCAGCCGGCCTCATGCGGCGCAAGTCATTGGAGAATAAGATGCGTTCTTTCCGCACCGCCCTTTCGCTGGCTCTGCCGCTGATCGCGGCATCGATGCTCGCGGCACCCGCTTATGCCGACGTCAAGGACGGCGTCGATGCCTGGCAGGCGGGCAATTATGCGGCCGCCGTTGCCGAATGGCGCCCGCTCGCCCTCGCCGGCGACGCCGATGCGCAATTCAATCTGGGGCAAGCCTATAAGCTCGGCCGCGGTGTTCCCGCCGATCTCGTGCAGGCGGAGGCCTGGTATCGCCGCGCCGCCAAGCAGGGGCATTTGCAGGCGGAGGATAATCTCGGCCTCGTGCTCTTCACCGCGAACCGCCGCGCAGAGGCGATGCCCTTCATCATCAATTCGGCCGCGCGCGGCGAACCGCGCGCGCAATATGTTCTCGGCACCGCGCACTTCAACGGCGACCTCGCCGCAGAGGACTGGCCGCGCGCCTATGCGCTGACCAAGCGCGCGAGCGACGCCGGGCTCGGCATCGCTTCGGCGCGCCTCGCGCAGCTCGACAATCTGATCCCGCTCGACCAGCGCCAGCGCGGCCTCGCGCTGCTCCCCGAAATCGAGCGCGGCGAACAGCAGGCGCGCCTCGCCGCGGTCAACGCCGCTGCGCCGCCCGCGCCCAAACCCGTGCCGGCGGCCTCGCCGGTGAAGGTCGCGAGCCTGCCCGCCTCGACCCCCGGCACCCGCTACACACCGCCGCCGGTGATCGACACGCCGCCCGCCGCCAAGCCCGCACCGGCACCGCAGCCCAAACCCGAACCGATCCGCAGTGTCGCGGTGGCCTCGTCGCCCGTCGCCAGCGCCGCCGCAGCCGCCGCCGCCGAAGCGACCGCCAACGCCGTCGCCGCGACCGGCCAGCCGGGCACGACCTACGCCGCGCCGCCCGAAAGCGGCAAACTCCCGCCGAAGCCCGAACCGGCAAAGCCCGCGCCCAAGCCCGCCGAACCCAAACCCGCGCCGGTCAAGCCCGCACCCGTCAAGGCCGCCCCCGTCGCCACCGCCGCAGCCACTCCGGCGCCGGTCCGCGTCCACAACGGCACCGCGAGCCCCTGGCGCGCGCAACTCGGCGCCTTCGGCGTCGAGGCGAACGCCCGTAATCTCTGGACCGCGCTCGAAAAGAAAAATCCCGCCTTCGCCGGCCGCACGCCCTATCTGGTCAAGAGCGGCAAGCTCACCCGCCTCCAGGCCGGCGGCTTCGCGAACAAGGGCGACGCCGAGAGCTTCTGCGCGAGCGTGCGCAAGAGCGGTCAAGCCTGTCTGGTGCTGGATCGCTAGTCGCGCCGACAAGTCGTTCGTCGTAGAATCCTTTGCTTCGGCGACCGTCCCGTCCATCGCGCGGTCATGATTCTGACCCTTCTCGCGGCGTGGGCATCGCCGGTTGAAACACCACCGGCGCTGCGCGTCGGCACCTATCATTATCCGCGCTACGACCGGTCGGTTGCGCTGGCGCCGCTTGCCGCACTCGTCGAACGCGCGTCCGGGCGGCCGACCGAGGTCCGCTTGCTCGACACGCCCGAAGCGCTGGCGAAGGCGCTCTGCCGCGGCGAGATCGACATTGCGATGACCAATCTCGGCGCATTCGTCGAGGCTCGCTCCTGCCCGGATGTCCGGCCGATCGCCGTCCTTTCCACGCCTCCGGCCGTGCTCGATCGCTATCGGGGCGTCCTGCTGGTGCGCCGCGACAGCGGCCTCGCATCGCTCGACGCCCTCGGTGCGCGCGCCGGCGACTTGCGCTACACCGAAGTGCTGCCGGGCTCGACGTCCGGCGCACTGGTTCAGGCGGCCGCGCTGCGAAGCACCGGTCGCGCCCCGGCTTTTGCGACGCGGCGCCACGCGGGCACCCATGAAGCCGCCCTGGCTGAGCTGCTTGCCGGCCGCACCGACGTCGCGGCGCTCGCCGAAGGCCCCTGGCGCCAGCTGCAGGCCGACGATCCCGGCACCGCCGCGACACTTCGCCAGGTCTGGCGATCCGATCCGCTCCCGCCGGGGCCGCTGGTCTGCCGCGACCAGGCATCGGTGCCCTGCGCCGCCGTGCACCGCGCTCTCCTCGACGACGACGGCGAGGTGGCGGTCGCGCTGTCGAAAGGATGGAGCGAAACCGAGGGCGCCGTGCGTTTCGGTGCCTATGACCCGGCCCGCTATGATCCGTTCCAGGCGGAGCCGCCGCTTCCCTGAAGAGTCGCGGCAGGCGGGTCAGGATCCGCCCGCTTCCTTCGCGAGACGCGCTGCCAGCGCCTTGCGCGACCGCTCGGCGTAAGCGCGGCACGCACCCGGCTGGTCATTATATCGTCCGCTCCCCGCATTGTCGGGGTGCGCGGAAATCAGGATATCGCATGCGAGCGCGTCCATCTTGCGATGACTCGCTTCGAACGCCTTCACGATCGGCGCGCTCGCCGGCGCAGTATAACGATAGTCGTCGGCCGACACCGGGTTGAGGCTCGACGCAAAGACGATCGTCTTGCACGCCTTCGCTTCGCACGCCCGCCAGCTCCAGCTCATGCTCCCCATCGTGTGCCCCGGCGTCGCCACCGCCGTGATCGCGGCCTTGCCCAGCTTCAGCACCTCGCCGTCCTTGACGACCCGCAGCCGCGTCACGGCGGGCCAGCTCCCGCCATAGGCGAGCTGCGGGTCGTCCGCCGCATGTTTCCCCGACCGCAGCCCCTCGGCGCCGCGCGCGCTCGCGACCACCGTCGCGCCGGTGTCGCGCGCCAGCGCGGCGATCCCGCCCGCATGGTCGAAATGCGGCTCGGTGCTCAGAATAAATTTGATGTCTTTGGGGTCGAACCCCAGCGCGCGGACATTGGCGAGGATCGCGGGCGCCGCCTGCGGCAGCGCGCCGTCGACCAGCACCAGCCCGTCGCCGGTATCGATCAGCGCGACGCTCAGCCCGCCGAAGCCGACGAGATAACTCGTCCCGAAAATCTTCTCAGGTCTGGCGGGCGCCAGCCATTCGGCCGCGCGCGAGGCCGCAATCGGCCGCGTCAACGGGTCGTCCGCACCCGGCGCGACCGCGCCCGCCACCATCTGCACCTTCGCCTCCTGGGCGAGCGGCAGCGGCACATGGCTCACACCCGCAAGCCAGGCGGCAATTGTCATCATCGCGATCATATCTGTCTCCCTTCCCTACCGGGATGCCGCGCTCGGGCGCCGCCCACAAAGCATGATTTCTCGACAAAGCCATGAGAATTTCTCATACATTTCTCTCAAAGCTTTCGTCACCCCGGACTTGATCCGGGGTCCACTCGCGTCGCCGTCGGGCCATGGATCCCGGATCAAGTCCGGGATGACGAGGTAGGCCATATCACAATACAGGAAGCCCAATGGACCGCGCCCAACTCCCCCTCAACGCCCTCCGCGCCTTCGAGGCCGCGGCGCGCCACCTCAACTTCACCCGCGCCGCGATCGAACTCTGCGTCAGCCAGGGCGCGGTCAGCCATCAGGTCGCGCAGCTCGAACGTCGCCTCGGCACGCGCCTCTTCCACCGCCTGCCGCGCGGGCTCGCGCTCACCGACGAGGGGCATGCGCTCGTCCCCGTCGTCGCCGATGCCTTCGACCGCGTCGCCGCGACGCTCGACCAATATGCGGGCGGCCGCTTCCGCGAGGCGCTCAAGGTCGGCGTCGTCGGCACCTTCGCGACCGGCTGGCTGCTCCCGCGCCTCGACGCCTTCGCGCGCCTGCACCCCGCGATCGACCTGCGCATCTCGACCAACAACAACCGCGTCGATCTCGCGGGCGAGGCGCTCGACTATGCGATCCGCTTCGGCGACGGCGCCTGGCACGGCACCCACGCCGAACCCTTGCTCGCCGCGCGGATGGCGCCGGTCTGCGCCCCCGCGATCGCCGCGCGCCTCAAGACCCCCGCCGACCTGATCCACGAGCGGCTGCTGCGCTCGTACCGCGCCGACGAATGGGCGCTCTGGTTCGCCGCCGCGGGCGTGCCCGTCCCGGTCCTCCGCGGTCCCGTCTTCGACAGCTCAGCCTTGATGGCGACCGCGGCGGCGGCAGGTCAGGGCGTCGCACTCGCCCCGCCGGCAATGTTCACCCGCGAACTCGCCGCCGAACTGCTCGTCCAGCCCTTCGCGGTCACGATCGACGCCGGCCGCTACTGGCTCACCCGCCTGATGTCGCGCCCCGAAAACGACGCGATGCTGCGCTTCCGCGGCTGGCTGGCGGATGAAATCGCCGCGGCCGCATAACCATCCCGCTTTCCCCACTGGACAGAATCATCGCGCTGCCGCTACCCGGCCGCCATGGGTATCACCGCAACAATCATGAACACCGCCACCGGCCAGCCGATCCAGAAAATGACCTTCGGCCGCATGCCGAAACCATGGGCAAGCTTCAACCTCGCGACGGGCGAACTCGTCACCGCCGAACGGATCGACGTGGGCAAACCCGAACCGGGCAAATTCGCCGCGACGGTCCATGTGTGGGTCAAGGTCAAGGCGAAGGACTGACACCAATCCTGTCGGCGGCGTGGCCGCTTCCCACCATCGCGCCGACGTCAATTTCCGCACCAGTGTTAACGTCGTAAATATCGATCGCATTTGAACGACAGCAATGTTGACATTGTTAATATTGACAGGAGAAACCGCATCACGTCATCGTTCGTGATCAGCTCCGCAAAATCTTCTCCATCTTCTTGCCCCGCGCCAGCTCGTCGATCAGCTTGTCGAGATAACGCAGCTCGCGCATCAACGGCTCTTCGATATTTTCGACCCGGATGCCGCAAATCACCCCGGTGATCAGCTCGCGCGCCGGGTTCAGCTTCGGCGCCCCGCAAAAGAAATCCTCGAAATTCGTGCCCTTCGCCAGCTCGCCCTCGAGCGCCGCCTGGCTATAGCCGGTCAGCCAGCGAATAATCTCGTCGACCTCGGCCTTGGTCCGCCCCTTCTTCTCGGCCTTGGCGATATAATGCGGATAAACGCTCGCGACGCTGATCGAATAGATGCGGTGTTTGGTCATATATCTGTCCGATTCAGTCCGAGGGTGCCGGGCGGACGAAACCCGCCGGCCGCTTGCACGGCGCGAGTTTGGCCAGCGCCAGTGTCCTCGCTTCGGCGAAGACTTCCGCAATCAATGCGGCACCCGGATAGTCAACCGAACCCGTGCCCAGTTCCTCCCCCTTCTCCGTTACCCGCATCACGGAAAAGCGACCGCCCTTCGGCAAGCGCTCCAGCCACTCGGTCCGGAACGACAGCCCCGGCCCGCCCGATTGGGCAATCCTGAAATCGTAATTGCCGCGCTGATCGGGGTTCAGCGAATAAGGATAGGATGCCCACGCCTCGTCGGCGAGCCGCCACCTGACGGTTTCGCGCGTTCTGTCCTCCGGCGGACGCTGCGGCCGGGTCTGGACGGAAAAACTGTGCGGTGTCAGTGAGCCCGCCGCATCGGCTACATAAGCGGCGGACAACTCCAGCGTGCCATCTTTGCTCAGGGCACGGAAATGGATGTAGTCCGCGAAGGGCTTCGCTTCGCCGACCTGTTTGAGCGAAACCGAAACGCCCAGATTCCCGAGCGTGAGCCGACTGCCCGCGCATAGCTCCTGAACAGGAGCGGGCGCGGCCTGTATCGCCAGCGTAAGGCTGATCAACCAGTTCGCGACAAACCCTCCCGACATATATCAGCCCAGCACCCAGCTCCGCCGCGGATAGCCCTGCGCCCACAGCAAGGCCGTCAAATCATGATGCCGGATCACCGCCGCCGCCGCCTCGCCCGCCGCGGGATGCGGATAATAGCCGATCCCCAGCCCCGCCGAGGTGATCATCGGAATGTCATTCGCGCCGTCGCCCACTGCCAGCGTCTCGGCGAGCGGAAGCCCATGCTTCGCCGCCTCGGCCTTCAGCGTCTCCAGTTTCGTTTTGCTGTCGACGATCGGCTCGCGCACCTTGCCGGTCAGCTTGCCGCCCGCGATCTCCAGCTCGTTCGCGACGACCTTGTCGAACCCGATCGCCTCGCCCACCGGGCCGGCAAAGGCGGTGAAGCCGCCCGAAATCAGGATCGAATGCGCGCCATGCGCCTTCATCGTCTGCACCAAAGTCCGCGCGCCGCGCGTCAGCCGCACGCGCTCCATGCGGCAGTCGACCAAAGTCGTCTCGGGCATCCCCGCGAGCAGGCCGACGCGTTCCTCCAGCGCCGCGCGGAAATCGAGTTCGCCGCGCATCGCACGCTCGGTGATCGCCGCGATCTGCGGCTTCAGCCCCGCATAATCGGCGAGTTCGTCGATGCATTCGACGGTGATCATCGTCGAATCCATGTCGGCGATGATCAGCTTCTTGGTCCGGTCGCCCAGCGGCTGGACGACGATGTCGAGCGAGCCATGGTCCATCAGCGCCAGTTCCTTGCGCGCGCTCACCAGGCTGCCGTGGAATACGATGTCTGCCGCGTCATGCTCGTCGATCCAGTGCGGGGCACCGACATCGTGCCCCGTCGCCGCAAGCCGGTCGATCCCTTCGCGAACCACCTCGTCGGTCAGCTTTCCTGCTGCTATCAGCGTCGCGACGAACATGGCATCTCCTTCTTTCTCGACCGCCAGGACGCGGCCTCCCGTGGCACTTATCGCCGGACCCACCGCCAGCGGCAAGAGCGCTTTGGCGGTCGCGCTCGCAAAATCTCTTTCCGAGACAGGCCGGGACGCGCTCGTTGTCAACGCCGACGCGAGCCAGGTCTATGCCGACCTGAGCATCCTCTCGGCGCGCCCGACCGGCGAAGAGATGGAGGGCGTGCCCCACCGCCTCTTCGGCCACATCGACGCCGCCGACGCGCATAACGCCGTGCGCTGGGCGGACGAGGCGCGCGGCGTTATCGTCGACGCGCACGCCGCGGGACAGGTTCCGATCCTCGTCGGCGGCACCGGCCTTCATATGCGCACGCTGCTCCACGGCATCGCGCCGGTGCCCGAGATCGACCCGGGTATTCGCGAGGCGGTCCGCGCGCTCCCGGTTGCAGACGCGCACGCCGCGCTCGCCGCCGCCGATCCAGACGCCGCCGCGCGCCTCAACCCCGCCGACACCACCCGCGTCGCACGCGCGCTCGAGGTCGTACGCTCGACCGGCCGCACCCTCGCCGACTGGCAGCGGGCGATCGCGGGCGGCATCGAGGGCGAGATCGCGCTCGCCCCGCTGGTCCTCCTGCCCCCGCGCGATTGGCTGCGCGACCGCTGCGACTTACGCCTCGTCCAGATGTTCGAACGCGGCGCGGTCGAAGAGGCCAAAGCCCTGCTCGCACGCGGTCTCGACCCCGACCTCCCCGCGATGCGCGCGATCGGCGTCCCCCAGATCGCCGGCCACCTCCGCGGCAAAATCACCCGCGCCGAGGCGCTCGACCTCACCCAAGCCGCGACCCGCCAATATGCAAAGCGCCAATATACGTGGTTCCGCAACCAGCCGCCCGCTGACTGGCCGCGCCACACCGAGTCATTAAACATCGATTCCATCAAGGAATTAGCAATAATATTGCGTAATAAGCTGTTGACAGGTTAGAATCATACACCTATTGCCCGCACCCTGTTGCAGCGCACAAGGCGCTGCCTTTTTGTGTTTGGAAGGAGTTTCGTCGTGACGGAAATGAGTGGTGCCGACATGGTGGTTCAGGCGCTGGTCGACCTCGGGGTCGATACGGTGTTCGGCTATCCGGGCGGCGCGGTCCTTCCCATCTATGACGCGCTCTACAAACACCCCACGATCCAGCACATTCTCGTCCGCCACGAACAGGCGGCGACGCACGCGGCCGAGGGCTATGCGCGCTCGACCGGCAAGCCGGGTGTCGTGCTCGTGACCTCGGGGCCCGGCGCGACCAATGCCGTCACCGGCATCACCGACGCGTTGCTCGATTCGATCCCGATGGTCGTGCTGACGGGTCAGGTGTCGACCGCGCTGATCGGCACCGACGCGTTCCAGGAATGCGACACCGTCGGCATCACGCGCCACTGCACCAAGCATAATTATCTGGTGATGGACCCCGACCGCCTCTGCCCGATCATGCACGAGGCATTCCATATCGCGACGCACGGCCGCCCCGGCCCCGTGGTGATCGACATCCCGAAGAATGTGCAGGTTGCGACCGGCCAATATGTGATCCCCGAAAAGATCGCGCACAAAAGCTATCGCCCGCAGGTCGAACCCGACGCCGATGCGATCGCCGCGGCGGTCGCGATGATCGCCGCGGCCGAGCGCCCGATCTTCTACACCGGCGGCGGCGTGATCAACGCCGGTCCCGACGCCAGCGCGGCGCTGCGCCAGCTCGTGGCGCTCACCGGCGCGCCGGTCACCTCGACCTTGATGGGCCTCGGCGCCTTCCCGTCGGACGACGAGAAATGGCTCGGCATGCTCGGCATGCACGGCACTTACGAGGCCAATATGGCGATGAACCGCGCCGACCTGATCATCGCGGTCGGCGCGCGCTTCGACGACCGCGTGACGGGACGCCTCGACGCTTTCTCGCCCGATTCGAAGAAGATCCACATCGACATCGACCGCAGCTCGATCAACAAGATCGTCCCCGTCGACCTCGCGATCGTCGGCGATGCCGGCCGCGCGCTCGATGCGATCATCGCGGGCTGGCAGGCGGCGGGCCACAACGGCCGCGACCTGGGCGAATGGTGGCGCCGCGTCGACGGCTGGCGCGCAACGCGCTGCCTCGACTTCCCCGAAAAGAAGGACGCCAGCGCCGAAATCATGCCGCAGCGCGCGGTGAAGGCCTTGTTCGACGCGACGCGCGGGCTCGACCCGATCATCACGACCGAGGTCGGCCAGCATCAGATGTGGGCGGCGCAGCATTTCGGCTTCGCGGCGCCCAACCGCTGGCTCACCAGCGGCGGGCTCGGCACGATGGGTTATGGTTTCCCCGCCTCGGTCGGTGCGCAGATCGCGCACCCCGACCGCCTCGTCATCTGCATCGCGGGCGAAGCCTCGCTGCAGATGAACATCCAGGAAATGGGCACGGTCAGCCAGTACCGCCTGCCGGTGAAGATCTTCATCCTCAACAATGAATGGATGGGGATGGTCCGCCAGTGGCAGGAACTGACCTATGAAAGCCGCTATTCGAACAGCTATTCGGACAGCCTGCCCGATTTCGTGAAGCTCGCCGACGCTTACGGGTGGACGGGCCTGCGCATCGACAATCTGGGGCAGCTCGAGGACGGCATCGCAAAGATGATCGAGACCCCGGGACCGGTGATCGTCGACTGCCGCGTCGCGCAGCTCGCCAACTGCTTCCCGATGATCCCCTCGGGCGCCGCGCACACCGAAATGCTCCTCCAGCCGAGCGACGTCACCGGCACGATGGACGACGAAGCCAAGGCACTGGTGTAAAACATATGAAAATCAAAACCGAAGCCGGCGAGCGCCATGTGCTCGCCATCACCGTCGACAACGAAGCCGGGGTGCTCGCCAAGATCACCGGGCTGTTCACCGCGCGCGGCTATAATATCGAAAGCCTGACGGTGGCCGATATTACCGCCGACCACGCGCTGTCGCGCATCACGATCGTCACCTCGGGCCCGCCGCCGATCATCGACCAGATCATCGCGCAGCTCGACCGGCTCGTTCCCGTGCACAAGGTCATCGACCTCAACGACGCGGGCGAGGCGCATGTCGAGCGCGAAATCGCGCTCGTGAAGGTCGCGGGCACCGGCGACAAGCGCATCGAGGCGCTGCGCATGGCCGACGTTTTCCGCGCCAAGGTCGTCGACACGACGCTCACCAGCTTCATCTTCGAAATCACCGGGACGAGCGACAAGGTCGACCGCTTCATCGCGCTGATGCGCGAATGCGGGCTGGTCGAGGTCGGCCGCACCGGCGTCGTCGCCATCGCCCGCGGGTCGGAGGCGCTCTGAGTCACCGTCATCCCAGCGCAAGCTGGGATCGCACGCAGTTTAACACCGAGACCGATCCCAGCTTGCGCTGGGATGACGAATAATAGGGAAGAAAGACATGCAGGTTTATTACGATCGCGACGCCGACCAGGATCTGATCAAGGGCAAGAAGGTCGCCGTCGTCGGCTATGGCAGCCAGGGCCACGCGCACGCGCAGAACATGCGCGACAGCGGCGTCAAGGACGTCGCGATCGCGCTCCGCCCCGGTTCGGCAACCGCCAAAAAGGCCGAAGCCGCGGGCTTCAAGGTGCTTTCGAACAAAGAAGCCGCCGAATGGGCCGACGTAATCATGATCGCCGCCCCCGACGAGCATCAGGCAAAAATCTATGCCGACGACATCGGCCCGAACATGAAGCCCGGCGCGGCGCTCGCCTTCGCGCACGGCCTCAACATCCACTTCGGCCTGATCGACGCGCGCCCCGACATCGACGTCTTCATGGTCGCGCCCAAGGGCCCCGGCCACACCGTGCGCAGCGAATATCAGAAGGGCGGCGGCGTCCCCTGCCTGATCGCGGTTGCGCAGGAAGCACAGGGCGCGGGTTCGTCGGGTAACGGCTTCGCCAAGGCGCTCGCCCTCTCCTACGCCTCGGCCGTCGGCGGCGGCCGCAGCGGCATCATCGAGACGACCTTCAAGGAAGAGTGCGAAACCGACCTCTTCGGCGAACAGGCCGTGCTCTGCGGCGGCATCACCCATCTGATCCAGGCGGGTTTCGAAACTTTGGTCGAGGCGGGCTACGCGCCCGAAATGGCCTATTTCGAATGTCTCCACGAAACCAAGCTGATCGTCGACCTCCTCTATGAAGGCGGCATCGCGAACATGCGCTACTCGATCTCGAACACCGCCGAATATGGCGACATCAAGACCGGCCCGCGCATCATCACCGACGAAACCAAGGCCGAAATGAAGCGCGTCCTCGCCGACATCCAGTCGGGCCGCTTCGTGAAGGACTTCGTGCTTGACAACCAGGCCGGCCAGCCCGAACTGAAGGCGAGCCGCAAGGCCGCCGCCGCGCATCAGCTCGAAAAGACCGGCGCTGAACTCCGCGCGATGATGCCGTGGATCGCCAAGAACCAGCTCGTCGACAAGTCGAAGAACTGACGGAAATCCTCCCCGTGGCCGCAGGCCATGGGGAGGGGGACCGCGCCCAAAGGGCGTGGTGGACGGGCAGCGACGTCGCGCCATGGCCCCTCCGTCAGCGCTTCGCGCTGCCACCTCCCCATCGCTGCGCGACAGGGAGGATTGGAACAATAGTTGATGATCTCCAGCCCGGTCCCTCCAAAGGCTTCCGCAATCGTGGGCAACGGACTAGGGGGATGGCGATGACATCCGATCTCTCCTTCGCCTGCGACTGCGGAACCGTTACCGGAACGATGACCGTCGTTTCGGGCGAGGGCGACCATGTCGTCTGCCACTGCACCGATTGCCAGAACCTCACGCACCATCTCGGCCACGCCGAACGCCTGCTCGACGCGCACGGCGGCACTGCGCTCTATCAGACGCGCTGCGCGCGCATGCGCCTCGACACCGGCCGCGAGCGCCTCGCCTGCCTCCACCTGACCGACGCGCCGACGCTGCGCTGGTATGCGGCCTGCTGCCGCACGCCGCTGTTCAACACGTTTAAGAACGGCAAACTCCCCTTCATCACGATCCTGACCGCCGCCTGCGATCCGGCAAGGCGCGAACGGGTCTTCGGGCCACTACGCGGCCATCTCTTCACGCAGGACGCAACCGGCGACGCCAGCCATCTGCCCCGCATGGGTACGCCGACGCTGATGCGGCGCTTTTTCACACGCGCGATCAAGGACATCGTCTCGGGCGACCGTCGGAAAGCCGCGCTTTTCGACGCAAAAACGCTCGAACCCATCGCCACCCCGCACCGGCTGACCGGCGAAGAACGGCAGGCGCTAGAAGGCGGCAGCCGCACAGACTGAAAAACTTCGTCATCCCCGCGAAAGCGGGAACCCAGCGAGCCAGCGTTGCTACTGGGTTTTCGCTTTCGCGGGGATGACGAGAGAAGGAAGAAGATGGTGCCCTCCCCTTTTACCGCCCACCACGCCGATCTCGCGGCGCTCGCGCACGACAGCCGCCGCCGCTCGCTCGCACCGCGCGCCGGCCGCGATTTCGCGTCGAACGACTATCTTGGCCTCGCGGACTCCGACGCGCTGCGCACCGCCCTCGCCGCCGGCATCGAACGCGGCCTTCCTGCGGGCTCGGGCGGCTCGCGCCTGCTCCGCGGCAATCACGCCGAGCATGAGGCGCTCGAAGCGCACGCCGCGCGCCATTACGGCAGCGAAGCCGCGCTCTTCTTCCCCACCGGTTTCGCCGCCAACGCCGCGCTGTTCGCGGCGCTCCCCCAGCGCGGCGACCTCGTCGTCCACGACGAACTGATCCACGCGAGCGCGCACGACGGCATGAAGCTCGGCCGCGCAGGGCACGTCCCCGCCGCGCACAACGACGCGCAGGCGTTCGACGACATCATCGCACGCTGGCGCGCGGGCGGCGGCGCCGGAACCCCGTGGATCGCGGTCGAAAGCCTCTACAGCATGGACGGCGACCGCGCCCCGCTCGCCGAGCTCGCTGCCGTCGCCGACCGCCACGACGCCGTGCTCGTCGTCGACGAAGCGCACGCAACCGGCGTTTTCGGCCCCGGCGGCACGGGGCTCGCGCACGGCCTCGCGCGCCGCGACAATTTGATCACCCTCCACACCTGCGGCAAGGCCTTGGGCGCCGAGGGTGCGCTGCTCTGTGCCCCCGCGATCGCGTGCGACTTCCTCGTCAACCGCGGCCGCCCCTTCATCTTCTCGACCGCGCCCTCGCCGCTGATGGCGTGGCTCGTCCGGCAAGCGATCGAGATCGTCGCGAACGAGCCCGAACGGCAGGCGCGCCTCCACGCCCTCGTCCGCCACGCCGCCGAACGCCTCGTCCCGCTCGGCATCCCCGCCAGCGGCACGCAGATCCTGCCCGTGATCATCGGCGACAACGATCGCACGATGCGCATCGCGGGAAGCCTGCGCGACGCGGGCTTCGACATCCGCGGCATCCGCCCGCCGACGGTGGCGCAGGGAACCGCGCGTCTCCGCATCGCGATCACGCTCAATGTTGACGAAGACAACATAGACGATATGGCCGACGCGCTGGCGCAGGCGATGGCGGCGGCATGACGCGCTTCGTCGTCACCGGCACCGATACCGGTATCGGAAAAACCATCTTTTCTGCCGCTTTGGCACAGGCCACCGGCACGCCTTACTGGAAACCGATCCAGTCGGGGCTCGAAGAAGAGACCGACAGCGAGGCCGTCGCGCGCCTCGCGGGCGTGCCGATCCGCCCCGAAGCCTGGCGCCTCATCACCCCCGCCTCGCCGCATCTGGCTGCCGAAATTGACGGCGTTAACATCGAGCTTGAAACGCTGACCCCGCCGACCGGCAACCTCATCGTCGAGGGCGCCGGCGGCGCGCTCGTCCCCGTCACGCGCGCGACGCTCTACGCCGACCTGTTCGCGAAATGGCAGATCCCGGTGATCGTCTGTGCGCGCACCGCGCTCGGCACGATCAACCACAGCCTGCTCACGATCGAGGCGCTCCGCGCGCGCGGCGTCCCGATCCACGGCCTCGCCTTCCTTGGCGACGCGGTGGAGGACAGCGAGGCGATCATCTCCGACATCGCGGGCGTTCGCCGCCTGGGCCGCCTGCCGATCATCGATCCGCTGACCAGCGAAACGCTCGCCGCCGCATTCAGCGCGAACTTCGACCTCGCGGACTTCCTCTAATTTTCGTCACCCCCGCGAAGGCGGGGGTCCCGCTTTTTCTTTGCATCGTTCGCGACTAAGCGGGATTCCCGCCTTCGCGGGAATGACGAAAGAGAATGGTTCCCACATGACCTCCCCCATCTGGCACCCCTTCACCCAGCACGGCCTCGGCGACCCCATCCCGCTGATTTCGCACGCCAAAGACGCCAAACTCTACGCCGCCGACGGCCAAAGCTGGATCGACGCGATCTCCTCATGGTGGGTCACCACCCACGGCCACGCGCACCCGCGCATCATGGCCGCGATCGCCAAGCAGAGCGAAAAGCTCGACCAGCTCATCTTCGCCGGCTGGACGCACGAGCCCGCCGAAAGCCTCGCCGCCGAGCTGATCCGCATCACCCCCGATCCGCTCACGCGCGTCTTCTTCTCGGACTCGGGCTCGACCAGCGTCGAGGTCGCGCTCAAAATGGCGCTCGGCTACTGGTATAACATCGGCGAGCCGCGCAGCCGCATCCTCGTCCTCGAGCATAGCTATCACGGCGACACGATCGGCACGATGTCGGTCGGCGAGCGCGGCGTCTACAACCGCGCCTGGCAGCCGTTGCTGTTCGACGTCGACACCATACCCTTCCCGCACGAAGGCCGCGAACAGGCGGCGCTCGACGCGCTCGAAACCGCCTGCGCACAAAAACCCGCCGCCTTCATCGTCGAACCGCTGATCCTCGGCGCGGGCGGCATGCTCATCTATCCCGCATGGGTGCTCGCCGAGATGCGCGCGATCTGCGCGCGCCACGGCGTCCTCTTCATCGCCGACGAGGTAATGACCGGCTGGGGCCGCACCGGCACGCGCTTCGCCTGCGATCAGGCAGGCGTGATCCCCGACATCGTCTGCCTCTCGAAAGGCCTGACCGGCGGCGCGCTGCCGCTCGCGGTCACCCTCTGCATCGAGCCGATCTTCGAGGCGCATTTCTCGACCGACCGCGCCAAGACCTTCTATCATTCGTCGAGCTACACCGCGAACCCGATCGCCTGCGCCGCCGCGAACGCGAACCTCGAAATCTGGCGCGACGAACCCGTCCAGCAACGCATCGACACCCTCGCCGATGCGCAGGCCGCGCATCTGTCGCTGCTCAGCCACGACCCGCGCGCCCAAAACCCGCGCCGCCTCGGCACCATCGCCGCGCTCGACATCGTCGTCCCCGACGCGGGCTATCTCTCGAACCTCGCCCCGCGCCTGATCGCCTTCACCCGCGACCACGGCGTCCTCCTCCGCCCGCTCGGCAACACGCTCTACGTGATGCCGCCCTATTGCATCACCGCCGACGAACTGACGCAGGTGTGGGGTGCGATCAGCGCCTCGCTCGGCGCCATATAGGTCAGTGGCGGGAAACGACCGGTCCAAGTCATTCGACATCGGGCGGATGCAGGTCCGCTACTGACGGACGCGGGCGTCGAAGCGCCGCAGTTCTGATAATGCGACGTTATGTGAATGTTCGGCCGACATCAGACGACCGGACGCTTCGCGGCAAAGCCAATCGCATCCGGCTCGTTGAGGCCTTGCGCAGAATGCTTTGAAGGTTTCCGCCCGATTCTATACGGGCACCGGATTGGTTGCTTCCATCGCCTCGCGCTCGGCTTCCGCGCCCAGCCGTTGGTATAGAGGCAGATCGCCAGGATTTTGAATTACAATGAATTATCGCCATTCCTTCCATGCTGGCAACAGCGCCGATGTCGTAAAGCACAGCCTGCTGATCGCCCTTGTGCGGGCGTTGCAGCTCAAAGAGAGCGCGCTCACCCTGATCGACACCCATGCCGGCTGCGGCCTGTACGACCTTGGCGGCGAGGAGGCGAGGCGCACCGGTGAGGCTACACAAGGCGTAGTGCGCGCCTTTGCCGACACGAACCCCTTGCTGGACGACTATCGCGCCGCCGTGCAGGCGGTAAATGCCGGGGAAGAGCCGCGCCTCTACCCCGGATCGCCGCGCTTCTTGGCGCAGCTTCTGCGTCCGCAGGATTTTCTGATCCTGAACGAGAAACATCCCGACGACGCCTATGCCCTGCGCGGCGCGATGCGCGGCACATCCGCCGCCGTGCATCAGCGCGACGCCTACGAGCTTTGGCTGGCGATGCTGCCGCCCCGCACCGCGCGCGGCGTGGTGGTGGTCGACCCGCCGTACGAGCAGACCGATGAACGCGCACAGATTACCGCCACCCTCGCCGCCGCGCACCGCAAATGGGCGCATGGCGTGACGGTGATCTGGTATCCGCTGAAGGACCGCGCCACGCATGTGCGGTGGAAGGCGCAGCTACGCAAGCTCGGCATCCCGAAATTTCTGGTGGTGGAGCATTGGTTGTACGATCGCGATCAGCCCGACATCTATAACGGCGCGGGCCTTTTTATCGTCAACCCGCCCTACGCCTTCACGCAGGCGCTGCCGCCTCTGCTGGAAGCCCTGCGCGCCGCGCTGGCGCCGGAGGGGCAGAGGGGAGTGATCACAACCGATTGGTTGGGCGACTAAAATAAACCCTCATATTCCCCCTCTCCCAAAGGAGGAATTGCCGCGCTTCAGGCTGGATGCCGGTGCTCCAGACGATTGCGCCTAGTCGCCGTTGGCATCAACCATGAAGACTATCGGCTTGCCGCGAGAAGCCGGGTCCCATCCTGCCGACAATGCCGCTCGCACCCCTCGCAGGGCTATCGCGTCGTTGATGTGCGAACGCCCTTTCGGCAATCCTTTCAACAGGCGCTTTGGCGTCGGAAATTCTAGCACGGCTTCGCGTGGCATATCTCTCTGGCGCAGGGCGACCCTCATGCCCCTCCAGCCTTCGGAAGAGGACAGTTGGGGCTCGCTCAGGAGTTCCCAGTCATATTTGACACCATCGATTTGGACGGTGCCGCCGTGGCCGTGCATGTGAAGCATAGAATGCCCTTAGCAGGTTAGGCGCGGCGCTCCAGTCGGTTCACATCAAAGATCGGCTGCCGGAACGTTTACCGGCAAAGGCAGCCGCTCCGCGGCGACGATATCGACCGGAAGTTGCCATCCTTCTCCCTTCCCGCTTGCGGGAGGGGTCGGGGGGTATGCAGCGTTGCAAAGGCCCACCCCGCTGCGACGAACTGCCGGAACGGGGGTCTGGTTTTCCATTTTCGAGACACCATCTGAGTCACATCGGCCCCGCGCCGGGCCGCCGCATTCCCGTTCCCGCCGAAAGCGCAATGGGTTAGGCCGGGCGAGTTCGGCTTAGGTTCATCTTCGCGCATCAATCTGCGCCGCGGGGATACGGGGTCTGGGAACGCGATCGATAATGAAGAAAACAGCCGGCCTCCTCCTCCCCCTCTTCGCGGCACTCGCCTTCGCCGCGCCCGCACTGGCGCAGAATGACAGCTCGCTCGCGCAATCGGGCGAGCCGCCGCAGCGCACCTCGGTCCTCTACACCTATGGCGACGAACCCTGCCCCGAACCCAAAGGCGACGAGATCGTCGTCTGCGCGCAGCAGCCCGAGACCGAACGCTACCGCGTGCCAAAGGAATTGCGCGAAGAGTTGAAGGAAGATGTTCCCGCCGGCGGCGGCAGCTGGGCCTCGGCCGTCGACGGCTATACCAATGGCGCCGCGGCAGCGAGCCGCCCGAACAGCTGCTCGCCCGTCGGCAGCTACGGTTTCACCGGCTGCGCCGCCGCGGCGATGCGCGAATGGTTCGAGGCACGCCGCGCGCCCTAGGGTCAGGCCCCTGACCCTCTGCTCGTCGCATATACCCCGAACGGGGTATGACACTCGCGACAGATCGATGATACCCGCCGCGGATCAACGGCTTGCCTCGGCCTGCCGGTGGATCATGGGGGGCACGGCGTTGCACGGCAATGACGGCGCCCGGCCTGAGGGGGGATATCGGCGGCTCGCGACCCGCCGCCGGTATCTTCCGGTCCGTTCCTTTAGCGCAGCAACCGGTTCACCAGCGCCGTCAGTTCGGCCTCGCGGGCGACGTCGCTCTTGCGCAGGATCGACTTGATCTGCGTGCCCAGCGTTTGCGTGCTCGTGCCGCGCCCCGCCGCGATCTCCTCGCGCGCCTCGCCATTCGCCAGGCGCAGCGCGATCTCGGCCTCGGCTTCGGTCAGGCCCAGCGCCGCGCGCAGCGGCACGATCCGCATCGCGGGAATATCCGCGGCGCGCCGCGCGACCACCAGCACGCGCGGGTCGAGTCCGAAATCCCATTCGCGCCGCGGCAGGCGGAAGAGTTCGCACAATAACCCGTCCTCGCCCTCCTGCGGCGACCCGATCCAGTGCTGCTGCATCGCCTCCCCGTTCAGCGCGCGTGTCAGCGCCGCCTGCAACGCCGTATCGGCATCGCGGCGCGCGGCGCCCAGCCGGCCGCGGCGCAGGCGCAGCGCTCCGCCCGGCCCATCGCCGACGATTGCCTCGGCCGCCGCCGACAGCGCCGCGACCGCGCCGTGGCGGTCGACCAGAAAGGCCGCGACATCGATCGCGTCGAACGCGCCGACGGTCATCGCGGCGCCGCGCTGCGCCATCGCCTGCTGCATGCGGACCGCCGCCAGCGCATAGGTCGCGCCCGCGGCGAACAGCTTGCGGTCGCGCTGCCCGGTGCGGCCGTCGCGCTCGGACCGCAGCGCCGCCAGCCCGACGAGCAGCCCCTCGCCCTCGACCAGCACGGTCTGACAGCCGTGGACGCCGTCCCAGCGGCGGATATGCTCCTCATAATCGTCGGTGCCGCTGTGCTGGCGCGCGACGTCGTAATGCGTCTCGCTCAATATCTCGAGCGGGCGGCCGCTCGCGGCGACGCGCCAGTTGACCTCGGGCCGCCATCCCTCGATTTCCACGAATTCGCGCTGATAGGCGGGGTCGATATCGGGCATGAAGTTGAACAAAGTCGCGTCGTCGCCCAGCCCCAGCAATTGCGCGCGCGACGATCCGGTCCGCCGCGCGAACAGACGCAACGCCGCGTTCCAGCCGTCTGCTTCGAACGGCGCCGCCAGAAAGGCATTTTCAACCTCGCCCGATTCGCGGGCGAACAAGCTATCCATCGACGTCGGCCCCCCAGCCTTCGTGCCCAGCTTTCGTAGCTTACCGCGTTGCAGCATGAAAGCGGGCGCGGCACAAGCGCCTTGCGGTGATGCGCAGCCGCAACCCAAATCGCAACGCTGCGTTTCCGTGGGGCTTATTGACGCCGTCCCTCGCCTTCGCCTAGCTTCGCGCCTTCCTCAACAGGAGACTTTCTCATGCGTCGCATCGTCCCCCTCGCCGCCCTCGCACTCGCCGTCGTCGCCACCCCGATCGTCCTCGCGCAGGGCGGCTCCGCCCCCGGCGCGCCCGACAAGACGCGCGTCACCGCGGGCACCTACGCCGCCGACGCCGGCCACACGATGGTCGTGTGGGAAGTCGATCACCTCGGCTTCAGCAAATATACCGGCATCTTCGGCGACGTGACCGGCACGCTCGTCATCGATCCCAAGAATCTCGCCGCGGCGAAGGTCGACGTCACGATCCCCGTGGCAAAGGTCACCACCGCCAGCGCCGGCCTGACCAGCCACCTGCTGCGCGCCGGCAAGGACGGCGGCAAGCCCGACTTCTTCGGCGCCGCCCCCGCCGACGCCAAATTCGTCTCGACCAGCGTCGTGCTCGACAGCGACGGCGACGAGGCCAAGGTCACCGGCAATTTGACGCTCAACGGCGTGACCAAGCCCGTCACGCTCGACGTCGACTTCCACGGCGCGGGCATGGGGATGAACAAGAAGGAAACCATCGGTTTCCAGGCCGAAACCACGATCAAGCGCAGCGATTTCGGCGTCTCGATGGGCATTCCCTACGTCAGCGACGCGGTCGAACTCGAAATCCACGCCGCGTTCGAAAAGCAGTAAGCGCACCCAATCTGTCACACGCGCCGGGTAAAAGGGGGGCGGGGCCAGCGATGGTCCCGCCCCTTTTCGTACAGGAGCCATGTGATGAGCGAACTGGTACGTGAAATTGTCGAAGTGAACGCCTCGATCGACGGCGACGAGGAAAATCCGCTGCTGGTCGTCGAGGTCGAGGGTCTTGCCCCCACCATCGGCTGGGCAAATATCCGGCTCGACCCGCATGTCTACATCACCCCGCCCGACGACGGCGTGCAGGATTTCGACCTCGTCGGCGACCGCCCGGCGGACGCCGCCGAAGTCCTCAGCGAAGTCGAGGCCGCATGGGAAGGCCCGCTTCTGGACTGGTGCATCGGCGTGCGCATCCACGCGGTCGACAATCTGATCGAGGACGAGGTTTTCGAACCGTGGGACGAAGACGACGACGAGAGCGAAGCCGCTTGACGCTCGCCCCGCCACCAACCCCTGCACTGCGCCGGGCCGCAAGATCCCTTGCGGCCCGGCGACATTTTCGGTTCATCGCAGAGCCAGCCAAGGCGGCGTAGCTTCCCCCCATTCAAGGGAGGATCACCATGCGCACCCTGCTTCTCGCTTTCGCCCTCACCGTCGCCACCCCCGCGCTGGCGCAGGCCAATCCGCAAATCGATTATCCCGCCTTCCAGGCGCTCACCGCCAGCGTCGCCCCCGCGCGCGCGACGCGCCTCATCGCCTTCGACGCCTTCAAGGCCGAGGCCGCCAAGCCCGGCACCCTCCTCCTCGACGCGCGCTCGAAGGACGCCTTCGCGCGCGGCCACATCAAGGGCGCGGTCAACCTGCCGCTCACCGACTTCACCGCCGAGAGCCTCGCCGCGGTGATCGGCGCCAACGCGGGTCGCCCCATCCTCATCTATTGCAACAATAATTTCTCGAACCACCGCAGCCCGGTGCCGCTCAAATCGGCCGCGCTCGCACTCAATATCCAGACCTTCATCAACCTCGTCGGCTATGGTTATCCGAACGTCCGCGAACTCGCCGACGTTGTCGATTTCACCGATCCGAAGGTCGAATGGGTGACAGGCTGAGCCCGCCGCCGTTCTTCACTCGTCACCCCCGCGAAGGCGGGGGTCCCGCTTTTACCGCAATAGCGGGATCCCCGCCTTCGCGGGGATGACGAAGGAGGTACAACCACGCAATTTTCACACTCCCCCCTTGCCAAACGCGACATTTTGAACCAATAGCCTCCCCATGCGCGGCAACGCCCTTCTTCTTCTGCGACTTACACGCCCTTGGGCGTGACACTGGCTGCGCGCTAGTCGCGGCCACCCGCTCAAGGGTCCGATCGACACAGCATCGCAACCACCAGAAGAAGTCCAAACATCATGACCATGCTCCGCGACCCCTCGGTCAAGTACAGCGCCTTTCCGCAGATTCCCTTGAGCAATCGCGAATGGCCCGGCCGCGTCACCACCCAGGCGCCGATCTGGCTCTCCACCGACATGCGCGACGGCAATCAGGCGCTGATCGACCCGATGGATGCCGAGAAAAAGGCGCGCTTCTTCGACCTGCTCGTCCGCATCGGGCTGAAAGAAATCGAAGTCGGCTTCCCCAGCGCCGGCGCGACCGAGTTCGACTTCATCTCGGGCCTCGTGAAATCGGGCCGCATCCCCGACGACGTCACCCCGCAGGTGCTGACGCAAAGCCGCGCCGACCTCATCCGCACCAGCTTCGACAGCCTCGCGGGCGCAAAGACCGCGATCGTCCACGTCTATAACGCGGTCAGCCCCGCGTGGCGCAAGATCGTCTTCGGCATGGAAATGGCCGACATCAAACAGATCGCGATCGAGGGCGCAAAGCAGCTCCGCGACAACGCCGCGCGTCTGCCGCAGACGGACTGGCGCTTCGAATACAGCCCCGAAACCTTCTCGACCGCCGAAATCGATTTCTCAATCGAGGTGTGCGCCGCGGTGATGGACATCCTCCAGCCCACCACCGACAACCCGATCATCCTCAACCTCCCCGCGACGGTCGAGGCGGCGACCCCGAACATCTACGCCGACCAGATCGAATATTTCGCCAAGAATCTGCCCGGCCGCGACAAGGCGATCATCAGCCTGCACACGCACAACGACCGCGGCACCGGCGTCGCCGCGGCCGAGCTCGGCCTGCTCGCGGGCGCCGACCGCGTCGAGGGCTGCCTGTTCGGCAATGGCGAGCGCACCGGCAACACCTGCCTCGTCACCATCGCGCTCAACATGTACACGCAGGGCGTCGATCCAGAGCTCGACTTCTCGAACATCGACGAGGTCATCCAGACGGTCGAATATTGCAACCAGCTTCCCGTCCACCCGCGCCACCCCTATGGCGGCGAATTGGTCTACACCGCCTTTTCGGGCAGCCATCAGGACGCGATCAAGAAGGGCTTCGCCGCGCGCGAGCGCCAGAATGACGAGCGCTGGGAAGTCCCCTATCTGCCCATCGACCCCGCCGACCTCGGCCGCAGCTATGAAGCGGTGATCCGCGTCAACAGCCAGTCCGGCAAGGGCGGCGTCGCGTGGGTACTCGAACAGGACAAGGGGCTGAAACTACCCAAGAAAATGCAGGCGAGCTTCAGCCATGTCGTACAGGCGCTCGCCGACGAAACGAGCCGCGAACTCGGCGCCGAAGACATCTGGGGCGCCTTCGACCACGCCTATCTGGTCACCGAGGGCAAGCGCTTCCAGCTCGTCGACTGGTCGGAAAGCCATGCGGGCACCGACCGCATCTTCGCGGGCAAGCTCACCATCGACGGCACCCCGCGCAGCGTCAGCGGCCGCGGCAACGGCCTGATGAGCAGCGTCATCGCCGCGCTCGCCGAGTCAGGCGGCCCGATCATGGACATCGTCGACTATAGCGAGCACGCGATCGGCCAGGGCAGCAATGTGCAGGCCGCGGCGTACGTGGAGTGCCGCACCGCCGACGGGAAGAGCCTGTTCGGCTGCGGGCTGGATACGGACGTGGCGACGGCGAGTGTGCGGGCGATCTTGTCGGCGGCGAACGGGGCTTAGAGCGATGAGCCTAGCTACAACCGCGTTTCAGCCTCGCCCCCCACAATCGATCGGAATTGCTCGTAAATTTCAAGGCGACTCAAGTTCGGGGAAGCAGCTTTGATTAGATAGTCGAAATTCAAAGAAAGAGCAGAATTTCGACGAGGATTGATCAAGATGAAATCCGTCCAAACCTCATCGTCGCGTTCGAGGTAAGAAACGTATTTAAGAATCCAGTAGATCAAGACTTGCCGAAAATCGCCTGCGATAAAATTTCTGTCAGTGTGCTTCACCTCAATAAGGATGTTACCCAAAGCGAAGTCGCCTACACCTGATGCAATCCATCCGAGACCGGGAACAAATGGATTGCTGCTAAGTTGGTGAGGTTGATTTTGACGCTCGATGCCCCGCAGCATCGTTACAAGATTTCGCGCCGCCAACTCGGCAATTTCGACGTCATTCTCGTAAAGTGCGCTAGGAATTTTAGCATCAAAGTGTCGACTCTGCCGCTTCACCGCGACGTCTAGGTAAGTCGGCCAGTCGGGATTCTCGTTGCCCGATAGAATTGCCTCTGCGCGTACGACCGACAACTCGAAAAGCATAGACGGTTGGAGAGCGCTCGATACTACGAGGGAATCATGGATCGGCGCTATCTCTTCAAAGTGGAACATTCGCTTATTCAACGATGTTACCAGTCCCCCGCTAAGTCGAGGAAAAAGGATATCCAGTATGCCCGGTATGTCGCGCGCAACTGTGCGAGGGTCGCGTAGCGGTAATCTCCTACGCAACATCCTTCGACCATTCCTCATATAGAGTAGCGAATGTTGGCCCATTGCCAAATTCGACACCAACCCGCCAAGCGGTATTCAACGTGCTCTGCAGTTGCTTGCGCGCGTGCGTACCTTCATCCCCAAATCTGCTAGCTGCCAACCAAAGCATACGCTGTTCAGAGCTTCCCAAGTTCTGCCACTGGTTTCGCAACCGTTGAAAGCTCGCACTATCTGCCCAATGCCGCCAGCAATCTATGCAAGCACGTTTAACGGTGTGAGAAGATGTCCTATCATATATTTCTCGGACCGAGCGCCCCCTGACATCCGATCTAACAAATCTAATTGCTCGCAGATAATGAAGAACATTCCCTTCCGGTAAGAGAAGATGAGGCACCTTCTGAGGTACAATATCTAGCAAATCATCAATATTTTTGAATATCTCTGAAAACTCCTCGCTCGCTCTAACTGCATATATGCCACGCATAATTTTCGACCAAGAGGCTCGAAAAGAATCGAGATTCTTTGGATCCAAAAGCGTTGCGCATAAATTGGCTGCGGTCTGGGGGTCCTGGAATTTCAGGGTACGGCTGATCTGTGCGAGAACAAATGCGTCTGGCTGAGATTTCTCTCTCTCAAGATTCAGCAAGAACTCGATATCTATATTCTCAACAGACTTTTTTAACTCATCATACTCCGACTGCGCGTGGTCGGAGTAAGGATCAAAATGAAGATCGAGTTCCCTCAAAGCTACGCTTGTGCTTTCGCCATCTCCAAGCTGAGCGGCCACATATTCCTTATAATGCTTCGCACTCAAAATCGTGGTTTTGGTCCTGTTGAGAGACAAGCCGAAATCGGCCAATGCGTGCGAGAGGACCGATAGTGCAGTATATGCATCTTGCTGAGACGAACAAATAACTGTGAAATCATCGACATACCTATGCCAATGCAGGCCAGCGTCGGATAAAGAATTATCTATCGGAACCATCATCACTTCAGCAAGTACACGAGAGCACTGGCCCCCGACAGGAAGGCCGAATGACCTCCCTGACGATATCTTATTTAGCAGCCTATCAATTTGAACTGATATATTTTTGTTCGGGAATATCCGATCTAGGGAGTTTTCCAGCCTGTGGTGATAAATCCTATCATAGAAGCTAGATATGTCTGTTTGAACGACCACCGCTCCCTCAAGCTCCATAGCATTATCGGCTAGCGTAGCCTCTTTATAGGCACGCCATGATCTATCTCGATCAAACAGTTGGGCTGGATCTTTACCAAGACGGTACGAATGAACTCTATTTGATCTAAGCGGCTCGTTCGCCTCAGCTATCCCAAAAGCCAAACCATTCAGATAAAGATTCCAGAACGGGTGGAGCTTTGTCGTAATCCGAAATCCGTGCGAGCCGGTAGCAACGAGTAACCTCTCCGCTCCCACGTTAAATGAGTTAACTATAGACACAGCTTGAGCGCGCTGAACTTTCTCCAAACGCTCAAACAAACCAAAGCAAATTTCCGATAGCTGTTCGGATTTTTCTTTCACGAATTGAGCATCTATATCGTAGGGCAACGTATCATTTTCGCCATTCTGCCCTATTTCTAAGGCAGCTTTCAGAAAATGATCCTTGGTCACATTGGCGGCCATTCTGCTCTTCCTCTCACAAGCATAACGGCGCGCTTTCGTCTCAGCACCGGTACTATTAGGCGCAGATACATCTCAACCTTGGCGCCGTCAAAGAGCGAAAAGAAGCCTTTCCTACATTTCACCCATATGGTTCATTTCATCGGTTTTATCTAACCGAAAGGACGAATCGATAGACGACGCCGCGCATAACCCCGCCACCATCCCTGCCCCCGGCAGCTATCACTGGACGCCGCGGCTCCAGCGCGACTTTCTCGAAGCCTTCGCCACCAACGGGTCGGTGAAGATTTCGGCGGCGAAGGTCGGCATGTCGCCGTCCGCCGTCTATCAGCTGAAGCAGCGGCCCGAGGGCGCGGCGTTCAGGCTCGGCTGCGCCGCGGCGCTGCTGATTGCGCGCGGGCGGCTTGTCGACGAGCTGCTCGACCGCGCGATCTGGGGTTATGACGAAACCGCCGAGATCCAGCGCGAGGAGGGCCGCACCTTCACCAAGCGCCGCCGCATCGATTCGCGCCTCGGCCTCGCGATGCTCGCGCGGCTCGACAAGATGGTCGAAACGCGCGCACCCCAAAAATGAGGATGGCTGGGCGAGGAGATGCTCGCGCAGATCATCGCCGGCGACTGGCCGGGCTTCCTCGCGCTCTTCGACGCCGCCGAAGCTGTGGCGCCGGGCGCCGCCGGGGCGGAAAACACCGACGCCGAGGGGCAGAAGGACGGAATGGCGGCCGCCCTCGCGCTCTGGCTCGCCGCGCGCGACAACCGCGCCAATCCCCTCGCCAGCCTGTGGCGCGGAACCGCAATCGCGAATGAAGTTGCGCAGATTTCCGCCATTTTCGACGCCGGACCCGAAAGCGCTGACGAGGAGGGGCCGACCCCCGAGGAAGAGGCCGCGGCAATGACCGTCTGGCACGACGAGGAAACCGGCGAGCTGCGCACCAACTTCCCGCCGCCGGGCGGTTTTATCGGCATCGAGGAAGGCGCGTTCGGCGACGAGGATTATGAACGCACGCTCGACGCGGACGAGGAAGAAGCGTGGGAGGCCGCCCATGCCGAACTCGTCGAACCGCTGCGCCGCGCCGGCGAAGCCGCCCGCCGCGCCCTCTTCGGCCTCCCCGCGCCCGCGAACGATCCGGCGCCCGCGAGCGAAAAGCTGCGGAAATCGGCGAGCGGTTGAACCCTATCCTCTTCGCGCGAATGACGAGGTTTGGCGTATGCGATCGACCCCGGCAACGCGAAGGCGCCGTGCGCGAAGAGCGGGGAGATGGTCCGCGAGCGTTTCTGACGCCCCGCGCCTCAGTCGACGACCCAATAGCCGGCCGCGCCGCCCGGCTCATACCCGCGGCGGCAGATCAGTTCGCCCTCGCTCGTGAGTTCGGCCCACGCGCCAATCGGCTCGCGCTCCATCATCACGAGCGCCGCCGCGACATCTTCGGCCTCGAACGCGACGCGCTTTTCCATTCCGAACCAGGCATCCTGGTATCGCAGGACAAAAGTCGTCAGCGCGGGCCTGTCGGCTTGTATTTCTGGACGCGGCAGACAGTCGCATTCGCCGTCGTTGGAGCCGCTGGGGTTTTGCTGGGGGAGCTTCATTGGGGGAGAGCCTTCGGTGGGGGAAACGAAGGGGGCAGTCCCGACGGCTGGCCCAGCCGTGACCGCCGCCGGGGGCGAAATATTGGGTCGGCGATGCGTCTCCTGCGTCACACGGACATACGGACGGCACCACGAAGGGCGGCGCACGACCTCGAAAATATACGGCATATCATTGTCATACTGCCCAGTATCATCAGCAGTCCGTTCGACGGGTCGCCATTTCGAATCGACAAACGACTTGACGATGGCATGGCGCGCCGGGCCGGGGCGCCGCCCGATCCGTGCCCCGGAAATGTCATATAAAGAATTCTTTATATGTGTGTTGACAGAGCCTGCCGTTTCGTTATGTTCCAACCTGTCGAGGTTCTCCGCGCCCGTTGCACGGCGTGGAGCTAAGACGGGAAGCCGGTGCAAAACCGGCGCTGCCCCCGCAACTGTAAGCGGTGAGCGATGGTCGCTATGTGTCACTGGTTCGCAAGGAACCGGGAAGGCCAGACCGCCGCGTCGATCCGTGAGCCAGGAGACCTGCCTCGTCAGATACGTCCTCCGGCGGGGTGTCCGGTCAGGCCGCATGCATGGCTGCGCCCGACCCTTGCTTTGCGGGCGCAGACGCGTGCCTGCTCGTCTGCCCGGCGCCTTGCCCCTTGCAAGGTGCTTGAAGAAATGACTGTCAGCGTCGCCACCCTCGGCTTCCCCCGCATCGGCCTTCGCCGCGAGCTCAAATTCGCGCTCGAAAGCTATTGGGCGGGCAAATCCACGCTCGCCGAACTGCAGACCGCCGCATCGGGCCTCCGCGCCCTCAATTGGACGCGGCAAAAGGCACTCGGCGCCGACATTTTGCCCTCGAACGACTTCTCGCTCTACGATCACGTCCTCGACACCAGCGCGCTGATCGGCGCGATCCCGCCGCGCTACGACTGGAGCGGCGACACCGTCGACCCCGACCTCTATTTCGCCATGGCCCGCGGCGCGCAAGGTGATGCAACGGGGCCGTCCGCCTGCGGCCACAGCCACGACACCACCGCGCAGGAAATGACCAAATGGTTCGACACCAACTATCATTTCATGGTCCCCGAACTGACCGCGGGTCAGACGTTCAAGATCGCTTCGACCAAGATCTTCGACGAATTTGAGGAGGCCAAGGCGCTGGGTTATCAAACGCGCCCCGTCCTCCTCGGCCCCGTCAGCTATCTGATGCTCGCCAAGGGCAAGGCGGTCGAACCGCTCGCGCTGCTGCCGCAGCTTCTCGACGCCTACGCCGAAATCCTCGCCCGCCTCGCCAAGGCCGGCGCCGAGTGGGTCCAGATCGACGAACCCTGCCTCGTCCTCGACCTTTCGGCCGAGCAGCGCACCGCCTTCGAACGCGCCTACGCCCGCCTCGCTACCCGCGGGCCGAAGCTGATGCTCACCACCTACTTTGGTGGTCTGGGCGACAATCTGGGTCTCGTCGCCGACCTTCCCGTCCACGGCCTCCACCTCGACCTCGTCCGCGCGCCGGGCCAGCTCGAACCCGCCCTGACGAAGCTCCAGCCGCACGTTCTGCTCTCGCTCGGCGTCGTCGACGGCCGCAACATCTGGCGCGCCAACCTCCCCGACCTCTATTGGCGGCTCAAGGAACTCGCCGGCAAACGCGACCTCATCCTCGCCCCGTCCTGCTCGCTCCTCCACGTCCCCGTCGACCTCGTGCTCGAAACGTCGCTCGACCCCGAAATCGCGCAGTGGCTCGCCTTCGCGGCGCAAAAGATCGAAGAGCTTGCCGCGCTCGCCAAGGCGCTGAACGAAGGCGAGGACGCGAGCTTCGCCGCCTTCTCGGCCTCGCGCATCGCCGCGGTCGCACGCCAGACCTCGCCAAAAATCCACAACCCCGCGGTCGCCGCCCGCCTCGCCGCGCTCGACGAGTCCGCCACCAACCGCGCCTCGCCCTTCGCCGACCGACGCGACGCGCAGCAAAAGCGCCTCGCCCTCCCCGCTTTCCCGACCACGACGATCGGCAGCTTCCCGCAGACTCCCGAGGTCCGCAAGGCGCGCGCCGCGCATATCAAGGGCGAGATCGACGATGCCGCCTACGACCGCTATCTGCGCGTCGAAACGCGCGCCGCGGTCAAATGGCAGGAGGAAATCGGCCTCGACGTCCTCGTCCACGGCGAGTTCGAACGTAACGACATGGTGCAATATTTCGGCGAGCAGCTCGCCGGCTTCGCCTTCACCCGCGCCGGCTGGGTGCAAAGCTATGGCTCGCGCTGCGTCCGCCCGCCGATCCTCTACGGCGACGTCGCGCGCCCCGCGGCGATGACGGTCGACTGGTGGCGCTATGCGCAGGACCAGACCGACCGGCCGATGAAGGGCATGCTCACCGGCCCCGTCACCATCCTCAACTGGTCTTTCGTCCGCGACGACCAGCCGCGCGAGACGAGCTGCCGCCAGATCGCGCTCGCGATCCGCGACGAGGTGCAGGACCTCGAGGCTGCCGGCGCCGCGATCATCCAGATCGACGAAGCCGCGCTGCGCGAAGGCCTCCCCCTCCGCCGCAGCGAATGGCAGCATTACCTCGACTGGGCGGTCGAAAGCTTCCGGATCACCGCAAGCGGCGTCCGCGACGACACGCAGATCCACACGCATATGTGCTATTCGGAGTTCAACGACATCATCCGCGCGATCGGCGCGATGGACGCCGACGTCATCTCGATCGAGACCGCGCGGTCGCAGATGGAGCTGCTCGATGCCTTCGCCACCTACGCCTATCCGAACGAAGTCGGCCCCGGCGTCTACGACATCCACAGCCCGCGCATCCCCGTCGAGCGCGAGATGACCGACCTCCTGACCCTCGCCGGCAAACATGTCCCCGCCGCGCAGATCTGGGTGAACCCCGATTGCGGGCTCAAGACGCGCAAATGGGACGAGGTTCGCCCCGCGCTGATCGCGATGGTCGCCGCCGCGCAGGCGATGCGCATCCGGGGCGCCTATAATGCAAACTGAGCCTGCCATGCCGACCGGCCAGCCCGCCGTCCGCGTTACCGCGATGCCCGCCAACGCCAATGTCTATGGCGACATTTTCGGCGGCTGGCTGATGGCGCAGATGGACCTTGCGGCGTCGTCGGTGGCCTCGCGCCACGCACGCGGCCGCGCGGTGACGATCTCGGTGGAAGGCATGTCCTTCCACCGCCCCGTCTTCGTCGGCGACGAGGTCTCGGTGTTCGGGCGATTGGTGAAAGTCGGCCGCACCTCGATGCATGTCGAGGTCGAAGCCTGGGCGCGCGATCGTCACGCCGACGACGATAACAAGGTCACGCAGGCGATCTTTATCTTCGTCGCCGTCGGTCCCGACCGCCGCCCGCGCGCCGTCCGCCCGCTCGCCGGGGAGATCGCCTAGACCAAAGCGCGCCGCCGGGGAACCATTCCCCGGCGGCGCCTTACAATGTCCCCACAGCGCCCCCATATAGAGACTATCGCGGCACGCGTTTTTCGTAGGCCGCCGCGACTGAGAGACATGCGCGCTCCCGCTTACAAGGAGGAGCCGCGCGCCATGAATCCCGAAACGAGCCTCGCCAACCCGGCCGTCACCGAGGAGACTGCTACCCCCGCCAGGACGCGGTCGAACAGCTTCTTCCGCCCAAAGCGCGCGCCGCTGCCCCGCGACGACGCGCGGCGCCAGGGCGACATCAGCCAACTCGCCTTTCTGACGATGGGCGGACGCGATCCCGCGATCGCCTTTCTCAATAGCGAGAACGCCGAGCTCGGCGGACGCCCGCTCGCGCTCGCAACCGCCAGCGACACCGGCTACGAACAGGTTGCCACCGCGATCCGTGCCTGGGCGCGCGATCCGGGCTTCGAATGAGCCGCGCGATGAATCTCGCGCTCCCCGAGGCCGAGGTGAAGCAAATCTGCCTGTCGCAAGGCGTTAGCATCAGCGCGATCGAGCCGCTGCAATCGGGCGGCACCCGCCTCATCTGCACCACGCCCGCCGGCGCCGAGGAAATGCGCCTGCGTCTGCGTGGTCACATCATCGACGGCGCGGTCACTCGCCATCGCTTCTACCGCCCGCCCGGCGCGCAGGGGGGATATTAGCCGCTCCCGCGCAACCTTCGTCTCAGCCCCCCGTTTCTCCTTCACTCCGGGGGAGGCAATGAACGGAGACTGCAATGAACCGCGAAGATACTGACGCCACCCACATCCTGACCAAGGACCACCGCGAGGTCGAGGCATTGTTCGCAAGCTTCGAAAAGGCCGACGGCAGCAAGGAAAAGGGCCGCATCGCCGACCAGATTTGCACCGAGCTCAAGATCCATGCGCAGATCGAGGAAGAGGTTTTCTACCCCGCGCTCAAGGGGAAGATCGACGACGACCTCCTGAAGGAAGCCTATGTCGAGCATGACGGCGCCAAGATACTGATCAACGAGATCGTCGCCTCCAGTCCCGACGACGAATTTTTCGATTCCAAGGTCACCGTGCTCAAGGAAGAGATCGAGCATCATGTGAAAGAGGAAGAGAAAGAGCACGACAATATGTTCCAGCAAGCGCGCGCAGCCGACGTCGACCTCGACGCCCTCGGCGAACAGATGCTCGCGCGGAAAGAAGAGCTGAAGGCGCAGGCCAAATCGACCGGCCTGCCGCCCGCACAAACGACGACGATGTAACTATCTCGTCGGGGCGATGGCGCGATTGTCTCACGCGTCATCGCCCGACTTGTGCGCTGTCATCCACCGGTGGATGAAAGCGACAGTAAGCGCGCTAAGCCTTGTCCCGCTTCGCCGGGCGCCGTCGCCGCAACAGGATCAATCCGCCGACGCACAGCCCGAACAGGCTAAACATTCCCGGTTCGGGAACCGGGGTCGCGCCGCCGCCCGTCGAGCTGTCGCCGCCGCTTGAACTGCTGCCCGACGGCGATGTCGCATAACCGCCCTTGAACGTCCCGATATGCATCTCGCCATTCTGCTTGAGGTTGCCGAACACCGCCGACCCCTGAATGTAATTGCGCGTCTCGGCATCGGCGAGCGGCGCGAGCGCCGACCCGCCCCATGCGGTGGTCAGCTTCAGATCCTCGGCCTCGGGGAAATTCCAGATCACCCGTTCGCCGAGGTTGTTCGTGCCGCCAAGGAAATTGTCGTTGAGGTTGATCGTCCGGCCGCTGACGTTGACGATTGCGGTGTCCGCGCCGTTCAGGTTGAACTGGATCTCGCCGATCTTGTCGAGGTCGGCCGCGGTGATGTTGAACACCGCCAGGCCCTGCGCATTCGGCTGCGCGGTAAAGGTGCCGCGGTTGCCCTGCACCGTCAGCTGGCTGTTCGATTTGAGCGTGCCCATTTCGAACGACAGGCTGCCCATGCTGCTCTTCAATTCGGCCTTGTTCTGTTGCAACCCCAGCCCGAACGCCGGGTTGCTCGCGTCGAGGTTCGAAATCACCGTATTCTGGTTGATATTGGTGTTGCTGATCGTCCCGCCGACCTTCACCGTCTGGTTCGGGCCGTTGAGGTTGAAACCGCTCGAGACGTTGCCGCCGATCACGGCGCCCGATCCGTTGTTCAGATTCTTGTGGCTGCCCGTGACATTCCCGACGACGGTCAGCCCCGGCTGCCCGTTCGGCGAGGTCGTCGCGCGGATGCCATAGTTCGACGAATTGCCGCTAAGATTGCCGCCGACGAACGTCCGCCCCTCGACTTCGGACGAGGATTCAAGGTTGCCGAGCACGACGAGGTTCCACTCGCGCAGCGCGTCGATCCCGGTGATCGCCTTGCTTTGCGCAAGAGCGGGCAGCGTCATCGCGGTCGCTACGAGCGCGGCAGGGAACAGGATACGGATCGGAAAAGACACAGGTTTATCGTCCAGTTTTCAGTGGGAAGGCGCGGGCGCCCATAAGCCGTTCGTCGCCCAGCTTACACCGAAGTGCGACGGACCGTTGTCCTGTTCCGGAACAGCAGCGCGATACCGTCGCGCAGCCGTGCCAAAATCGCGGCGGATGCGGACTTAGCCGATCGAGAGGAAACCCGTGACCGTCAAACGCCCCGCCCCCGGGTCCGCCGCCAGCAGGTTGTCCGACGAAATCGCCCCGCTGTGGAGGTTCCAGCTGCGATAGAGCAGCGCGCGATTATAGCGCGCCGGTTCGGTGCGGAGGCATTCGAACAGCGGCGTATCGCCCAGGACATATTCGGGCGGCGGCACCCCGCCGTGGCGCATTTCGATGTCGAGGTGCCGAAAGAACAGGTCGCGCCGCGTTTCATCCACCGTCTCGAACCCTGTCGAGCGGTGGCGGAAGAAGGCGGTGCCATCGCCGCCAGCAGGCGACAGATAGTGGACGAGTGCGATGCGATCCTCGGTGAAAGCGTCGATATGCGGCAGGCGCTGCGGGATGGTCAGTTCGCCCGCCAGTGTCGAGACGATCGAAAAGCTCGCATCGACCACGGTGACCGGCCCGGTCCTTCCGAACGCTTCAGCGGCGGCGGCCGCAATGATCGGGAGCTGCGTCGCGAGATAGTCGGCGGGCAACGCCGCCCGCACCCCCGGAAAATGGTTGAGTGCCGGGGCGAAATCGGCCGCCTGTGCAAAATTTCGCAAGGCATCGGGATCGGGCGCGAAATCGTCGAGGATGACGAGCGGCTGCGCCTCGGTTCCGATCGTCTCGATACGGACCGACGTCATTCGGTGCATGCCGCGGCGCGGGCCAGCAGGAAATCGCGTTCGCGCTCGTTGCTCGACAGCGCCGCCGCCGCCTCGAATTGAACCCTCGCTTCATCCGGCCGCCCGGCGCGGAACAGGAAATCGCCGCGCGCGGCAGGCAGCGGCGCATAATTGCGCAGCGCCGCCGCATCGGCGATCGCGTCGACCAGCCGCAATCCGGCCTCGGGGCCGAACGCCATGCTATGCGCGACCGCCCGATTGAGCTCGACCACCGGCGACGGCATCACCTGCCCCAGCCGGTCGTAGAGGCCGGCAATGCGCTGCCAGTCGGTTGCCTCCGCCGAACGCGCCCGGGCATGGCACGCCGCAAGCGCCGCCTGCAATACATAGGGTCCGTCCGTTCCGCCCAGTTCCTCGGCCCGATCGAGCGCATTCAATCCGCGGCGGATGAGCAGCTGGTCCCACCGTGCCCGGTTCTGTTCGGTCAGCGGGACGAACCGCCCATCGGGTCCCGCCCGCGCCGTCAGCCGCGACGCCTGAATTTCCATCAGCGCGAGCAAGCCCAGCACCTCGGGCTGCTCGGGCATCAATCCGGCAAGGATACGCCCCAGTCGCTGCGCCTCGCCGCAAAGCGGCGGTCGGACGAGCGATGGCCCTGCGGTCGCGGCATAGCCTTCGTTGAAGATCAGATAGACGACCTCCAGCACCGACCCCAAACGCGCTGCCAGCTCGGCCCCACGCGGCACTTCGAACGCGACGCCCGCCTTGGCAATCGCCTTCTTGGCGCGCGTGATCCGTGCCGCAATCGCGGTTTCGTTCGACAGGAAAGCCCGGGCGATCTCCTCGACCGTCAACCCGCCGACCAGCCGCAGCGTCAGCGCAGCGCGCGCCTCGGGCGAAATCACCGGATGACAGGCGGCGAAGATCAACCCGAGCAGTTCGTCGCCGAGCGGATCGTCGAGCGCCGCCTCGACGGCCTCCGCGCTCATATCGCGCTCCTCATCGAGTTCGCGGGCGATTTCGGCATGTTTTCGCTCCCGCATCGCATGGTGCCGCGCGCCGTCGATCACCCGCCGTTTCGCCGCCGCGGTCAGCCAGGCGCCCGGATTATCGGGCACCCCCGACTTCGGCCATTCGGTCAGCGCGATCAGCAGCGCCTCCTGCGCCAGCTCCTCGGCGCGGTCGACGTCGCGCGTCATCCGGGCGAGCGCGGCAATCAACCGCGCCCGCTCGATCCGGAACACCGCCTCGATCGCCCGGTGGGTTTCGTCAGCCGCCATGCCCATCTTGTCCGCTAAGATCGCGGGCGAGGCAAGCATGGCGGCCTGCACGACTTAATCGCCGCCGAGCTTTTCGCGGAGGCGCTGTTCGCGCTCTGCAATCTCGGGCGTCATCGCATCGCCGAAATCTTCCATTTCATAGAAAGGACGGATTTCGAGTTCGCTCGGCCCGGGCATCGGGTTCGGGCAGCGCTTCGCCCACGCGACCGCCTCGTCCATGTCCTTGACCTCCCAGACCCAATAGCCCGCGACGAGTTCGCGCGTCTCGGCAAAGGGGCCGTCGATCACGGTGCGGCTCGCGCCGTCGAACGCGATGCGCTTGCCGGCCGACGAGGGTTTCAACCCGTCGCCGTCGACCATCACGCCGGCGTTGACCAGCTCCTCGTTATACTTGCCCATCGCCTCGAACATTTCGGTCATGTCCTCGGTCGGCGGCAGGCCCTTTTCGCTGTCCTCGGTCGCTTTGACAAAGACCATTACACGCATCGTCCATCTCCTTTTTGATCGGGCCAACAGCGGCTCCTGCCAACACGACGAACGAGCCGCCGCCAAATCGACACGAGCGCGAAAAAAATTTCAGGCGACCTCCGCCAGCGACTGCGGCGTCGAAAAACGCTGCCGATATTCGTGCGGCGACAGCCCGATCAGGCGGTGGAACAATTTGCGGAACGCCGCCGCATCCTCATAGCCGACGCTCCACGCGATCTGGTCGACCGTCCGCTTCGTGAACTCCAGCAGTTCGCGCGCCTTTCCCACGCGCAGATGCTGGACATATTCAACGGGCGTCATGCCGGTCGCGGCCTTGAAGCGGCGCTGGAAGGTGCGCTCCTCCATCCCCGCCTCGCCCGCCATCTCGGCGACCGCCACCGGCCCGGCTCCCCGCGCCTGCAGCCAGTGCTGCACCTTCAATATCGCCTCGTCGCCGTGCGTCAGCTTCGGCGCGAAGCTCGCATAATGTTTCTGCTCGCGCCCCGACGGATCGATCAGCAGGAAGCGCGCGGTCTCCATCATCACCGTCGGCCCCAGCAGCCGTTCGACGATGCGCAGCCCAAGATCGGTCCACGCCATCAGCCCGCCCGCGGTGACGATGTCGCCATCGTCGATCACCATCCGGTCGGCCTCCATCCGCACATCGGGAAAGCGGCTGCGAAACTCCTCGGCGAAAAACCAGTGCGTCGTCGCCGGCCGCCCCGCGAGCAATCCCGTCGCCGCCAGCGCAAACGCCCCGCCGCAATTCGACGCGAGCACCGTGCCCTGCGCATGCCGGTCGAGCAGCCAGCGTGCATAGGGCTCGACCTCGCCCGGCTCGAGCAATTTGTGGAGGCTCCCCGGCGCGATCAGCACCGCGGGCGAATTGCCCGCGGGCTCGCCCGGATGGCTGTCGAACCAGCGCGCAAAGCCGCCGCCCTCCTGCAGCTGCCAATGGCTGACCCGGATCGGGCGCCGGCCGTGATCCACCGCAAAGCGCCCCGCGACGTCGAACAAGTCGGTGATCCCGTGGACCATTCCCATCTGGCAGTCGGGATAGGTCATCATCCCGACCTCGACGAGCGGCATATCGGAGGGGTCGGGCACCTTCAGCTTGGGCATGGCGGCTCCTTTGTCGGAATCGGCCCGGATAATGTCGCGTCCGCCAATCCCGATCAAGCGCGCATCGCCGTATCTGTTGTTTCACCGGGACGGACACCCCCGCCCAAAAACGGCAAGCTCATCGAAAGGAACCATATCATGACCACCATCACCACCAAGGACGGCACCAACATCTTCTTCAAGGACTGGGGTCCGAAGGATGCCCAGCCGATCGTCTTCTCGCACGGCTGGCCGCTCAGCGCCGACGCCTGGGACGCCCAGATGGTCTTCTTCGCCAATCAGGGCTTCCGCACCATCGCCCACGACCGCCGCAGCCATGGCCGCTCGGATCAGGTCTGGGACAACAACAACATGGACCAGTACGCCGACGACCTCGCCGAACTGATCGAACAGTTGGATCTCAAGGACGTCATCCTCGTCGGCCATTCAACCGGCGGAGGCGAAGTCACCCGCTATATCGGCCGCCACGGCACCGCCCGCGTTGCCAAAGTCGCGCTGATCGGCGCGGTCCCCCCGCTGATGCTCAAGACCGAAGCCAATCCGGGCGGCCTGCCGATCGACGTCTTCGACGGCATCCGCAAGGGCACGTTCGACAACCGCCCGCAATTCTTCAAGGACCTGAGCCTGCCCTTTTACGGCTATAACCGCGACGGCGCGGTCGTCTCCGAAGCGGTGCGCGACGACTTCGTGCGGCAGGGCATGAACGGCGGCCTCAAGGGCCTGCTCGACAGCATCCGCGCCTTTTCGGAAAGCGACTTCAACGAAGACCTCAAGAAGTTCGACAAGCCGACGCTCGTCCTCCACGGCGACGACGACCAGATCGTGCCGATCGGCGCCGCGGCGCTCTCGACGGTCAAGATCGTCAAGCACGCCGTGCTCAAGGTCTATGAAGGCGCCGACCACGGCCTCACCGTCACCCATCAGGACCGGTTCAACGCCGACCTTCTCGATTTCATCAACAGCTGATAAGGGAGAGGCGCGGGTCCCAAGAATTTTTGGGACGGGCCGCGCCTCCTCACCCGTAAAGGAGACGTGTCATGATCCTCGGTTTGACCATCCCGCAGTTCACCGCCCTCCATGTCGCGATCAGCTTCGTCGGCATCGGCGCGGGTCTCATCGCGCTTCCCGCCTACGCTCGCGGCCGCATCCTGCCCCGGACGAACGGCGTCTTCCTCTGGACGACATTGCTTACCAGCCTGACCGGCTTTCTGTTCCCGATCGTCGCTTTCACCCCGGCGCTCGGCACGGGGATCGTCTCGACGCTGGTGCTCGCGGTCGCCTTCTGGGCCTGGTATGGCCGCAAGCTCGCCGGCCGCGCAGCGACGGTCTACGCGGTCAGCGCGACCGCGGCGCTCTACCTCAACCTCTTCGTGCTGGTCGTGCAGTCCTTCCTGAAGGTTCCCGCGCTCAATGCGCTGGCCCCAAACGGCACCGAACCCCCGTTCGCCGCAGCGCAGGGCGCACTCCTCCTTGTCGCAATCCTGTTCGGCACTCTCGCCGTGAAGGCCAGCCGCCGCCCGATCGCAGCCTGACCACCCCCAAACGCAGCCTGACCACCCCCAAACGACGAAGGGCGGCCTCACGGCCGCCCTTCGTTGCGTCACGGCCGCTTACGGCCGGAAATGCCGGGGTGGGCGCCGCCCACCCCGGCATCTTACATACCGTCCAAACCCTTGCTGACCAGAATATTCACCGCAACGCGGCGATTCTGTGCCTTGCCTTCGGGGGTGGTGTTGTCCGCCGCCGGGTCGGCTTCGGCCATGCCGGTGGGGGTCAGCATGCGATAGGGCTTCCAGCCGCACGCCTGCTGAAGATGATTGACGACGCGGCTCGCGCGCTTTTCGCTGAGCACCTGGTTGAGTTCCTGGCTGCCCGTCGAATCGGTGTAGCCAACGACCAGCAGCAGGGCGTTGTCCATCCCGTCGGCCTGCGATGCCGCGCTGCAGAGATCGGCTTTCGCCTGCTCGGTCAGCACCGCCTTGCCGGTGTCGAAGTTCACGTTCGTCGTGCCTTTGACATTATACTGGTCGATATCGCCCACGCGGCTGCGCAGCGCCTCGGTTGCCGCTGTTTGTTCGGCAAAGCGCTGATCGGTGCCGGTGTGGATCATCGATGCGGTGCGGAGGTCCTTGTTCTTGAGTTGGACCTGGCTCGCGACCAGTCCGCCATCCCACTGCAGCGTGTCGATGGTGACGGGCAGGCCATTGAGCAGCTGAGCCGCGCCAAGCTTGTCGCGATCGAGGCCCAGGAAGCCGCCGCTGCTCTTGATCTTGGTGTAGTCGGCGATCGCCACGGTCGTGCTGTTGCCGTCGGCGGTCGCGACCTTGATCCGGCCATCGGTGCGCGCGGCGATGATGCCCTCGACCTTCGGACCCTTGGTCATCTGGTCGGGCGAAGGCAGCGTGCCGACAACGGTCGCCATGACTTCGCCATCGTTCGGGGCCTGCTCTTGGGCAGCGAGGCTCCCCGTTGCGGTGCCGGCCAAAAGGGCCAGCGCCAATAGAATTTTCGGACTCTTGGAAACGGCGCCCATATACTTCTCCTTCTAAACAGCCGCCCGCGCAGATGGGCCCGCGTATTCGCGTGGTCCGTTCTGGGACAAGATTACTCGCGGCGAAGTCGAAAGTTGCGCAGGTCGTCGTACGCACGGTGCGACGAACCGATAAGACCGTGTCGCAAAAGCGTAATTTTTTTATTTTGTGGCTTTTCGAGGGCAGAAAATCAGCGCCCCGCGTCCGTCAACGTGGCGATCGTCCGCCACGCGCGCTTCGCCCGATACCCGCTTGCACAGCTTTCCGTTTACGTTAAGGTTAGTTGCAGACCGCAACCGGAGAGTGATTCATGGCCCTTCCCCCGATTTTCGACCGCCTGCGCCTGCCCGTGATCGGCTCGCCGTTGTTTATCGTATCGGGACCCGAGCTTGTCATCGCGCAGTGCAAGGCGGGCGTCGTCGGCAGCTTCCCGGCGCTCAATGCCCGCCCGCAATCGCTGCTCGATGAATGGCTGCACCAGATCACCGAGGAACTTGCCGCGTGGGACC
Source organism: Sphingopyxis sp. 22461 (assembly GCF_052044915.1). NCBI lineage: Bacteria > Pseudomonadati > Pseudomonadota > Alphaproteobacteria > Sphingomonadales > Sphingopyxidaceae > Sphingopyxis > Sphingopyxis sp. 22461. The sequence continues at coordinate 478,717 of NZ_JBQENY010000002.1, forward strand.
GCGCCAATCCCGACCGCTTGTCGGCGCCTTACGCCGTCAACCAGATCGTTCATAAATCGAACGACCGGCTGCTCGACGACATTGCGACGTGCGAGAAATGGAAGGTGCCGATCACGATCACCTCGCTCGGCGCGCGCGAAGAGCTCAATCAGGCGGTCCATGGCTGGGGCGGCATCACGCTGCATGACATCATCGACGACCGTTTCGCCCGCAAGGCGATCGAAAAGGGCGCCGACGGCCTCATCCCCGTCGCCGCGGGCGCGGGCGGCCATGCCGGCCGGCAATCGCCGTTCGCGCTGGTGCAGGAAATCCGCGAATGGTTCGACGGACCCGTAGCCTTGTCGGGCGCCATCGGCCACGGCCGCTCGATCCTCGCCGCGCAGGCGTGCGGCGCCGACCTCGCCTACATCGGCAGCGCCTTCATCGCCACGACCGAAGCCAATGCCGAGGACGGCTACAAGAACGGCATCGTCGAAGGGCGCGCCGGCGACATCGTCTATTCGAACCTCTTCACCGGCGTACACGGTAATTATCTCCGCCAGTCGATCGTCGCCGCGGGCATGGATCCCGAAAACCTGCCCGAAGGCGATCTCAAGACGATGAATTTCGGCTCGGGCGGCAACACCAAGGTCAAGGCGTGGAAGGACATCTGGGGATCGGGCCAGGGCATCGGCCCGGTCACCGCGGTGCGCCCGGTCGCCGAATATGTCGCCGAGCTCGAAGCGCAATATCTCGCCGCGCGCCGCGAACTTGAGGCGAAGGTCAGGCTTTAAGCCAAGTACCGACGCCGCTTGCCAGGCCGTTCGGCAATGTCTGCTTCGGGGTGGTGAGCTGTCGTTCCTTTTACCGTCGCCCGCAATCGGTCGAAAGCCGATATCACCCTACCCACCGAACAGCTTATCGATCGCCTCGTCGAGATAGGGGCGGTCGACGAACAGCCGCATCGGGTCGCGCCGGTTGAGCCAGAAACCCGCGCCGTGCCGATCGGTCAGTGCGCGGCGCGTCGTGTCCTGCAACAGACGCAGGCGCATGACGGCGGTGCGCCGTGCCATTCGCGGATCGCTCGGCGCGTGAATTGCGAAATGCGTCCTGATCCGCTCGACCCGCGCCGCGATGACATCGCTATAACCATGGTGTGGTCCGCGGTGCAGCGCATGGCCGGACTGCAAAGCCGCGGGCTCGCACGCGGGGAGCATCAACCCGTTGCGCCCAAAATGCTGGAGCGCGAAGTTCGGCATGCAGTTGCTCAAACATCGCTGCCATTTGCGGGCGCTGGGTCAGGGCGATGGGGATCAGGTGATGGCGCTGGAACCCACTTTGCGGCGGCGGTGCGCCCTGCCATCCCCGCGGCGGCATCAACTATCGCGGCCGAACTCGACGATGACGGTCGACCTGTGGTCCGTGCTGCGCAAAGGCGGCAGCAGTTCAATCCATTCTCCCGCCTCCAGCCCGCGCATTGTCCGCGCATGCTGGACGGGGCCGTTGAGCATCATGTCGAGCGCAAGCCGGGACAGCCGCCGGACCATTTCGGCGACGGTCCAGCCGACGGGTATTCGCGCTTCCAGTTCCTGCCCCGCGAACAGCACCAGCCCCCGTGTTCCCATGCTGGCATCGGCGCCATTTTCGCGGCGCCGAAACGCGACGAGGTGCAGCACCGGCGGCATTCCGCTGGCCAGCATTTCGGCGATCGACGCGCGAAATTGCGGCGCATCCGACCACAGTCGCGCCGGCGACCAGAAAATATGGCTGGCATCGAACAGGTCGATCAGCAGCACCATCATCTTGAAGAATTCGCGCATCCGTGTCGGCTGCACGGTCGATGCCCCCGGCACCGCATCGCGCTTGGGGTCGCGCTCGGGGATAAAGACCCAGCACGCCCCGCTCTCGCGCCATCGTCGGGGCAGGCTCGCGGCAAGCAGGCTGGTCGATGGGTGGTCGGGATCGGCAAGATCCAGCGCAGCACCGGCCGCGGGGCCGGCCAGAACCGACACCGCCCCGAAGGTCAGGCGGAAACGGGGCGCCGCAACGCGCGCGGCGACATCGGCGCCGCCGCCCTCGCCCTCGACCCGCTCGGGCCGCAGCCCCATGCGGCGTAGCGCGGTTTCGACGGCCTCGCTCGAACCGCCCTGTATCGCCGCGCCGACGATCAGGGCAAATGGTTCCGGCGGGACCGGCAGGATCAGAGCGTCAGGGTTGCCGACATCCATAGTGTTGCGCGGCCTTTTTTGGGTCGCCCTTGCATCGCAAGACTTGCCCCGATGTACAAACGCTTATTGCCCGATGTCGGAAAGTTAACCTAGATCGCGACCTGGCTTCCCAGTTCGACGACGCGATTGGTTGGCAGGCGGAAATATTCCATCGCGCTTTCCGAATTGCGCAGCATCCACGCGAACAGCTTTTCGCGCCAGATCGGCATGCCGGGCTTGCTCGCCGCGATCAGCGTCTGCCGCGACAGGAAAAAGCTCGTCTCGATCATCTTGAACTCGCCGCCGCAGCTCGTGACGCGGGTCAGCGCCTCGGGCACGTCGATCGGCTGCATGAAGCCATAGTTGAGCACCAGCCGGTGGAACCCCTGTCCCAGATCCTCGAGCATGCAGAATTTCTCCTCCTGCACGAACGGCACGTCGGCGATCTTGATCGTCAGCAGGATGATCCGCGCATGGAGCACCTTGTTGTGCTTGAGGTTGTGGAGCAGCGCGTGCGGCACGCCGTCGCTGCTCGATGTCATGAACACCGCGGTGCCCGGCACGCGCGTCGCGCTGTTCGCCGCCGACTTCACGAACACCGGGATCGGCATCGCGCCTTCGGCCATCTCCTGCTGCATCAGCTTGCGTCCGCGCGACCAGGTGGTGAGCAAAGTGAAGATGATCAGCCCGATCGCGAGCGGCACCCAGCCGCCGTCGGGCACCTTGATCAGGTTTGCGCCGAAATAGGCGATGTCGACGATGAAGAAGACCGCGAGCACCGGCAGCGCCTTCCACGCCGGCCATTTCCACAATGTGAAGAGGACGACGCTGAGCAGGCAGGTATCGATGAACATCGCCCCCGTCACCGCAATGCCATAGGCCGCGGCCAGGTTGCTCGACGATCCGAAGAAGAGGACGAGGATGATCACCATCACCATCAGCCCCCAATTGACGATCGGGATATAGATCTGCCCCTGCGCCGACGCACTGGTGTGCTCGACGCGCAGGCGCGGCATGAAGCCCAATTGGATCGCCTGCTGAGTCAGCGAGAAGGCGCCCGAAATCACCGCCTGGCTGGCGATGATCGTCGCGAGGATCGCAAGGATGACGACGGGCACCTGCCACGCCTCGGGCATCATCTGGAAGAAGGGATCGGCGATCAGGTCGCTTCGCGGCCCCATGTCCGCCTCGAGCACCATCGCGCCCTGCCCCATATAGTTCAGCATCAGCGCCGGCAGCACAAACGTCAGCCAGCTGAGCCCGATCGGCCCGCGCCCGAAATGCCCCATGTCGGCATAAAGCGCCTCGGCCCCCGTCACCGCGAGCACGACCGCGCCGAGCGCGATGAAGGCGGTGAAACCATCGACATAGAAGAAGCGCAGCGCGTTCACCGGGTTCAGCGTTTCGACGATGATCCCCGGATGATCGACGATATGGATCATCCCGAGGATCGCGAGCATCGTGAAATAAGCGAGCATGATCGGCCCGAACAGCATCCCGACCTTCGCCGTCCCGCGCGACTGGATCGCGAACAGCCCGATCAGGATCGTCAGCGCGATCGGCACGATATAGGGCTCGAACCCCTTGTTGACGTAGCTGAGGCCCTCGGTCGCCGAGAGCACCGACATAGCGGGGGTGATCATGCTGTCGCCATAGAAGAGCGCGGTCGCGAACACGCCGAGCAGGATGATTGGCCATGTCCAGCGCTTCTCGCCCGACGAACGGCTGATCAGCGCGAGCAGCGCCAGGCTGCCCCCCTCGCCCTTGTTGTCGGCGCGCATGATCGTCAGCACATATTTGAAGGTGACGACGAGCATCATCGACCAGAAGACGAGGCTGAGCACGCCATAGATGTGCAGCCGGTCGGCCTCGATCGGATGGTGCCCGGCAAAGGTTTCGCGGAACGCGTAAAGCGGGCTCGTACCGATGTCGCCGAACACGACACCGATCGCGCCGACGGCCAGCTTCAGCTTGCCATCGCTGTGATGCCCATGCCCGTAATGGGCCGTTTCGGCGCCAGCAGTCACGGCGCCTGCAGCGCCGCCCGCCGCCTGTTGCGACTCAGCAGTCATTGCGGGCCTTTAGACGAGCCTGAGCCTTTGGAATAGGTTTCAATTTGGGACGTCCGCTGCCGGCACGCCGGCCGGGATTTCGGCGGGCAGCTGCGGCCCAAGCGCCTGACGCAATTGCGCCAGCCGCATCTCGAGGTCGGGCCGCCACGGCGCATCGGCGGGACTGCGCGCGAGCAAATCGCTCCACACCGTCTCGGCGCCTTTCAGGTCGCCGCCCTGCGCCAGCGCCAGCCCGGCGAAAAAGGGCGGCGCCGGATGCGACGGATCGCGCTTCGCCGCCTCGTCGAACGCCAGCGCGGCAGCGGGCGACATCACGCCGCCGCCGTGCGCCGCCAGCGCATTGCCGAGCCCGACCCACAGATCGACATTGTCGGGATAGGTCTCGAGCCCCTTTTCGAGCGTCTTCGCCGCGAGTTCGGTCTTGCCGGTGCGCGCGAAACCGTCGGACATGCCGAGCCACTGCGCCGCGGGGCCAAAGCGTTCGGACATCCCCTGCCGCTGGTCGGTGATCGCCTCGCCAAACCCCTCGGGCTCCTCGGGCGCCGCGACGGGCTTGCCGGGCAGCGACGGATGGCCCTGCAACGCATAGCCCGCGAGGCCCAGCATCACCGCCGCCCCCGCCAGCGGCCGCGCCGCAGCCGGCAGCTTGCCGAGCCAGAAGATACCGCCGATCGTCAGCAGCGCAATGAGTACGACCCAGAGCCAGATCATGCCGCGCCCTCCTCGTCGTCGTTCGCACCGCGGCGGAACCGGCCAAAGGCCAGCCAGCCGCCGAGCGCGAGGAAGAGCAACGGCCCGAGCCAGAGCAGCGCCGTGGCGCCGTCGAACGGCGGATCGTAGCTGACCCAATTGCCATAGCGCGCGACGAGCCACGTCTTGATTTCGGCCGGGCTTTCGCCCGCCGCGATCTTGCTGCGCACTTCGTGGCGCATATCGCCCGCGAGCGGCGCATCGGAATCCGCAATCGACTGCCCCTGACAGACGAGGCAGCGCAGCTCTTCCATCAGCGCCTTGGCGCGCGCTTCCTGCGCCGGGTCCTTGAGCTGCTGATAGGCATAGGGCGCGGGCGGCAGCCGGTCCTGGGCGGTGGCTGATGTTGGGGTGAGACCAGCGATAGCAAGCAACATGGCAAAAAAAGCAGCCGTGCCCCTGCGAAGGCAGGGGCCCATCTCCCATCGGTAGAACTTTGCGCCGCCGGACGTTTCAGGACGCGACGACCGGAGATGGGCCCCTGCCTTCGCAGGGGCACGGCAGTTTTGAATCGCGATGCTCACTTCATCGCCTCAAGCTTGGCAACGATCTCAGGCACCTGATCGGCGAGGATCACGCCCTGAATCTGCTCGCGAATGACGCCCTTGCCGTCGATCAGGAAGGTTTCGGGCACGCCCGACGATCCCAGCGCGATCTGGACGCTGCTCTGCATGTCGGCCCCGATGCGGTCGAAAGGATTGCCATATTCGCGAAGGAACATCGCGACATCCTCGGGCCGGTCGCGGATCGCGATGCCGTCGATCGGCACGCCCGCGGCCTTCAGCGCCTCGAGCTGCGGCGCCTCGGCGCGGCACGGGATGCACCAGCTCGCGAACACATTGACGAGGCGCGGGCGTCCGTCGGCAAGCTGGCTGCTCTTCAGCCCTTCCACTCCCGCCGTCGCGGGCGGCAGGTCGAACAAAGGCATCGGCTTGTCGATCCACTGCGACTGGATCAGCGTCTCGGCGGGCGTCACCAGCCGATAGATGAAGGCGCCGAACAGCAGCCCCATGATCGCCAGCGGTACGAAAAGGACCCAGCGGTTCTTCATGGCGCGAAACGCTCCTGTGATTTGCGGCTGCGTCGCGCGCGCCAGATGTTCAGCAATTGTGCGCGGCCGAGCAGCGACAGCGACGCGCCGACCGCGATCAGCGCCCCGCCGAGCCAGATCCACCACACCAGCGGCTTCCACCACAGGCGGATCTGGTAGCGGTCGGCGCTGCCGTCGTCGCTCGTCACCGGCTGCCCGAGCACGGCATAGAGCTGCCCGCCCGGCCGCGTCAGCAGCGCCGCCTCGTTGGTTTCGGTCGGCGCCGTGCCCATCAGTCCCGGAAAGGTGCGCGCTTCGGGCCGCATCGTAAAGCTGCCGCCCGACGATGTCGTCGCGACCAGCGTGCCCTCGATCGCGGTATAATTCGGCCCGGCGATCGGTTTGACGCCGACGAACTTCACCGCGAAATCGCCGACCTTCACCACATCGCCGGGCGCCGCCGCGACCAGCCGTTCCTTGATGAAGGCGCTTTCGGCGCCCATGCCGGCAAGGCACACCGCGACGCCGAAATGCGCGACGACCATGCCCCACGTCGGCAGCGGCGTGCGCCGCAGGTTGCGTCCCCACAGCGGCGCAAGGCTCGCGACCGCGACGACGCCCGCGACGGTCATGCCGAGCAGCGGCAAAATTCCGACCTTGCCACCGAACAGGATCAGCGCGAACAGCACTGTCGCGCCGGCAAAGATCGCCAGCGGCAGGCGTGACCACAGCCGTTTCCCGTCGTCCTTGCGCCAGCTCAGCAGCGGACCCGCGACCATCACGAGGCAGAGGATCAGCGCGAGCGGCCCCGCGACCTTGTTATAATAGGGCGGCCCGACCGAAATCTTCTCGCCCATCGCCTCGGCGACGATCGGATAAAGCGTGCCGAGCAGGACGAGCGCGAGGATCGTCGTGAGCAGCAGATTGTTGATGACGAGCGAGCCTTCGCGGCTGAGCAACGCGAATTTCTTGCCCTCCGCCACGCTCCCCGCCCGCAGCGCGAACAGGGTCAAAGCCCCGCCGATATAGATTGCCATCAGCGCGAGCAGGAACGTGCCGCGCTCGGGATCGACGGCAAAGCTGTGGACGCTCGTCAGCAGTCCCGAGCGGACGATGAAGGTGCCGACCATCGACATCGAAAAGCCGATCACCGCGAGCATCACCGTCCACGCGCGCAGGGCATTGCGGGTGGCGGTCACCGCGACCGAATGAAGCAACGCCGCGCCCGCAAGCCACGGGATCAGCGAGACATTCTCGACCGGATCCCAGAACCACCAGCCGCCCCAGCCGAGCTCATAATAGGCCCAGTAACTGCCCGCAGTGATGCCGAGCGTCAGGAAAATCCAGCTCCCGAGCACCCACGGCCGCATCGCACGCGCGAACGCCGGGCCGATCTCGCGCGTGATCAGCGCGCCGACGGCAAAGCTGAACGCGACCGACAGCCCGACATAGCCGACGTAAAGCGTCGGCGGATGGAAGGCGAGCCCGATGTCCTGGAGCAGCGGGTTGAGCCCCTGCCCGTCGGGCGGCGCCACCGGAAGCCGCTTGAACGGGTTCGACGAAAACAACAGGAAGGCGAAGAAACCAAGGCTCAGCGCCGCTTGCGCCGCCAAAGTCGCGACCAGCGTGTCCTCGCGCAGCCGCTTTTCGAAGATCGCGATCAGCCCCCCCGACAGCGACAGGATCATCAGCCACAGCAGCATCGAGCCTTCGTGATTGCCCCACGTCCCCGCGACCTTGAAGATCATCGGTTTCAAACTGTTGCTGTTGCGCGCGACCAGCTCGACCGACATGTCGGAGCGCACGAACAATGCGATCAGCAGCCCGAAGGCGGCCGCGGTGAGCACGCCCTGCGCAACGCTCGCCGGGCGCACGAGCGCCGCCAGATCCTTCGAACCGCCGCGCAGGAACAAGGTCCCGGCGACAAGCGAGAGGCACGCGAGCGCGGCCGCGATCCACAACAGCGCGAGACCGAGTTCGGCGATCACTGGAAAAGCTCGTCGTCCCAGCGAACGCTGGGACCGCTATCGTTCTGCTCGGACGCCAGAGATCCCAGCTTTCGCTGGGATGACGTGAATTTAGGGGCAATCATGTCGTTGCCGGCGCCTTCATATTCTTCGGCATATCGCCCATCTGCGGCGGCATATAGCGCTCGTCATGCTTGGCGAGGATGCGATCGGCGACAAACGTCCCGTCGGCGCGCATCCGGCCGTCGGCGACCATGCCGCTCTCCTCGCCAAACAGGTCGGGAACGATGCCCTTATACTCGACCGGCACCGACGCCTTGCCGTCGGTCGCGACGAAGCGGATCGTGAGGCCATCGCTCTGCCGCTTGATGCTCCCCTTGGCGACCATGCCGCCCAGCCGCATCGGCTCGCCGACCTCCGCCTTGCCGCCCTCGATCTCGACCGGCGTGCGGAAATAGGCCGCCTCGTCGCGCAGCGCGCTCGCCGCGAGCACACCGGCACCGCCGACGCCGCACAGCGCGACCAGCGCCAGAATCAGCCGTTGATGCTTGGCCTTCACTTACGATCCTTTCGCAGCGCGTCGCTGCGCTTCTCGGCCTTTTTCATCGCGCGCCAGCTCGCCCAAAGTACCGCGCCGGTCAGCACGACCGTCAGCCCATAGGCCGCGGCGACAAACGCCCATTGCCCGCCCCCGCTGATCACCCCCGTCACGCGTCAAATCCCCTCGTCGTCCGCGAGCCGCCTGAGCCGCGCCGCGACACGGTTGTCGGCGATGATCCGCCGCATCCGCATCAGGACGATGGCGCCAAATAGCAACGAAAAGCCGAGCACGGTCAACCCCAACGGCCACAGCAGCGCGCCGTCGATGCTCGACCCGCCCAGCGTGATGCTCGGCCCCTGATGCAGGCTGTTCCACCACACGACGCTGCGGTTGATGATCGGAATGTTGATCGCGCCGACCAGCGCATAGATCGCCGCGCCGCGCGACAGCGAGCCGCCCTGCCGCTGCCCGTCATCGCCGCTCGTCAGCGCGATAAAGCCCGCATAGAGAAAGAGCAGGACGAGCATCGACGTCATCCGCCCGTCCCATTCCCACCAGGTTCCCCACGTCGGGCGCCCCCAGATCGATCCGGTCGCAAGGCACAGCGCGGTGAACAGCATTCCCGGCACCGCGATCGCACGCGCCGCGATGCCCGACAGCGGATGCCGCCACACAAGCTGGATCAGCCCGGCGATCGCCAGCGACGTCCAGCCGCCCATGCCGAGCCAGGCCGACGGGACATGGACGTAAAGGATGCGCGCGGTTTCGCCCTGCTTGTAGTCGCCCGGCACCATCGCGAGCCCGGCCCACGCACCGCCCAGCACAAGCAACAGCCCGGCGCCGAGCAACCACGGCGTCAGCGGCTTGGCAATCGCAAGAAAGCGCGTGGGATTAGCGTAGGCGTGCATCGGATCGCGTCGTCCTTAGGCGAGCCGGAGAAAGGGGTCCAGCAATTTGCCCGGCGCGACCCCGGCCTCGCGGTCATGCCATATGTGGCGACCTCGTCAAGCCTCGAGTCGCCACCCTCTCGTCACCCCGGACTTGATCCGGGGTCCACGACTTGGAGCGCCGCCCATGGATCCCGGATCAAGTCCGGGATGACGAAAGGAACTGAAGTGACTTCAACCCTCCGGCCGCGTCCATATCCAGCTTCCGGTGACGGCGGCGGCGATCACCGGCACCATCACCCACGGCCAGGGCGAAAAGATCGCGGCAAGGACAATACTGAAGGCAAAGGCGGCCGTCGCGGCGATCTTGCCTTTGCGGCTGATCGCGCCCTTCGCGCGCCACGCGGCAATATGGTGCCCAAAGTGCGGGTGCGTCAGCAGCCAATTCTCGAGCCGCGGCGACGAGCGCGCAAAGCAAAAGGCGGCAAGGATGACGAACGGCACCGTTGGCAACAACGGCACGAACGCGCCAATCGCACCAAGCCCCAACGACGCCCAGCCCGCGACCAGATAAAAATGCCGTTTCATCAGGGGATGGCTTAGCGGGTTTTCTCGCCGAGGCCATCCCACAACCGTCGCCCCCGCGAAGGCGGGGGCCGCTATCGGCCTTACGCTACCTCTCCAGCG